>JAJSAE010000047.1 GCA_024281315.1 archaeon | reverse complement strand
GCCCATGAGTATTCCGGCCCCGTCAAAATCATGAACAGTCTTTCTTATGACCTCTCCTCCGTCAGCCGGAGTGAAGCAGAGTTCTCCCTTTCCCGGCCCCTCCACGGATATCTCAACATTCTTGTATATATCTCCGTAGGCGTGCCTGCCGATTATTATGGGTTTCTTCCAGCTGCGCACCGCGGGCGGCACATTCTTCACCATTATGGGTGCTCTGAACACAGTTCCGTCAAGGATGGCCCTTATGGTGCCGTTCGGGCTCACCCACTGCTTTTTCAGGCCGTATTCCTCCACTCTTGCGGCATTGGGGGTTATGGTGGCACACTTCACTCCCACACCGTACTTCTTTATGGCCTCGGCCGCTTCTACGGTGATCCTGTCATCGGTATTGTCCCTATTTTTTATGTGCAGGTCGTAGTACTTGAGGTCCACATCGAGGTAGGGAAGTATCAGTTTTTCCTTCACCATCTGCCAGATTATTCTGGTCATCTCGTCTCCGTCCATCTCAACTATCGGGTTCTCCAGCCTTATCTTATTTTCAGGCATTGTTTTTCCTCCATATTATTTCATGGGATTCTATAGGTTTAAGCGGTTTTGCTCCGAACATACGGGAGTTTTCCTCCCGCTTTCATCACTTCGATGTCGTCCCGGCTCATTCCGTGTTGTACGGGGTATCTTTCCCCTGTGGCCAGATTCTCCAGATAGAGTGCGGCGTTCAGGTCTCGCACATCTATTCTGAGTCTGTCTCCTGCGTTCACCCTTTCATAGTCCTCCGGGTTGACGAATATCAGAGGAAGAATACCGAAGTTTATCAGGTTAGCAAGGTGTATTCTGGCAAAACTCTTCACCACAACAGCCTTGATCCCGAGATACTTGGGGCAGAGTGCGGCGTGCTCCCTGCTGGACCCCTGACCGTAGTTCTCTCCTCCGACTATTATTCCACCGCCCCGTTCCATGGCCTTATCGTGGAAATCCGGGTCTATCTGTTCGAATACATGCTTTGCATACTCCGGTATGTTGCTTCTGAGCGGCAGGTACCTTCCGGCAGGCATAATATGGTCCGTGGTGATATTATCCTCCACTTTTATCAGAACCTCTCCTTCTAGAGAATCGGGAAGAGGCATAAGAGGGGGCAGGGGTGCGATGTTAGGCCCTCTGATAATCTCCACACTGCTGCCGTCCTTCGGTGGATAAATAACAAGCGAATCATCGACACGGAAAAGCTCCGGGATCTCTATTTCCGCACTATCGGGAGAGAAGCCCCGCGGGTCCGTCAGCTTCCCGGTTATCGCGCTCGCAACTGCGGTTTCCACGCTGGTGAGGTATAATTTTGCATCCTTCGTACCACTTCTTCCCTCGAAGTTTCTGTTGAATGTGCGGATTGAAATGCCCTTGGAGGGAGGAGCAAATCCCTGACCGATACACGGGCCGCAAGCGCTTTCCAGAATTCTCGCCCCTGCTTCCAGCATGGTGGCCAGCGCACCGTTTCGTGAAATCTCCTCCAGAACCGTTCTGCTTCCGGGAGATATGGCGAGATAAATGTCCGGATGTACGCTCTTCCCCTTCAACATGGCAGCTGCGGTCATGAGGTCCTTGAAAGAAGAGTTTGTGCAGGAGCCGACGGCAACCTGATGCACCTTCATTCCCTCCAGCAACTTTACCGTGGTAACATTGCCGGGAGAGTGGGGCTGTGCAATGAGCGGTTCCAGTTCGGATAGATTTATCTCTATTATCTCATCATATTCCGCATCTTCATCCGCTTTGAGTTCAACCCACTGCCCTTCTCTTCCCATGGACCTCAGAAAATCTCTGGTAATCTCGTCGCTGGGAAATATGCTGGTGGTGGCACCGGTCTCCGCACCCATGTTTGTTATGGTGGCCCTTTCCGGGACCGACAGGCTCTCTACGCCCGGCCCATGGTATTCAAGAATTTTTCCCACACCACCTTTGACATCCATGCGCCTCAGGACCTCCAGAATTACATCCTTGGCAGCAACTCCTCTCTGCAGTTTTCCGCTAAGACGGATCCCGAGAATCTCCGGCATCTTCAGACGGAAGGAATTGCCCGCCATTGCAAGAGCGACATCAAGACCGCCGACTCCTATAGCCAGTTCTCCGATGCCGCCGGCCGTGGGTGTATGGCTGTCCGAGCCAACAAGGGTTCGCCCCGGTCTGGCAAATCTTTCCAGATGCACCTGATGACATATGCCGTTCCCCGCTTTGGAGAGAATTATGCCGTATCTGGCAGCCACGCTCTGCAGATATCTGTGGTCGTCCGGGTTCTTAAAATCCTGCTGCAGGGTATTGTGATCTATATAACTCACCGAAAGTTCCGTCCTTACCTTCGGAATCCCAAGAGCTTCGAATTGAAGGTAGGCCATTGTTCCGGTCGCATCCTGAGTGAGGGTCTGGTCTATTTTTATGCTTATGTCCTCACTCGGCTTCATCTCACCTTTTACAAGGTGTTCGCCCAGTATTCTGAGCGAGAGTGTTCCCTTCATTTTTTTGCCTCCTTAAGAGGTTGGCCGCCCAAAGGAGGGTCGCCTATAAATAGTTTGCGGGAAAAATACCAGATTCCGGTACAAATTACACAGATATTGCCAAAACTGCGGAAAACCGTATCCTCTAAAAAACCGCCTCTTCTGGCCTTCTTTCGGGGATTTATGCGAAAAAGTCCTCTATTGTCCGTCCCAGTATCGTTACCTTCTCTCCTCTGAAGTTTTCAGGCAGAAGGGATGAATATCTCGGCTCCGCATACCTGTCGTCCATGAGGAATATCAAGCCCCTATCGCTCTCGCTCCGAATAGCCCTGCCTGCCGCCTGCAGAACCCTGTTTATTGCGGGGAAGAGATAGGCATATTTATAGCCCTTATCCTGCCCGAACTTTCTGGAGTAGTAATCCTTCAGCGCTTCGGTCTCAACGCTCGGGGGGGAAAGAGGGAGACCTGCAACGGCCACCGCCGACAGGAGGTTGTTCATGTAGTCCACACCCTCGGAAAGCGAGCCGCCCATTACGCCCAGAAGTACGGCACCCTTTCTGCTTTTACTGCGCTCCAATTCCCCCAGAACCCTGTCCCTTTCCGCCTTGTTCATCCCCTGCCGCTCCACTATGAAGGACTTTTCAAGGCTGAAGAGAGAGAGCCGCTCGCTCACCTGCTCCAGAATATAGTAGGACGGAAAGAAAACGGCAACATTTCCGGGAACTTTTCTGGCCATGTCGGCAATGCGGTTGGCATAGGCCTGATACATCCTCACGCTCCGCTGCTTATAGGCCGTGGTTACTCCGGCCGCCACCACAACCTTTCTGTTCTCGGGAGGAAACGGAGAGGAATACTCCTTCAGAACGGCTTTTTCTCTGATACCCAGCAGGTCCCTGTACATCTCCAGCGGATAAAGAGTTCCGCTCATGATTATTGCGGAATCCACTGCGGCAAAAACATCCTCCGTGAGAACCGCAGGATCCAGAAGAGTGTAGGTGAGATATCGGAAGCCCTCTCTGTTGCTGGCAAAAAAGGCTGTTTCCTTTCCGCCGCTCTTCCAGCCCAGAAGGAACATGGCCGTGTCTATGACCGAAGAGGAGTTATTCTTCTTCATAACAATGTCGCCGGCACGCGTCAGTTCCTCCACGAAAGAGCTGTAACTGGGTTTTTCTCCCAGCCCCTGGGCGAGAACTCTCTCCACCGCATTCAGGAAGTCCTGACGGGATACGGGCCTCTCGCTGTTCTCCTTCATGCCCTCCAGCATCAACTGCACCTCCTGTGCGATGCCGCCCAGAACACTGCTGAGGTACGCACTTACCGGGCGCAGTTCCTTCTCCGCTCTTGTGAGCGAGTTCAGGGTTATGCTGTCAGTGAGGATGTCTCTGGTACTGTCGGGAAGGTTGTGAGCTTCGTCAACTATAACGATGAGGTCGTCAAGGCTCACATTCATCCGTGTAAGGATGCTGCTGCTTATCTCGTCGGAAAATATGTAGTTGTAATCGCATATGACCACATCCGCAGCGGCCGCAGCATCAAGAGCGGCCTTATGAGGGCAGGTTCCGAGAGCGGTGGCGATATCGGTGAGTTCCTGAACATGCATTATCTCCGAGTTGATGCGGCCCACCGCTTCGGTGCTGTCGGTCAGGTACTCGCAGGTCCTGTTCTTGGTCCGCTGGGCGCAGAACTCGTTGAAGGCCCTGTAATACATGCTGGCCTCAGGCAGGGGACACATCTGCTGCTTGGATATAATATCCACGGCCCCTATGGGTGTCAGGCGTTTAATCCCTTTCAGGGTTTCCACCGCAATCCTGTGCTGCGATTGTTTTGATGTGAGGAAAAAAACCTTCTTTCCCGTCTCCTTCGCCCTCTCTATGGCGGCGGTCAGGGCTACGGCGGTCTTTCCGATACCGGTGGGAGCATGGGCCAGAATTATCTTCCTGCCGCGCAGGGCCTCTCTCGAATCGTCAAGGAACTGCCGCTGTCCCTCTCTTATATTTTCAAAAGGGAAAAGGCCGTTGTTTGCGCTCTCTCCGAATGAGAAGGGACGGCTCCTTACTCCTGCCGCACTTTCGTTTATACTATCCTTACGGACGGCCTCCGCGCTCCCGATGGTGTAGCTACAGCGGGGACATTCCCAGTACTCGCCTTCCCCTCCCATCTTTCGGCGCAGGAGGGTGTGGCACTTCGGACAGAACTTCACGGGTGAGGATAGAGGGTCGGTATAAATGGATTATGAGAGGGCGGGTGAAAGTACTGCTTTCCGAGGCTGCCGCAATTCGTGGCATTCTTTATATATATCCTGTCTCTCAGTCTGAAAGATTCCATGTCTGAAGAAAGCGGTGAGAAGCTCGGCCTCAACGCCTCATGGTCTATGGCCGTAGGGGGCATGATAGGCGGCGGCATATTTTCGGTTCTGGGAGTAGTGATTCTCATTTCCGGCCAGTGGGCATGGCTCAGCTTTGCCATTGCCGGAATCATCGCACTGGCAACCGCACACAGTTACTCCCTCTTGGCCGAGAAGTTTCCGGAGAGAGGCGGAGCCTTCGTTTATCTCCGCCGCTCAAACCACAACGAGATGGCGGGCAATCTCTCCTGGATTCTCATTGTCGGCTACATTCTTACGATATCGGTCTATGCGTTCACATTCGGCCACTATCTTGCGTACTCTATCGGGCTTGGCGGCTGGTTCCCCAGATTCACCGCCCTTGCAATCGTTACGGTGCTCGTAGGGGTAAACCTCATGGGTGTTTCCGAATCCGCCGACCTTCAGATATTCACGGTGTGGGGGAAGGTGATAATACTTCTCATACTTGCCGCTCTTGGCCTAATGCTCTGGAGCCCTCCCACGCTTTCGGAGGGAATCCCGGAACAGGGTATGGAGATGGCTCTCGTGGGTGCCGCTTCCGTATTCATGGCATACGAGGGATTTCAACTTCTTGCGTATGATTATCAGGTGATGAAAAATCCCAAGAAAACATTCCCGCTCTCCATCATGCTGGCCGTGATTGTGGTGGCCATAATATATGTGGCGGTAACTCTCGGTGCCACCATGCTGATCGGGCCGCAGGCCATAATAGACAACAAGGAGGTGGCCCTCTCGGTTGCCGGCCAGAAGGCCCTCGGAACCAGCGGTCTGATACTGGCTACCACCGCCGCTATGTTCTCAACGGCCTCGGCTATAAACGCCACGCTCTTCGCTACGGCCAGACTTGCCCAGAAAGTCTCTGAGGAAGGAGAACTTCCGGCCTCTCTCAAAAAGAGGGACAAGAGAGGTCTTCCGCGCCGCTCCATAATTCTGATTGGAGCGGGAGGTGCGATTCTCTCGGTGAGCGGTTCCCTTTCGGGACTCGTAGAGAGTGCGAGCCTTGTCTTTCTCTTCCTCTTTGCGGTGGTCAATCTGCTGGCCCTCAAGGAGTCGAAAAAAAGGAGACTCATATCGCTCATCGGGGTAATAGGGGCAACAAGCGCCGCTCTGGTCCTGATGTGGCGTTTTCTCACAACCGCTCCCGAACTCCTGGGTGTCCTCTCCCTCATGATTCTTGGTACGGTGCTGGGCCGCCGTTTTGTCCGGAAAGAAATAGAGGAGATTGATGAAATCGTAGAGGAGATAGAGGATAAACTGCATAACTAATCGTCAAATGCCGTTAATATACTCGTACAATCAGCAAATATTATATACTATCCTCCGTTTTCCAGTTCGAGGTTGATACCATGACCACAGCTGTAATAATAAGCGGGGCCAGAACCCCGGTGGGAAAGTTCGGCGGCTCCCTGAAGGATGTATCGCCGGTTGAACTCGGCAGAACAGTCATTCGCGAAGTGGTGAAGCGTGCTGGCATGAGACCGGCAATCAGCGATGAGGTGAGCGCATTCAGGCCGGACATCTTCGGCGATTTCGACATGACAGATAGTAATAGAAAGTATTATGATTATCCTTCCGAACTTACACCGGTATATTTTGACGAGGTCATCATGGGGAATGTCATTCAGGCCGGACTGGGCCAGAACCCTGCAAGACAGTCGTCTATTTATGCCGGACTTCCCGAAGAGACCAATGCGTTTACAGTGAATAAGGTATGTGCATCGGGGATGAAGGCCATAGCACTTGCAGCCCAGTCGATAAAGGCCGGCGATTCTGAGCTGGTTGTGGCCGGCGGGATGGAGAACATGAGCGCTGCCCCCTATCTCCTGCCCAAAGCAAGATGGGGCTACCGCATGGACATGTTCGAGGGGAGCCTTGTGGACGCAATGGTTCATGATGGCCTCTGGGAGATATTCAACGGCTATCACATGGGCCTTACCGCAGAGAACATAGCGGAGAGGTACGGAATCACGAGGGAGGAGCAGGACGAGCTGGGAGTTATCAGCCATAAAAGGGCGATGGAGGCCATAAAGGCCGGAAAGATGGCGGAGGAGATTGTTCCGGTGGAAATCCCGCAGAGAAAGGGCGACCCGATTGTTTTTGATACCGACGAGAGGCCCATGGAAACGGACATGGAGAAGATGGCCAGACTCAGGCCTGCATTTAAGAAGGACGGAACCGTTACCGCCGGAAATGCATCAGGAATAAACGACGCCGCTGCCGCAGTGGTGGTCAGCAGCGAGGAGAGAGCGGAGGAGATGGGAAAGGAACCGCTGGCCAGAATCAAGGGGTATGCATCGGGAGGAGTGGACCCGGCATACATGGGCCTCGGACCGATACCCGCCACCCGCAAACTTCTGAAGAAGATGAACCTCACAATGGATGACATGGAGATAATAGAACTGAACGAGGCCTTTGCAGTGCAGGCCATTGCGTGCATGAGGGAATTGAAGATGGATATAGACAGGACGAACCTCATGGGGAGTGGAATCTCCATAGGTCACCCCATAGGAGCAACGGGAGCGAGAATCGTTTACAGTCTTGCAATGCAGATGAAGGAGAAGAAAGCGGGACTCGGCCTTGCAACTCTATGCATCGGCGGGGGGCAGGGCATGGCCATGCTGCTGGAAAGGGATTGAGTTCCTCAATTTGCTCAGTCTATTGCGCAATTTCCGTGTAATTTGCTCAATGGGTTGCGCAAATCACTCATCCCTTCCGGTTGGAATCTGGAACAACAGAGAAGGCTGGCCACAGGTATCTGATGGAGTTGTCGGCAGTGTGAGATGACATATTCTTTGAGTTCATGTCATGTGGGGGTGACATATTCTTAGAAAATGCTTTTTTCTCTCAGAGGGCATCGGATATACTGGAGCCTTTCAACCCGACCTTCCATGCAGGAATCATTTCTATCCTTCCGTGTTCGGTGTCAACTGTCTTATCCGTGTTTTTTGTAATTATTATACCCTTTACCGAGCCGTATTTCTTCATAAACTTCGAGATGGCTTTTAGATCTGCCCTTTTTATTTCTTCCTGATATTTCACCTCAATAGGAAGCAGGCCCTCCTCTGTTTCCATGATTATGTCAACCTCATCCTTCTGCGGTGTTCTCCAGAAAAATCTGACTTTCGGTAGGAGGGAGAAGGTCTGCTCTGCGAGTTTTCCGTCATCCGGTGCTCTTTGTGCTATTGCAAACAGGGAGGGGTTGGATAGGTACGCCTTTTTGAGTTTCCTCTCGCTGACCATACCGCTTCCTGAATAATTGTATGTCAACTTCAGCAGATATGATTCCTCAAGGTAGTGAACATATCTCGAAACCCTAACCCTGCTGACACTTTCCCCGTCACTGATGGCCCTCGCAAGGGAGGTGTAATCCATGAGCATTCCCGGATTGGAGGCCACAATGCTGGCAATCTTCATGAGCAGATGGGGATTTTCCACGCTGAAAAACTGGGGTATGTCTATGTATATCACCTTCTCAACAATGCTCTTCACATAGTCCTTTATCTCCCCGTCGTCCTCGTCCACAATCTCTATATATTGCCTTTTGAGGTATCTCGAAAACTCGTATTTCAGGGAATCCTCGAACATGCCGGTCTTTTCCAGCATATATTCCTTATCCGTGAAAATCAGGTATTCCCGAAAACTCAGGGCCCCCATGTGGAACTCCCTCACACGACCTGCAAGACTTTCCCTCACACCCTCCTTTATGAAAAGAGACGCTGAGCCCGAAACAAAGAACTTTATGTTCTCATAGGCATCATAGAAATATTTTATCTGCTCGTGCCAGTTCTTAAGTTTTTGGATTTCGTCAAGGAATACATAGTATTTTTCACCGGAGGCAAGTATCTCCTTTCCCAGTTTTCCTTCGTAGGCCTTTATCACCTCCCTTACAGCGGGCCGCTCCTCATCGAATGAGAAATAGAGGATGTTCTGCCGTGGAACTCCGTTCACTATCAGGTCGTTGATCATCTGCTTAATTATGGTGGTCTTCCCGACGCGCCGGGTGCCAGTGATGACAGTAATCCTCCTGTTCTCCATTGATTTCCAGAGTTCCGGGTATATCTCCCTCTTCTTTTCATACCCGTAGGTGTGGCCCTTCCTCCAGTGAAAGTTGTAATCCTCGAGATGCATGAGATAACATAGGGCAGGGAGTATTTAAAGTTTATGTTTTGGCCACATGACATATTCTTTGATTTCATGTCATGTGAGGGTAACATGTTCTTATCTACTTCCTTTCTCCCCTCGCCTCCACAACCTCAATCTCCGAGTTTTTCTTTTTGATGCTCCGGACTGCGCTGGCTCACCTTTCGCAAAAAGAAAAATTCGGAAACAGAAAAACTACAGGCGGGCCTGCTCGTTCTCCGCAAGACTCACGCCTCCCCTTCAACTATTTTAATTTCGTCGTCCGTCAGCCCGTACAGTTCGTACACGAGTTTATCGATCTCCCGCTCAAGTCCCTTTGCTATGGCCTGCTTGTGTGGGTTGTCGTGAGCGGTTACTCTGCAGCACATCCAGAAGTTTGGTGACTATATGCCCTTCACAGACCAGTAGCCGCCCCGGGCAGGCCCTATTCTCTCAAGCAAGCCCTTCTTTTTAAGTTTGGCTATGTTCTTCTCAACAGCGGTGGTGCTTATGTCCATGCTCTTCGCAATATCTGTTATGGGCATCCGCGGGTTTTCAGAGAGGAGTTCAAGTATCTTTATTTCATTTTCACCCAACCTTTCACCAGATAATGGCTTTCTATGGAAGACCACAAGAAAACCGCTCTTTAGATTCCTGAACTCCACATCTGTACTCAGAATTGCCATCCTTCCAGTCGAGACATGCCCAGAAGGTCTATGGATTCTATGGAAAAATGTTTGCAGACGAAGGGAATTCTGACTTTATTTTCCTTCAGTTTTTCGTTAGTAACTACGATTCTTTTGTCTGCCGTCAGTGTGGCCTGCCTGCTCATCTCCATGGCAAGTGCGATAACCCATGGGTCTGCGCTATATTTCTTATTTTCCGAGGTCACAAGGCTGGGAAACTCATCCATTATTTTCCTTACTATTTCGAGTTGTCCTTCTGTAATCTCCACAAACATCTTGCGGTGTTTCTTTGCCCATTCGTGCAGGTCATCGTCGGATTCTCCAATTTCATTCAGAACCTCTCTGGGAGCAAAAAGTCTATTGGAATAAATTAAGTCCTCCATTTCCTGCCAGATGCTGGGAAATACATCCTTCGGGGTGTTTCTGTTCAGGTCTATGAGGGAGGATGTATCTATTATGTACACATTTTCGGTCATTTTCTCGCCTGCGCAATTACCTTATCGAAGTTCTTCGATTTAACGGAGAGATAGCCGAGGGCATCGGTATAGGTGATGTAATCTTTATCGTAGTTGTTCGCCACTATGGAAATAAACTTCTCTCCCATCTCTAATAGGCGTTTTCGATCAACGGGAATCCCGCCGCCTTGTTTCTTCTTTTTTTCTTCTGCCTTCGGTTCCTGAGGTCGGTACCTTCCCAGAACCTCCTCATACTCCGTTTGTGTAATGAAATTAAGCTTGAACATATTGTATAAAAGCATGGCCTTGCTCACCTTGTATCTGGATTTAAGGGAGCTCAGTGTTCTGCTATCCACCAGCGGCCGTTTTTCCTCCTTAAAAATGCTCATTGCAAGTTCTCTTGGCAGGAGAAAATGGGAGGAGAATACATTGCACCAGTGTTCTACCCTGTCCATAGTAACGCTGTGTATGGTTTGTATATCGGGTATATCTATCACTGTCTGGCCTAAGAGTATATGACCGAACTCGTGCATGAGCGTGAAGAGCCTTGCTTCTATGCTGTCCTTTGAGTTTATCACAATCACATTAGGCACTCTGTCAGTAAGGGCGAAGCCGCGGGCATCCTCCACTGGCATGGAGAACTGGAACACCATGATGTTCAGATCCTCTAACCTGTCTCGCAGGTAGTTAAATAATTTGTAGGCATCTTTAAAACGGCGCTGTTTTTCCTCGGTTAGTTCTAGAAGTTCTCTGTACTTTCGGGCCAACTGCTCCGGCTCATCGTCTATATTTGCCTTCGTTATTTTCGGGGTAACGGAGTATTTTATGTTCTCCGATAGTTCCGCACTCTGTCTCTGTAACTCTCTGGCCTTCCTTAGAGCAAGAATCGTTTTTTTATCGAAAACATTCTTTTTGTCGGGGAGCATTCTGAAATCCTTGGGCTTCGGTGGTTCTGGGAGCGGCTTCGACAGGAGGAAGAGAGCAAGAGGTCTCTTATAGGCCAAGGATAATTCTTTCAGTTGCCGAAGTGTCGGGTCCCTTTTTCCCGCTTCAATGGCCTCCACAACCTCAACACTTGTCCTGAGTCGCCTGCTCACATCCTCCACACTCCAGCCCGCACTTGTCCTCAACCACCTGAATACCTCAGGCCTGATGCTAACTCTTATGGTTTCTGCCATTTGTACCACTGCCTTATTCTGTTATTCATTATTAAAGCTTTCCACAACCTCAATCTCCTCATCCGTCAGGCCGTATAACTCATATACGAGCCTGTCAATCTCCCGCTCAAGTTCCTTTACTCTGGCCTGCTTGTGGCTTAAATTTGTCATAAAGAGTTTTCTGGCTAAAACCATGAATGAGAAGCTTTGAGTCATTGCTAAACTTTTTTCGGCTCTTCCAATGGGTTTTTATAGTGATTGTCCAGACTTCGCCATTATTGTTGAGATAATCCTTCAATTGATGTGTTTTGCTGTATCTGAGAAAATCTTTTACTTTCCGGGTCATATCCTTCTGCCATTCTTCATCAAAATTGGCCCAAATCTCCCCTAATACCTCTTCGGCCAGTTCGCGGGGCATAAACTCTTTTTTTCCATTTTCAGATATTGTCCAAGACATTAGTGTATTAAGGGCGTACGGTGCAATGGCTTTAAACGGACTATCCTTTGAGAACTTAACTATTGCAAGAGGGGGGCCCATAACTCTGACCGGTTCATTGAACTTATCCCGAAGAATGGGGTCTTTAAAATCATCTCCATATTTCTTTTGTATTACATCATCAATAACTACCTGTGGATAATGAATCCCCTCTTCTTCCAGTTTTTCTTTCAATGTATCCATATTTTTCTTTCCAAAAATCCCGACATCGAACTCCAAATCTTCTGTGGGAATGTCAATACCTTTTCTTGCCAATTGAGTGATAGAAATAGACGAGTAGTTTTTGAGATTGCTCCCAGTTTTATATTTACCTGTCTTACATTCCGCAATCAGGGCTCTTTTGTCTGACATAAATATGATATCTGGCTCCACCTTCTTGGGTTTTGTATATCCTGGGATTCGAATGCTAAGTTTAGGCTCAATCCTAGAAATTCGATATCCTGCCTCAAACAGATGATTTGGATAACTCTCTAAATTATAGGCCAGACTCAGTACCGCATTTATCGTGTTTAGGTGATTAGAAGACGAGTCCGTGTTCATCGCTGATTTTCACCCCCGGGTCAAGTGAATGCTGTATATTGGTGTATAGTCTGAAAATAAGATTCCCACAGGCTCCTTTTGGCAGGTACACTCTGGCATAGTCTGGCATGAGATCCAAATCAAATTTATCCCCCGTATGTGTATCTACTCCGGCTATTCTCATGAAATCGTCTTCAACATTGTGTATAATACCCCATGTTCTAAACGGCTTTACAGGGCTAATCAATCTATCTGCCAAAATCTCTACATTTTGCGCTCTTGAGAACTTAATCTCAAATGGATAACCGTTTGTTTTTAAGCCTCCCTCCGTTGAGTATAGATACATTCGATCCTCTTCAATTCTGTCCATTTTCTGATGATAACTATAAATAATATCGTCCACAAACTGGATGTGATCTTCTATGCCTGTTCCCTTGCTTACGGTTATTTTGCCGTCGTAGAAGACTTCATCAAGGAATCTAACCTCCTCATCTTGCTTATTAAGAATTCGGGTGGATGTTTTGGTAACAGGATACTTATTTTGCTCAAGTATATTTATAAGTTCTCGTGCGGGTTTTGAGCCATTTGACCATAATCTCATGGTAAGCTGAGATATTTCATCTTGAGATAGCTCCTCGTCTTTCATTACTTCCTGCTTAAATTTAATTGAGAAGCCCACATTGGTGTAGTTCTTTTCAATGTCATCTATCATTTGATGAGGCATCCAAAGAGAATCTATATTAAGGAGGGTGTTCGTGAACTGTTCTATAAAGTTCTTCAGGGCAATGCTCTCTTCAATGCTGTAAACCTTCCAGAAGCGGCCCTGAATAGTATCCACATATAGGACCATCCTCTCTTCTTTAAATCTTACAATAAGTACATATAGAAACTTATCATGAGTGGTTTTAATCTCTTCTATTTCATAGTTTGAAAATTGGCGAGGAATCTCATCTATCTTGCAGTTTGCTTCAATTATGTTGGTTTTTACGGCATACTCGGCATACTCTCCGCGCTCATTCAGTGACTGAAGATTTGAATTGATTGTCTTAGCCATCAATTCGTGAAGTTCGGAACGAGAGTCTATCATGTCTTTTCCTCCTTTACGACGGGTATCATCCAATTGCTTTTAAATCTTTCTTTACCGGGCCCCGTAGAGGAGTTATCCCTCCTCCCCCTCCCTTCCACAACCTCAATCTCCTCATCCGTGAGGCCGTATAACTCATATACGAGCCTGTCAATCTCCCGCTCAAGTTCCTTTACTCTGGCCTGCTTTTCGGAGTTGTCTAAATAGTCGTTGTCATCGGTGATGGAGAGGATTTCATAGATGAAGGAGATTGCGGGGGTGTTTTTGCTCTTCATTTGTGTTTAATCACCCAGTGCCCCCCTCTTGCCGGACCAATCCGCTCTATAATTCCTTTCTTCTTGAGTTGTTTCAACTGCCATTCCACACCTTTTATGGTAATTCCGAGCATGGAAGCCAGTTCATTGGTAGTTATTTCAGGATTTTCCAAAATGGCGTTCAGTATTTTCTCCCTAGTTTTCTCCCTAGTTTTCTCCCTAGTTTTCTCCCTAGTTTTCTCCCTAGTTTTCTCCCTAGTTTTCTCCCTAGTTTTCTCCCTAGTTCCCGGGTGTTCTTCTACTGCCATTCTCCTGATTTTTATCCTGAAATACCCTCCTGACTGCTCGAATTCCGGCTCTTCGATGCCAGCCTCCCGATTATTTAATTGCATTATTAACGAAGTTGGAAAAGTCCGGGTAGTAGCCGGTCTCAGTGTTGATGATTCCCCACGCCTCTTTGAAAGCTGGTCTGTTGAAGGTATATGTCATCCCCTTTTTCCACTCATTCCAGACGAAATTTTCAATCATTCCCTGTTCATTCAGGAAATATTCCTCCGAGCAGAGGTCATAATACACCCTCATGTATCTCATTGTCCTATCGTATTTTTCCCTGTCATTCTCTTTGAGTTTTTTCAGGGAGAATGTCATATCGTTAATCCCCTCTGGAAGGTGTAATATAATTTCCTGATACCTTTTGGTGTACTCGGCGAAAATCTGCAATCGTGCTTCTTTGTTCTGAATTTCTAGTTGTTCTCTCATTAGTTTGAACTGCCTGTAACTCCAGTACCAAACAACCATAATTGAAGCGACTGTTAGGAGTGTTGCCGTCATTTCCATTACATCGATTTCCATTACTTACCACCTCCAAAGCTTTCCACAACCTCAATCTCCTCATCCGTGAGGCCGTACAGCTCGTAAACCATGCGGTCAATTTTTCTCTCAAGCTCTTTGACCCGTGTCTGCTTTTCGGGGTTCTCTAAATAATCGTCGTCATCGGTGATGGAGAGGATTTTGTCGACGAGGGAGATGAAGGGTTGCTGCTGTTCTGGACTGGCCTCTATAAGAGGCAGTTTCTCTATCGTGCTTTTGTTTATAGCTAAATAACCACCTGCAAGATGTTTGTCTTCAAATTTTGCGTATAAATAATATGTCAAAAACGAGCTATTTAATAGTGCTAAAAGAAACTTAGGATTAAATCCTGCAAAATCATAAATTGCATAGCATCCAACTCCTATAGCAAGTGGCTTCTCGATGTATGTAGATTCTAGCCTCTTTGTCATTCCAGCAATTATTATTTTTGGTTCGGACCAGAATTTCCATTTCGATTTTGCAATTACATTCGGATCATATTTTATATGTGGATAATGAAACTTTTCTTTCATATATCTAACTGTTCTTCTATCTAAAACATATGGATCAATAGAGCCGCTTACTGCAAAAGGAATAGAATTTTCTGTTTTATTACTTCCATCGTGTACTAACATTTTTATCTGTTGGGCTTGAAAACCAGTAGTTCCAGAGCCTATTTTTATTCCGAAATCCTTAAAACTTTTAAATTTGAAAGTGGTCCTTCTTATTTTTAGATTGTTATTTTTTAGATCCTGCATTTTATCTAATGTATAATTCATATAATCGAATTTTGTTTTGTTTCCAAGAATTAGTATGGGATAAATTCCGACATTGTGAAATACATTGTATTTTGAGACATCTATGGTTGCGTAAAGACCATTCTTTTTCATTTTTTCTAAAATGTCTTCGGAGTATTCTGAAACTAAAAATTTGTTAGGTATTATCCAAGCGTAACTTCCGTACTCATTTATTATCTCTAATGTTTTCAATAAGAAAACAACATATAAATCAAATGCTCCTTTAAGTTGTCGATAAACACGCCTGTAAATTTCCCTTTCATGTTTGCTATTTTTTGAGTGTTCTACCGCAGAGATATACGGCGGATTCCCAATCACCACATCGAACCCCGGGTTCTCCCTCTGGAACACCTCGAAGAAATAGAGTTTCCAGATAAAGAACGGCTTGGCCTTCGCTCTCCTGTACTGTTCCAGTTTCCTCATGGCCTCCTCGTCCACTATCAGCGAGAGCCAGAACCGGAGTTTTGCAATCTCCACCGCCGAACTGTCTATGTCCACGCCGTACAGGGAGTTCTCTATGGTCTCCCTCTTCAATGCGTATGTATTCCTTCCCTCCCTCTCGTTCTCAGGGAAGAAGACCGTCAGGATGTTTCTGGCCTTCACTATCTCGTTCAGCATCCCCACAGGGAAGGCCCCGGAGCCGACCGCGGGGTCCACTATCTTTATCTCCTTCAGGAGCCTGTCTATCTCCCTGTAATCTCTCTTTATGGAGGCCGGCAGCATCTCATCCCTTGGCATGTCCTCCCTTCGGTAATCGTGCTCCCTGATTATTTTGTCCAGTATTGCATCACCGCGGATTATGAACCTCTCTATGTCATCCCTCGGTATCTTCGTGTTCGTCTCCAGATAGTTTATCAGACTCTGCTGGCACATGTAATGCACGATCTCCCTCGGCGTGTAGAACGCGCCCTTTGACTTCCTGTCCTTCACCTCCAGCAGGTTCTCGAAGACCTTTCCCAGCATCTCCGGGTCCACCGCCACCTCCTTTTCCAGCGGCTCGTCCTCCTTCACGGTGAAGTTGAACCTGTCGAATGTCTCCAGTATCTTTCCGAATATTGCGTTGTCCAGCGTGATGCTCGTCCCCGTCCAGTCGTAATCATTCAGCGGCTCGAAAAGGCCCCCGTTCAGGAACGGTATTTTGCAGTTAAACCTGCTGTAATAGTCCCTATCCCTCTGCACGGCCAGTGCCTCGTAGAACAGCGGTTCCAGCATGTCGTTGAAAAAATTATCATATCTTCCGTACTCCCCCTCATACAGCCGCCTCAGGAAGTTCTTTGGCCCTGTGCCCCATTCCCTGAATCCACCGCTCCCATCCTTTCCAACACCGAGCCACCCCTTCTTCTGGAGGAAATAGATGAAGACTATCTGCCCCAGAAGTTTCTTTGAGAAGTCCACCGATGATATCCCCTTCTCCTCGAACTCCCTGCGGACATTTTCATCCTCTGCGATAACGCCGTCCAGCGACTCTTTGAGTTTGATAAAGAGTTTTTTGTACTCCTCGAAGAATTCATTGGTAACATTGTCTATGCTGAACACGGCCTCAATATCCGAGATCAGCGGCTCCTCCTTATCGTCCCTCACAATATCCAGAAACTGCTTTGCACAGGTGTGGTTCGGCTCGTTGACCCCCACCAGAAACGAGTACCGTCTGGCCGGTGTCAGTTCCTTAATCGGCTTTCCGTTCTCGTCCAGAGTGTACTCCATCTTCACGAAGGATAGCCGCCAGTCCTCCTTTTCGTCGCCATAGAAGGCCACCAGCGCGGCGTCCATCTCGGTTTTAGACAGCCAGTCGGCGATGAAGTTCCTCTGCATCGTTCTGGCCCTGTCCCTCGACGATGTCCTTTTCAGTTTGACAGCGAGAACCTCCATCTTCTGCCCCTTTGCGTCTCTGTACTCCCCCATCTTCCGGAATTCGGAGATATAGTCCCTATACTACTGTGCGATGTATTTCGTCTTGTCCGCAGGGTGTATGCTAATGGTGTTGAACACCTCTTTCACGAATCGTATGTACCTCTCCTCGTCGAACTCGTTCCTGAATGTTTCATCTAAGAGCCGTATGGCCTCGTCTTTCTTCATTTCACTCCCTCTTTTCCATATCCTTCTTGCTGTTATTTATAGTGCCATTTATAGTGCCATTTATAGTGCCAACCAGAACATAGCGTCCGGTCTTGCGAGCACCTTCAAAGATTATTATTCCTTTCTTTTTCAGCTCCGAAAGGTCTCTTCTGGCCGTTCTGAGCGGTGTTTTGTTGATTTCCATATACTCTTTTGTGGTTATGCCGCCGTGTACTGCCATATATTCCAGTGCTCCTATCTGTCTTTCGTTCAGCCCGTGGTTTACAGCGACTTCCTGTATATCAATCGCTTTGAAAGGAGATCTGAAAATCACCCTTGTCTCCAAAGCACTCATCTCAAAAATCGGCGGCTCGTTCCCGTTTTCTGCGCATAAATCTCTTACCAGCAGGATTCCCGAGCCGTATTTGTCGATATATCCCATGTCGTACATGTAGTTTGAAAGAGTCGCATTGACGGGGCTATGTATCGGTCTTTCCGGTGTAACCCCCTCTGGGAATGTCCCGGGATTCACTATTTCGAGCCTGTCCTCGAATATGAAAAACCTCACATCCGCCTTATTATTGTAATCTCTGTGTATCAGTGCGTTTATAATCGCTTCCTTCAGCCCCTCAAGTGGGTATTCATAGATGTCTTTTCTTCGAAACGCCTCTGTTCTCAGGCCCATATACCTTATGTTCCTCTTTATAAAGGCTTCCGCCCGCTTCACAATCTCCGGTAGTGTTCCGTAGCAGTCCTCTTTGTCTATTGCATCGTTGTAAACCTTATCTCCCTTGATTCTGGCCAGCCTCAACTGTGCATGTGGGATGTATTTCTGGGGGTTTCTGCCGAAGAACAGGATTCCCGCATTTGTCGGCCTACCCTTCCGTATCGCCCCTATGTTCTCCAGAAAATCCGTTAGTGGCATCCGTATCTCCGAAGAAATATCCCTTTTTTCCTCCCGTAGTCGGAGATAGGCCTTCACCTTTTCCTCGTCAATGTCGTCAATGCCCGCATCCTCACAGATTTCCGTGTCCCACTCGAACCGGGCGGACTGCAGTATCTTCCTCCTGACCTCATCGGGCGGCATGACCACCGTTTCCGTTCCCGAGCGTTTGTAAGGCACTCCGTCAAGATAATAGAGCCCATCGTTCTGCCTCTCAACCCGCACCTCGATTATTTCTTTCTCCCCTATTGCTATCCCTTTAACCGACGGAACCACATGCGGTTTTATCCTGCTTCTTATCTGCTGTGATATTCGCTTTATGTTGCTGTCTGTGGCCTTCTGGCCCACCACATTCTCCTTATTGTCTACTCCGAAGTAAATGACTCCCCCTTTGTGGTTAAGGAAAGCGCACACTGTTTTAAGTGCCCTGTCAAGTTGCGATATGGATTTTTTATGCTCCTCTGTTTCGGACTCCTTAAAACGCATCTCATTCCCTCTCTATCAGGTATTCCGACAGTATGACCTCCCTCGGCCCGCTGATGTCCGCGGAGGTCTCTGCGAATGTCTCTCTGAAGAGTGCGGAAGGCGTGTTCCTTCTGATGGCGGCCAGTATTCCGTGCGGGTCGGTCATCCCTTTTGTCTCCTTCGATATCTTCTTCATCGTCGGTTTAGGCATGGCCCCGTCCTCCAGAAGTTCCAGAACCTTCATCAGGTAGTACTCGTCATCGTCGGTGAAGGCCGGTGTCTTTATTATGGCCTTGATTTTTTTCATCAGTTTGCTCTCCAGACTCGCCCCGCTCCTTTTCGGCGGCTCCCCCCGCTCCGGTGAGAGAAGGGAATCGAAAGCCTCCTTGTTCTTCTCCATGTACTCGTAGAAGTTCTCCTTCAGTTTCTCCCTCTTCGTTCTCCTCTTCGCTTCCATGATGTGGGCGGCAGTGTCGAAATCCAGTTCCTTCACCCCCCTCTCTCTGGCTATGAATATCTTCTTCAGTTTTCCCTTGCGGAAGAATGTTATCACCGCATCCTCCCACTCCGAGTTGTACTTCTTTGCGGTTCTTGCCTTCTTCGGCAACCTCTTAATCGTTTCAAAGAGTTCCGGGTCGTTGTCTCTTATTTCCCTCATGAGTGTGAGGTATTTCAGTTCCGGATCCTCTTCCTCATCCTCTCCGGTTATCAGCCCTCTGGAGCTGAGTTTGGCGAAGAGTTCGTGGGATTTTATATCCTCATCGGTCAGCAGTCTGGCATCGTTCCCCAGCATCTCTATGAACGCCTTTATCTTGGTCTCCGCCGCCTCCTTCAGGCTGATGTTCTCGTTTATCGGCCCAGCCGGGAAGAAGTTATAGATGTATATCTTGTTGAAGGGCAGGTCTTTCGCCACCCTGTTTATGCGGCCAACCCTCTGCATCATTCTCACGGGATTCCACGGGATATCGTAGTTTATGACCACATTGGACCGGTGCAGGCTCACCCCTTCTGAAAGTATGTCCGTGGTTATGAGGATGCGCACATCGTCCCTCCTTATCTCCTTTCGGACATTGGCATCGAAGTTATCTATTATCCTTCGCCGCTCCGCCTCTCCCGACCTGCTGGAGAACACCATTATTCCGCCTTTCAGCCCGGAAATCCTGCCCAGTTTCTCCCCCAGATACTCCGCTGTCTCCTTCGATTCCGTGAAGACTATCAGTTTGTGCTTTTTCAGCGTTGCGTCCTTATTCAATATTTCTGTTAACTTCTCCAGTTTCGGGTCCCTCTCAACATCGGACCAGAGTTTCTGAATCTCCTTGAGCAGTTTCAGGTCGTACTTCAGGTCCTCCAGGAACTTCGGCTCGAACTCCTCCGCAGGGAGTTTCCACGCCTTTTCCTCGTCGATAAGCCTCTGAATTCCCTCCTCATCGTCATCTTCCAGAAACTCGAATATCCTGTTCATGTGCTTCTTGCTGATGAATACCTCTCCCTTCTCATAGGCGTAGATGAACTGCTCGTAGGAGCGGATGAATCTGTCTATCGATTTCTTGAAGGCGAAGAAACTGCTCTCCACCCTCTTTAACAGCAGTATTTTCATGAAGCGCCCCATGTTTTTCTGGGATGTCTCCTCTTTGGAACTTATCCCCTCTTTCAGATAGAGCAGGGGTGTGTATCTCGCATATCTGAACTTCCTTATTATCAACTCAAGGGTTCGGTTGAATATCCTGTCCAGTTCCTCGTCGAACTCATAGACCACCGGCTCGGGGTCCTGCACATCTGGGAATTTCAACCCCTGCTTTTTCAGGTCCTTGCCGTAGTACTTCATTATGGCGTTTCTGGTCCTTCTGACCATCAGGTACTGCAGAACATTCCTACGAATGTCCTCTGCGTTCTCTTTCACTACCTTAAGATATTCATCCCTGTCCTTACGCCTGTCGAGTCCCTTGAGCCTTTTTTCCAGTTCCTTGAAGTATTTCTCGAGATCCCGCACCTCCGGGTTCGGAAGCGTGGACTTGTGGGCGTTCTGAAAGAGTTTTATCTGGGCCAGAATGTCTCTGGGCGTGTTGTTCAGCGGCGTTGCACTCACCAGAATCACCCTCTTCCCCCGGCATATCTGATACAGTTTCTCGTACCTCTGGGTGTCTTCCGTTCTGAATCGGTGCGCCTCGTCTATGATGATGTTGGTATATCTCTCTGCCCCCTGTTTGATGACCTTATCCAGCTTCCCCAGCGATGAGAAGCCTGCAGGGATTCCGAAGGCAAGGAAGACATTCCGCCACGAACCCGGGTTCTCCTCGTCCAGAAGGGCGGGCGGTGCGATTACCAGCGTCCTCCCGTCCAGTTGTTGGGCGAGCATCGCGGCCACATAGGTCTTCCCGAGGCCCACCACATCGGACAGGAAAACCCCGCCGTACGACTCCAGTTTCTCCTTTGCGTCGCTGACCGCATCTCTTTGGTATTTCAGGTCCATGAAGTTGTCAGGCAGGTTTTTTATGTACATCTCTTCCTTGTCCAGATTAATCCTCTCTTTGAGGTATTCGTAAAGGAATTTCAGGTAGAGTTCGTAAGGCGTTATACCGTCATTGAGCCATGTCCGCTCTTTTATGGTCTGGACATACTCTTCCGATACATCCACGCCTCTCGCCCAGAGTTCGTTGAATTTCTTCAGGGAGAACTCGTAGTCGGAGTTGTTCTTCAGTTCCACATTGAACTCTATGTTATCTTTAAGGCCGGACCGGGTAAAGTTGCTGGAGCCGGTGATGACCCCTCCCTTATCTCTGTCCCCCTCATTGAATGTCATTATGTACAGTTTGGCGTGGATGGTATCTTCGGGATACACTTTTATCTCAAGTTTGCCAGACCGCAGCCACTCCACGAACTTCCTGACCCCTTCCTCTACTTTAATAGAGTCCGGCGATTCCTCCATCTCCTTTACCACCTGCTCGGAAAAGCGGTCTTTTGTCTCCTTGTGTGACAGAAAGAGCCGCTGCTGGTAGCCGTTCCGCGCTTCTTCGATAAGTCCGTATGTCTCTTCCCCTGTTCCTATCCCTATAAGCACCCTGATCTTTTCCACATTCTCAAGGGGTTTGTACAGGGCATAGAACCCGCTGGCGTAGAAGTAGCCCACAAGGACATCGAAATATCTCGTGTCTCTTATCAGTTCAGAAAACCTCGTTGCCAGATCCTTTCCGCCCTCGTTCGTGATAAATGTAAGATCCGTTGTCATTTAGTACCCTCACTGTTCTATACGGCCTGACCTCTGCCATTTAAGCAAGAGTCGGCGTCCTGCAGCACATCGTTTCCTCTCTTTTAAACCTTTCCACCAACCATATAAACCCCCTCCTCCTTCTCTCTCCGTGGCCCTTATAACACTCCTCGACGGGTATGTGGATGAGCCGTCAATGCTCGGCGTTCCGCCCTACATCTCGCCCTATGTCCGCGGCACCGCAGGTGCCGTCCTCGATTCGGGCCACCGATACGAGTACATAACGATAGATTCCTACCGGAGCGGAAGGAGGCCGAAAGGCGAACTTCTCGTTGTCATATCCGGGGCCATGGTTCCGGGCCGTTATCTCAGGGGTATGCCCGCCTCGATGAAGGAGATGGCCCGCATCTTTTCGGAGTTCTCCGGCCAGTCCGTTCTGGTGGGCCCCACTGCGAGGTACGGAAAAGACGAGGAGTTGAGGAGACTGGGCCCCGACTTCACCCTTCGGGGCGACCCTGCTGCAGGGATTTATGACCTTCTAAACTCTGGCACCGAGACGAGGAGAAGGATGACAATGGAGGAGTGGAACAGGTGGCTTCTCATGGGTGCGGGTGTTGTGAAAGAGCACCCCGATTTTCCCGATCCTCTCATTGCGGAGATCGAGACATCCAGAGGCTGCGTTCGTTATCTGTCCGGTGGCTGTGCGTTCTGCACCGAACCGCTCTTCGGACGGCCCGTTTTCAGGGAGCCGGAGGATATTGTGGCCGAGGCGAGCGCCCTCTCCGAACTCGGCGTTAAAAGGTTCCGTCTGGGAGGGCAGGCCTGCATATTCTCCTACATGGCTGACGGTGTCGGAAAAACGGAAAGGCCTGTGCCGAACTCCGATGTCATGGAGCGACTCTTCTCCGGCCTTCATGCCCTCAAACCTGAGGTCCTGCACGCAGACAATGCGAATCCGGCAATCATTGCGGAGCACCCGGAGGAGTCGGAGAAGGTAGCCGAAATAATCGTCAAATACTCCACTCCGGGAAACACCCTCTCCTTCGGCATGGAGTCCGCTGACCCTACAGTCATAGAGGCAAACAACCTGAACGCCACTGCGGACGAGGTTCTGGCCGCTATAAGGATAATAAACAGGGTGGGTGCGAAGCGCGGAAGGAACGGTATGCCCCAACTACTGCCGGGCCTTAATTTCATTGCGGGCCTGAGAGGGGAAACGCCGGAAACATACAATCTGAACATGGAATTCCTGAAAAAGGTGGCGGATGAGGGCCTTTTCCTCAGGAGGATAAACAT
The DNA here is from genome assembly GCA_024281315.1 of archaeon. Lineage (GTDB taxonomy): Archaea > Thermoplasmatota > Thermoplasmata > JAJSAE01 > JAJSAE01 > JAJSAE01. The sequence goes on along the minus strand of JAJSAE010000047.1, from coordinate 5,720 downwards.
ACGCCAGATTGCGGAGACAAGGGGGGAATTCCCCGGCCCCATAAGAAAGGAGTTCATGAGGTTCAAGACATGGGTACGGGAGAATATCGACAGGCCGATGCTGGTGCGTATGATTCCGCAGGGCACCGTTATGAGGGATGTCTATCTGGAACTGAACCGGGGCGGAATTACTTTCGGCCGGCAGGTCGGTTCATATCCCATTCTCGTGGGCCTCCCGTACGCAGCCGAAATCAACCGCTTCGTCGATGTAATAATAACCGGCCACGGGCAGAAGAGCATCACCGGTGTCGAATACCCTGTGGATATAAACACGGCGAGCATGGCGCAGTTGCAGGCCGTTCCGGGTATCGGAAGGAAGAGGGCCGCAAGGATTGTCAGGGGCCGGCCGTGGAGGAGTGCGGAGGAGATGATTGAGGCGCTGGAACTTGATGATATGGTAGCGAAAGATATTAAGATGTGGATCGCTGGGAAATAACTCTGATGCTCTTCAGCGGCACATAGAATTTTACCGTATCACCTGTTCCGAACCATGCTTCGGTCCCGTATCTCCTGAATCTAAGTTCTGTTTCGCCGCACGCCAGAAGCCCTTTCACCTCTCCCCCCGCGCTCTCCATTGAGATTATTCTTCCGGTTATGGCCAGACTCTCCTCTTCGCAGTCCCGCCTCAGTTCTTCCGGCCTTATGATTATCTTCACTACCTTCCCGTCCTCTATTTTATCAATATTGGGTATCTCACCTATGGATGTTTCTATTACATCCCCCTTTACCACTCCGCCCAGCATGTTGGCCTCACCCACGAAGGAGGCGACGAACTCTGTCTTCGGATGTGCGTAGATCTCCGCCGGTGTGCCCACCTGCTCGACCCGTGCCGTACTCATCACAGCCACCCTATCGGAAATCGATAGGGCCTCGTCCTGATCGTGTGTGACATATATTGCGGTAACGCCTGTTTCCCTCTGAATCCTCCGTATCTCCCTCCGTAATCCGCTCCGTAGTTTTGCGTCAAGTGCGGAGAGCGGCTCATCCAGAATGAGGAGTCCGACTCCGGGGGCCAGCGCTCTGGCAAGGGCAACCCTCTGCATCTCTCCTCCGGATAACTGCTCCGTTCTCCTTTTATCATAACCGGAGAGGCCCACCAGTTCCAGAAGTTCCCTTACCCTCTCTCTCATCTCTGCGGGCCGCTTTCCTCTCACCATGAGACCGAATGATATGTTCTCCGCAACCGTCATGTTGGGAAAGAGCGCGTAGTTCTGGAATACCATGCCCACCCCTCTCTTCTCCGGCGGAACATCGGTCATCTCCTTTCCGTCAAAGAGGACACTGCCCGAATCAGGTTTTATCAGGCCTGCGACAATTCGCAGCAGCGTGGTTTTTCCGCACCCGGAAGGGCCGAGAATGGAGAGCATCTCACCGTCCGCGGCCTCAAGGCTCACCCTGTCAAGGACGACCTGTCCGTCGAATGCATGGGTGATGTTGCGGAGTTCCACCTTCACTAAAACACCTTCTGGTCCGAGAACCGCTCGATCATTAAAAAGGATATCCCTGCAATAAGCATGAGTATGACGGCCATGGCAGTGGCGGCCCCGAAGTTTCTCGCCCCGAGGAAGCGGTATATGGCAATGGGTATGGTACTGTACTGCGGCCTGTATAACATGAGCGTCGCCCCGAACTCACCGATGGAGATTGCGAAGCCGAATGTGGCGCCGACCACCATTCCCGGTGTAATCTGCGGAAGTTCCACCATAAGAAAGCTCTGAAGCCTGCTGGCCCCCAGCGTTCTGGCCGCCGCGGTAAGGTCCGGGTTCATGCCCCTCACCGAGTTGCTCACCGCCCTGAAAACGAACGGAAATACAATTATGGTGTGCGCTATGGCGATGGCCCACCACGAGCCGTATATCTGGATTGGGGGGGAGATAAACGCTCTTATCATTCCGAAGCCAAGGGTGACGGCGGAGACACCCATGGGAAGCATGAACAGCGGGTCCAGCCATTTTTCTTTCCCCTTCCTGCCGTGGTAGAGTGCGTATGAAAGTAGCGTGGAGAGGAGGATGGAGAAGAGGACAGCAAGAACTGCGAAGTAGAGGGAATTTATGAGGGTCTGAAGCGGACTTATACCGATTATGGAATCCGCTTTCGCAGAGAATATATCGGCGTAAAACCGCAGCGTGAAAAGGCCGTCTCTCGAGGTGAAAGACTGCCAGACCACGGCTATCATGGGCCCAAGCACCAGCAGGAGCAGGATTGCGGAGTATATGGCAATACCTATCCCTTCCAGAGAGAGAAGGCCCCTCAATTCAAGCCTCTTTATTGCTGCCGGCCGCCCGGGGCTGGCCTTTCCTCCGGACAGTTTGAGATAGAGGTACATGAACAGGAGGGAAACGGATATCTGAACGATTGCCATGGCGCTGGCCATCTCCGGCCGGAACATCACATTGGAAAGGGTGTAAATGCTGACCTCTATGGTGGTGTATCTCACCCCGCCCAGAATGAGAACAACGGCAAAGGACATGAAGCAGAAGATGAATGTCAGGAGGGAGGCGGCCGCAATGGAAGGATACAGGTAAGGAAGGGTGACCCTGCGGAATATCTGCCACTTCCCCGCACCCAGAGTTCTAGCGGCATCCACCAGGTCGGCATCCATTCTCTCCCATGCTGAACCGACCATGCGCATCACTATCGGAAAGTTGTAGAATGCGTGTGCGAGGATTATCGCCTTCCACGAGTAAAGGATGCCTGGGTCAACCTGTCGGCCCGCAACGGCGGACAGAACGGAGGCGACAAAACCGCTGCTGCCGAATAGGAGGAGAAAACCTGCGGCCACCATGAGCGACGGCATGATGAAAGGTATGGTGGTTACGGCCTTTACAAGACCTTTGCCCCTGAATTTGTAGTGAGAGATTATATATGCTCCCGGAAGCCCCAGAAGAAGGGTGAGGATGCTGCTAACTATGGCCTGAATCGTGGTAAAGCCTATGATTCTCCGATAATATGGGTCGCCCACTATAAGTGAAAGATATTTTGTATTGAGGCCGGGGATCACGGCGGTTGCCAGGGGATAAAAAAAGAAAACGGAGAAGAAGAGCAGGGGTATGGAGAGGAGAATGTACCTGCCCCGCCTCTCTATTTTCATCCGCTCACCTCTACGCCTGAACGGCTCTTGCCCACTCATCCAGCCAGGTATTCTGGTTTTCTCCGAGGACCTGCGGGTCTATGCTCAGGTCCGTCTGTGGATGCATGGCATAGTCAAAGGAGGCAGGGAGCGGTGCGGCAGGGTTTGCCGGAAACATCCAGTTGGTCAGGGGTATCTCCTTCTGGAAGTCCTCCGTCAGCGCGAACTCAACGAACTTCCTTGCAAGGTCCGGATGCTGGCATCCCTTGATGACTCCAAGCCCTTCCACCTGAAGATAACCAGTGGTCTTTCCGGCATCATTTATTTTCAGGAAGGAGGCCGAATAATTCGTATCGCCGTAGTACTCCACATAATAAGCGGGGTCGGTTGCATAACTCACCATTATGTCCCCTTCTCCCTTCTCGAACATGTCGAAGGCGGAGTCCCAGCTCTCCGTTATCTTCGCATTTTTCGATAGTGCCTGCCAGTATGTGGTATTGAGTTCGTTGTTGTTGGCCGCTATGGTCCAGTCGAGGAATGCGAGGCCCGTGCTGGATGTTTGCGGGTTCTCCAGAATTATCCTGTCCTTCCACTGCGGTGACAGAAGGTCCTCGAAGGTCTGGGGTGGCTCAGTGACCACGGATTTGTTATACACAAGAGCGATATATCCGTAATCGTAGGGGACAACATGGTAGGTGCTGTCAAATATCAGGTCCTGAGATACCTTTGATATGTTCTCAGGTTTATAGACATCCAGAACATCGGCATCCAGTGCCTTCTGCAGCAGGCTGTTATCCACCCCTACAATGACATCCGCCTGCGGGTTTGACTTCTCTGTGATTACCCTGTTGAGAACGGAACCCGCATCCCCGTATGTTCTCACCTCAACGGTAACATTGTACATCTGTTCGAATCGGTGAATTGTGGAGTTGCTGAGGCCCCACGACACGAAACTGTCATAGGAGTATATGACGAGCCTGTCTTCGGTATCTGCTGCGGTCCGTTCTTCCGAATGCATGAGCGTATAGGCCATCACTCCGCTTATCAGCAGGATTGCAACTACGATCAGGGCCAGCATCTTCTTCTTTATGGGATTCATATCATCAAGCATTTTCGTACCTCCTTATAGGATATAACCATCTAATATCTTCATGTATTTAACTCTTTTCTTTCGCACGGAAAGTTTAAATAGAAGCAGCCATTACGATATAACCGAGTAATATGATTGAGCCACCGTGTACTGTTATGGTGAACCGGATATTCCCGGAGGCGAGGAAGAGGGCAGCACGGATGCTCGGCCAGTCCGGCTGGAAGCAGAAAGACATAGCCAAGGCCCTCGGAGTTACACAGGCCATGGTTAGCAGATACCTGTCATCGGAGAGAGAGATTCTTCCCCCGGAACTGGAGGCCGCCCTTCAAAGAATGACCGGGGAAATGGTTGCTATGATTGAATCAAAAAAGAGCGACGCCGAGATTATCTCCGCAATATGCAGCACCTGCTTTTCCCTTCGGGAGAGCGGTTCCATCTGTTCCATTCATCCGGTGGACAACTGCAGGGTCTGCATGAACATCCGCAGTCAGGGCCCCGTGGGAAAAAGAAAAGAGGTTCTGGACGATGTGCGGGCCGCCGTAAAAATTCTGGAGGGACATCTTTCACCCGAAATCGTTCCGGAGGTGAGAATTAACATTGCTTCCGCTCTCCCGGATGCAAATGGGCCCGCAGGCGTTGTGGCAATCCCGGGCCGGCTGGTAGAGATACGGGGAGAAATAAAGGCGCTGACCGAACCGGAGTTCGGGGCCAGTCAGCATCTATCCGCCATCCTTCTGGCAGCAAAGAGAAAACAGCCGCATATCAAGGGGGTTGTGAATATCCTCTTCAACGCGGTGGTGGAACGGGCACTCACCACCATGAATATACCCCACAAGGAGTTTGACGGGGAAAATATACCGGATGGATGGATGGGGGAATGTCTGGCATACCGGGGGGGCTACGGAAGGGAACCGTGCCTGTATGTATTCGGAGAGGCCGCCGCAGAGGCCGCCGAAACCGCCAGAAAAATATCTGACGGAATGGACAGGGAGATGGTCGAATGAGGTGCCTTATTCTGCTGAACGGGAGAGCGGCCGAAGGAATGACAGAGGAAGAAAGGGAGTTTTACAGGGAACTGGCAGAAAACTCCGATATGATAATTTGTGCCGACGGCGGTCTCAATGCGGCTGATGAATTCGGCATAGAGCCGGACATCGTGATAGGCGACATGGATTCCGTAAGACCTGAACTCCTCAGAGAAACGGATGAAAAGAAGATAATGAGGTATCCGATGGAAAAAGACCTGACCGACGGGAGGCTGGCCGTGCAGGAGGCCGTAAGGCGTGGGTGCGGGGAAGTGATTATATCCCTGGCCGTTTCCGAAGAGACGGACCACACGCTGGCCAATATTCAGATGCTTGCATCCCTCCCCGAAGGAGTGAAAGGCTGCATTCTCGAGAAAAATCTGAGAATAGAGATGATAAATGGGGCCGGAATATTGCATATCGAAGGACACGGAGGGAACAGGGTATCCCTGATGCCGCTGTCCGAAAAAGTCACGGGCATAACGCTGAAAGGTCT
>JAJSAE010000046.1 GCA_024281315.1 archaeon | reverse complement strand
TGTAGAGTACGGGAATTATTTCGCCAAAGTTTAAAGAGGGAAGAAACTGTACCTTGTGTGACCAAATTAACCAATAAAAAAATAAGATGGATTGTGCGGCATTGCGCTGAACCCGAGCAACAGCGAGGGGAAAACGCTTTCCAACACAGTTGCAGGATAAAGCGTTGAAATCAGAGATTTCAGCACGAAAGAGGCCGGACAGATCTATGGCATAACGGTGCGAAGGGTTCAGCAGATACTGAAAGAATATCGAGAGACTTGAGAGATTCCCGTGTTGAAGAAGGAAAGAAGACCAAAAACCTCTCTTACGGAACAACAGGAGAAGATAATTGATGAAGTCTGGAAAGAAACCAGATTGGGAGCCAGACTTCTTTATTATGAGCTCCAGAAAAGAGGTTACCGTATTCCGTTAAACAAAATACACCGGTACTTCCGTGAAACGGGAAAAACACAGGAAAATCCGAAAAAACAGAAGAAAAGGAAGAGATGCAGATATGAAAGAAAACACTCAGGATCTCTTGTTCACGGCGATTGGCACAGAACATCGGAGAACCATCCGCATGTTATTGTCTGGATGGATGATGCTTCGAGAAAACTTCTCTCTTATGGGGAGTTTGAACATGCAACCGCAGAGAACAGCATAATGACAATGAAACAGGCCATAGAAAACGCAGCGAAATTTTATGTCGATATTAAGGCGGTGAACACAGACAGAGGTACTCAGTTCTACTCAAACAAGAAGGGAATTTCTTCGTTCCAAAGATTTCTCGAAGAGGAAGGAATAGATTTCATTCCTTCGAAAAGGAACAATTCACAGACCAGAGCGGTAACAACCGCTCTTCACATTACCTACCGGTAATGAACCAATGGGAAAGTTGAAAGATTCTGGCTGGAATATGATAGACACAGATGGAGATTTGAATCGATAGATGAGTTTGTGGAGTGGTACAACCATAGAATTCACGGATCCCTATGGCTGAAAATAGGAGAAAATCCTGACGAGGCTTTTTTAAGAAAAGCCCCACAAGAGGCCTTGTTAGGCCTCTTTATGGCACAAATAGAAAGGAGGAAGGAACATGGAATCGAACAAACGAAAAAATAACCGTACTCTACAGTCAGTTAAGCGATTATTTCAATCCCTCGTTTCTCCTCTTTTCTGCCACAAATTCCCTTATCAAAATTCCGAGGTCGTCCACCATCTTCTCTATGTTTGTGTTCAGCCTCTCAAGATTCTGAGAAATCACATGGTATTTCCGGTCCAGTTCCCCAAAGGCCCCGATGGTATCTTCTCTGAACCGGTCCACTTTCTCAACCACGACAGGGAGTTCCCCCGACAGTTTATCAATTTTCTCGTTCAATTCCCCGGTGTTCTGGCCTATGGTATCAAGCCTTATAATGGATTCTGCGGAATTGTCATCTATTTTGTTGCCGAGCTCGGAGAATCCAGTATCTATCTTTTCTCCAAGCTCAGAAAAGCCCTTATCTGTTTTCTCGGAAAGGGTGTCTATCTTGTTGCCAACAGTATCAACCTTCTCGGCGACCTTATCAATCTTCTCTCCGAGTTCGGAGAAGCCTTTATCTGTTTTTTCAGAGAGGATATCTATTTTGCTGCCGAGCTCAGAGAAACCCTTTTTCATCTCCTTCTCCAGCCTGACGCCTCCAAGGACGACATACTCCATGCTCTCTTCAAGGCTGGAGTAATCATCCCGGAGGATGTTGAAACCTATCCAATCCTCTGGCCCAGTTCCATAGTTCTCGCTCCCTTCCGGGTATTCCTCTATATCCTCCACCTCTCCCGGAGATTGCGAAAGAAGGAACTCTTTGAATCTGATCAGGGCTTCCGGCTCCGCCCTAGCATATATTTCCACACTGCCATCACGGAGATTCTGGGCGGTTCCTTTTATCCTGAACCTGTAGGCCGTCTGCTTCACAAAGGCCCTGTAACCTACACCCTGAACGAAGCCGCGGACTACAAGGCGTCTGGATTCTTCCATGGCCTTGTATCAGATATGTAGTATTTAAGGCCTTCGACGGGAAGTTTTTGAAGGCCTGCGATGCGAGCCTTTCAGTTTGCGGATGCGGAGGAGGGTCATGTTAGAACCTTATCATCTGGATTTTAATCTTTGGTTTTCTGCTCCGATTTTAACCCTTCATATACCTTCACAATCTCATCAACAATCTCTTTATCCAAGATACCAAGACTTTGCCAGCTATCGTCATTAAAGATAATCTTTGAGGAGGCTCTCATCTTACTATCTGAGTCCAGTTTTATTGTCTTTATATTCTTCCAGTCCACAGAGAGATAGCCCAAAACTCGAATGTTTTTAGGGCCAAACCGGCCACTCAAAGCCTTAACTCTTAATGGCCTACTTTTTCCGGCATATTTGAATAGGATGCCTTCTTCTGATATAGAAACACTGATTGGGTAATTAATTCTAACAACATATGTGCTCATAAGAACTGAAAATATAACTGTAAAGAAAAGCCCAATAGCCAATCCTTTAAAACCAAACTTAAGGTAAAAAGGAATGGAAAAAAAGATGCCCGCAATCAAAATAGTGGACAAAAACAGTTTGTAGATCCTTGCTCTAATTTTGTTTTCCAATGTCACAGAGAAAGCAGACATCAGTGCCACCCCATAATTTTTACGAGCCCAATAATGATGCCCATCAGACCGACAAAAAAAGGCAACTCTGGCCCATACCGAAAATGTTTTTGCCCCGAACTCTCTGCAATCGACGACACAACCCCATATGCCCCACCAATGATTTAAACCTTTTCTCTCCTTCAACACCTATTTATACCACCACATCATTCTATCCCTGATGAAGACGGCCATTGAAGGGATAGGAGAGAATGCGCATCTGAGGCGGCACTGGTTGAAGAGGGCCGCCGCCGCTTTTATAGACTGGCTCATAGCCACCAGCGTGGCCTGGCTCACCATGTATTTTATGAACTGCATCACACCGTTCAACACCGTTATTCTTACCGGCATAATCTGGTATCTGATGGCCGTTCCCTTCGAGGCGAAGCTGGGCTACACCCCCGGCAAGTACCTCTTCGGCTTCCATGTGGTTTCATTCTGGGAGCTCATGGGCCTCAAGAAATCCCTCATACGCAACCTCCCGAAGCTCCTCTGGTTCGTCTGGCTCCCGCTGGATGCCGTCATCGGAATGCTCATGGAGGGCGACCCGCGCCAGAGGCTCAGCGACCATGTTTCCAGAACCTGCGTGATTATGAGGGGAGAGTAAGGGACAGTTTTTTATGCGGCGGTCCGTTTCTTCTCACATGGAATCGATAGAGATGGAGGCCGACTCCGCATACACCGGAAGGCTGGCAGAGGGCTGTATCCACTGTCGTACGGGGGCAAAGATGGTGCTATTCGTTACCGGCCTGTGTCCCAACCACTGCTTTTACTGCCCCGTATCCGAGAAGAAGAGCGGGAAGGATGTCATCTACGCCAATGAACGGCGCGTTACGGGAACCGAGAAAGAGATTGCAGAGCAGATTATAGACGAGGCCAGACTGATGGACGCCAGAGGAACCGGAATCACCGGAGGCGACCCTCTGGCAGTGGCCGGCCGCACGGCAAACCTCATCCGCATTTTGAAGGAGGCCTTCGGTCCAGAGCACCATATACACCTCTATACCACAATAACATCAGACAGCGCAATAAAGAGGGTTGCGGAGGCAGGCCTCGACGAGATAAGGTTTCACCCGGATGAGTCGTTATGGGCTAACATAGAAGATACGCCTTACATCGATGCTGTTTCTCTCTCTCTCGAGCTGGGTATGGATGTGGGCTTTGAAATACCCGTCATTCCGGGCACCGAAGGAGAAATACTCCACCTTATTCGGTTTGCGCGGATGGCAGGGGTGCAATTCGTGAACCTCAACGAACTGGAGTTCTCCGATAACAATCGGCCCGCAATGGAAAAGAGGGGTTTTGTTCAGAAAAACGAGATTGACTACGGAGTTCTGGGGAGCGAGGAGGCGGCATACCGGATTCTCCGCAACAATACTGCAAATATTCCCGTGCACTACTGCTCCGCATCCTTTAAAAATAGCGTTCAACTGCGGTTGAGAATCCTGCGGCGGGCGAGAAATATAGCCAAAAAATACGACTACATAACACCGGACGGTACGATCATAAGAGGTGTAATAACCGGAGGCCATCCGGAGGAAATAGCCCGATACATGAAAGAAGAGTTCGGCATTCCGGATGATATGCTGAAAATAGACGGAGACAGGGTCTATACGGCCTCGTGGATACTGGAAGATATATTTGAGGATTATATGGAGAACTTCCCTTGCGGCATTCCGTTTGAATTCTACATAGTTGAGGAGTACCCCACTGCGGACCGCCTTGAGGTGGAGAGGATTCCTCTTCCCTGAATCCTTTATGCAACGCTAACACTCTGGATTCCGAAGTGCCTGTATGCGATATCTCTGGCTATCTTCAGATTCTTACCGGCACGGCCAATGGCCTTTGCCTTCTGTTGCGGGTCCACGGTTACGGTTGCGTGCAGGATATCTCCTCTGTTCTCCAGTTCCACGCTTTTAACTCCGTATGTGTGGAAAATTGACTTTAGGAACTTTACCGGGTCATCCGAGAACTCAATCACCTGAATGTCTTTTCCGGTCATCTGCTTCAGTTTTATGACGAATTCGCCTTTTTTACCCACAGCATCTCTGGCCTTCCCTTCGGCCACTATGAAAACAAGTTTGTCTGGGGTATCAACGCAGTCCTTGACATGTACTCGGGTTATCCGTTCGAAGAGGGCGATATAGCGGAGGGTGTCCGCCGTAAGAACAACATCGGTCATTTCATCACCCTCATGCAGAAAGGATATTGGACTCGCCGGGATCCAGAACCGCAAGTGCGGATATGGAAAACGGTTTTCCGCAGGCCGCTCCCAGTTCCATGTTGTTTCCGGAGAATTCTATGACCCTTACGCCTTCCGCTCTCTTTATACTCTCTTCCGGGCAGTTCTCGGATACTATAACAAGTCTAGCCTCTCCTGTTTCCATGGCCTTCTTTGTCTGCTCCAGCCCGAATCTTACATTCCCTGTGGTTATGGCCGTTCTCAGGGCTCTACCTATATCTATCATCTTTACTCCTCCTTCTCCTCGGTCTCTTTCTTTTCTTTCTTCTTTGCTGCACTCTTTTTGGCAGTGTCACTCTTCTTATCCTTGCTCTCCTTCTTCACCGCCGTCTTTTTCGCAGGGGCCTTCTTCTCCTTCTTGGTCCCCTTCTTTTTCAGGTTCGGTGGTTTATATATGAGCGGAACGCCGCCCGTTCCCAGCGTTACCGGCTGGCCGACGATAATGTTCTCTGCCACTCCTTCCAGCGGGTCTGTCTCCCCCCTCAAGGCCGCCTGCATCAGGTGATTTGCCGTTATCTCAAAGGCCGCTCTCGCCAGAACGCTCGACTTCTTGCCGGAGATTCCGTGTCTGCCGATTGCTTTAACATTTCCATCAACCGTCATCAGATCGGCCACGAGCATGATGTGTCTCATATCCACGGTTAGCCCCTGCTCCGCCAGCGTGTTGTGCGCCTCTTTTATAACAGCGTTCCGCGCAGCCTCCACTCCGAGGACATTTGCAATCTCCACGATGCTATTTGTCACTGTTCTGCTCCCGTCAACTCCGTTTATGTCCAGAACCTTATCGAGATTGGAGCCTTCGGTGTAGATGACATACTCGTCTTCCACCTTTCGTATAATTGCGCGGCCGATTCCGTCAAGGCCCTTTATCTTGCATTTTTTACTCGTTTCGGCAATTTGAAGCAGCTTCTTGAAGGAGGGCTCCTTTTCCGGAACGGACACGATAATCTTTGTGCCTGCTTCACTGACAAGCCCCTTCAATCCCTTGGTAGCCTTGAGTCTTTCTAGCAACTGATCAAAAGTTATCATGTTCTGCTCCATCTTTTTCTTATTAGGTTTTATGATGACCTTCATCTCCACCAGGTCGGTTTCCATATCCGCGATGTCGTGAAGCTTTGTTATTTCGATATTGCTGGCAAGCTTTTTTACCTCGTCCAGATTGTCCTTAATCTCCTTTTTGACATGAATCTCCATCATTGGGGTGGAGGGCTCTTTTCTGGCATCCACAATCTCAATCAATCTTGGCAGACCGAGGGTAACATTGATTTCGGCCACACCGGCGTAATGGAAGGTTCTCATGGTCATTTGCGTCCCCGGTTCCCCTATGGATTGGGCCGCCACTATTCCGACGGGTTCGAACCGGTCCACGGAATGTGCTTCATAGTGCTTGAGAGCGGTGACCAGTATGGCGTTGAATTTATCCTGTTTTATGCCATATTTGTCTATTTTTTCGGCAATGTCCTCCACTATCTTAAGAGGGAGGCGTTTCTTCATCTTTTCCAGCCGACTCAGAAGGTCCTTTGCGGTGTCAGGTATAGTATGAGTCTTGTCGGGCCTCTCAAAGTGTATGTTCTCCAGTTCGTCCACCTTTTTCTTTGTTCTGCGGGCGGGCTTTTTCTCCTCCGTCTC
>JAJSAE010000045.1 GCA_024281315.1 archaeon | reverse complement strand
GGGGAGTCTTCCGTTGAGTTCCAATGGGAGAATACCCCGGTAAATGGCAGTGCGGCTATTGATTATTATCTGGTCTTTGCCTCTCCCACCCCTGACTTCAATCCTTTGGACAGCACCCCGGTCCTTAATATCACAGGTCCTGAGGAACACTCGTCGGTTATTACGGGGATAAACGGAACGGTCTATGTCTATATCGCCTCCTATAACGGGACTGCTTATAGCGTGTCCAATATTGCTCGCCCTGACAATTCTCTCTCTCCGTCGTCCGTTCTTAGAATGGAGGGAAATAATCTGCATTGGAATATCTCGGGTGAGGCGGACTCGGTTGCAATATATGCATTTGGCAACGGCTCCTCGCTTCCGGAAGACGGGGTTTTTCTGGCATGGGCAAACAACAGCAATTCGTGGAGCATCCCCCCTGCATATGAGAACAGCACATTTCGTCTGGCCATTGCAGCAAGGGGGTCGGTAACATACTCCAATGCCGTCTCCGTTCACGGAGGAAATCCACCTGCCATTGCCTTTACATTCGTGGAAGAATCATCCACGCTTTCCATGATAACGAACTCCCTTGGCATTTCTTTCGAGATTGCCACCATCGTTACGGTTGTGGACATTATTGCCGGTCTTCCCATGGCATGGATTATCGTGCGTCGCGATTTCCGGGGAAAGGCCTTCCTTAATACACTTATTGATATGCCCCTTGCCGTACCAACCGCTGCCCTCGGTTTTTCAACGGCACTCTTCTGGAGCATTACTCCTGGCCTTGCATCGCCCCCCGGCGCCCTTTCCGTAATTTCTTCCCCCATCCTACTCATAATCCTGCTTCATGTGGTCTTTTCATACCCGTATATGGTCCGCTCGCTCGGGGCGATTCTCGAGGAGATAGACATCAACTACGAGATTGCGGGAGAGACTCTGGGTGCCAGTAAGCTTACAGCCGTGAGAACCATTACTCTTCCTCTGTTCAGGGCCGGACTCGTAACCGGTGTAATCCTCTCTTTTGCAAGGAGTCTGAGCGAAACAGGCGGAACCATGATTGCACTGGCTACTATGGGAAGCATGATGAAGACTTCTCCTGTCCTAATAGGAACATGGAAGCATGCATCCAAGTACAACTCGAACCTGGTCTCCGCCCTCTCGTTTACCAGCATAGTTCTTATTCTGCTGGCTCTTGTTCTTCTGATAGTTATAAAGCTGGTGGTCATGCGCGTTAAGATTCCGTTCCGGAGGGTGTGGCCCACTGCAGAAAAGTGGTTCAGCAGAGGATTTGCGCCGAAGCTCAAGGACAGCAGTGCATTTGTATTCCTCGCCATCATAATCCTTATACCCTCGTTCTTCATATTCGGTTTTGTCGCCACCAGCCAGCCCGCGGCAGGTCCATCGTGGGGGCCGTTCTGGAACAGCCTTTATTATTCCTTCCTCGTGGCGGGTCTTGTCATGGCCGTTGACCTTATTCTTGGAATTCCTCTTGCTATTTATATAACCCGTAGCAAGAGCGAAAAACTGCGGCATACCATGGATGTTATGGTCAATGTCCCTCTGATTGTTCCCACCGCCGCCCTTGGCTTCTCGCTGGGGATGTTCTGGAACTCTCAGGCCGTAATCCCAGTCAGCGGCCTTCTTCTCATCATCTTTGCCCATGTTGCCTTTACATATCCACTCGTGGTCAGAAATGTGGTGGGTGCAATGGAGGAGATTTCCGTTGAGTACGAAAACACCGCCAGAACACTGGGGGCCGGACCGCTGCAGGTCTTTTCCAAGGTAACACTTCCTATGGTAAAACCGGCTATTCTGGCAGGTGCTATCATGGCATTTACGAGAAGCCTCGGGGAGACGGGAGCCACGCTTGCGGTGGTGCCGGAGGCCATAACCGCTCCGGTTTACATTGTTTCCCTCATTAAAGATTATCACGCCTATTATCAGGCAGGACTTGCATGTATTATTCTCATCGCGGTTTCGTACGCCGCCATGCTGTCCATGAGATTCGTAACAAGGAGGAAGTAGATGTCCGTAGTGCTGAAGACAACCGGTCTGGCAAAGAGATTCGGGGACATAACGGCAGTTGGCGGCATAGACCTTACTGTTAACAGAGGAGAGTATTTCATTGTTCTCGGCCCCTCCGGTGCGGGAAAAACCACCCTTCTGAAGATGGTAGCCGGCCTCATAGAACCGGACTCCGGCTCCATTGAGATAGAAGGAAGAAGTGTGGATAATCTTCCTCCCGAACGAAGGAATATTGCGTTTCTTTCCCAGGAATACTCTCTCTTTCCGCACATGACCGTGTGGGAGAATACCGTATTCGGCCCCATGATGATGGGCTGGAGCGAAAGGGAGATGCACTCAATAGGCGTTGAGATGCTGAACATGGTACACCTATTTGACAGAAAGGATGCCTACCCGACGGAACTCAGCGGCGGGATGCAGCAGAGAAATGCGCTTGCGCGGGCCCTGGCCAGAACTGCGGGCCTTCTCCTCCTTGACGAGCCATTGAGGGCGCTGGATGCAAGGCTTCGTCTCTCCCTCAGATGGGAGTTGAGAAAATTGTCCACGGCCCTGAAAATAACAACGCTTCATGTCACTCATGATCAGGAGGAGGCGATGTCCATCGCAGACAGAATAATGGTCATCAGAAAGGGCAGAATTATTCAGGTGGGAACTCCAGATGAGTTATATAACCAGCCGGCGACCCCGTTCGTTGCAAACTTTCTCGGGCAGGCTAACTTCATAGAGGGCACCATTATTTCTTCGGGAGATGTTACGATGATAAAGGACCTCTACGGAAGGGAATTCAGGGCCCCCCCCTCCTCGTTTAAGGAAGGAGAGAGAGTTGTTGCGGCCATAAAGACGGAGAGGATGAGAATTTCAGAGGAGATGGCGGAGAATACGATTGAGTTTGAGGTCGTCCGGCGGATGTTTCTGGGCAGATTTGTGGATTATACCCTGAAAAGCGCCGAGGGAGAGAAGTTCTACATGAAGGTCCCGCATACGGTGGATCTGCTGGAGCCGGGCCAGAAAGTGCCGGTTAGAATGCCGGAAAGGAATCTTATGGTGTTCGGATACCCCGAGAAGGGGCTAAAAGAGGAATTGAGGGTGGAGTAGATGCCGGAAATTGTTCTGAAAGGGGTTACAAAGCGTTTTGGCCGTATCACCGCAATTGAAAACATTGACTTTACCATTAAGAACGGCGAATATGTTACGGTCCTCGGACCATCCGGCTGCGGCAAGACCACCATAATAAAGATGATTGCCGGGATATGGGAACCTACCGAAGGGCATATAACCATTGACGGAGTGGATATGTCGGGCTGGTCTATCTCGGACAGAGACATAGGGTATGTATTCCAGAATATCGCTCTCTTTCCTCACATGTCCATATGGGAGAACGCAACCTACGGCCCGAGGGTAAAGGTCTGGCCGAAAGAGGAAGGGGAGCAGAAGGCAAGGGAGGCGCTGGAACTCGTTAATATTCTGGATAAAAAAGGATTTTTTCCGTCCGAACTTAGCGGCGGCGAGCAGCAGAAAAGCGCTCTGGCGCGAGCACTGACCACAGGCAGCAAATTACTCCTTCTTGACGAACCCATATCTGCCCTTG
>JAJSAE010000044.1 GCA_024281315.1 archaeon | reverse complement strand
GGAGAACGCATTCCGGTGTCCATGAACCGGATAAAACTCTCTCACGGTGCGGGCGGCGAGGCCATGCAGAAGATGATTAAGAGCCTGATTCTGAAAAACCTCCGCTATTCGCCGGAAGACATTGAAGTCCCCCTTACGGCTCTGGACGACAGCTCGGTGATTAACGATACTGTTTTCACCATTGACGGACATACGGTAAAGCCTCTGTTCTTTCCCGGAGGAGACATAGGTGTCCTCTCCGTCGCTGGGACGGTGAATGACATCGCAGTAATGGGCGCAGAACCCGTTGCCCTCTCCCTCTCGCTGATTGTGGAGGAAGGGTTCTCCATGGAGGAGCTGGACCGCATAATGGCCAGCATAGGAAAAACCTCCGAAAAAGCGAAAGTACCGGTGATTACCGGGGACACAAAGGTGGTCGAGAAAGGAGGCGTTGACGAGCTTGTAACCACAACCGCTGCTTTTGGCATAAGGAGTGAGGCGCTGGAACACAATATCTTCGTTGTTAAAGAGTACAGACCTTTCGATGAGAGATGGATGCGAGATTCCAATCTGAGAAAGGGAGATGTGATTATTTCTTCCGGCACACTGGGTGACCACGGCATATCTCTTCTCTCGTTCAGAGAGGGTTATGGCTTTGACTCGGAGATAAAAAGCGATGTCGCTCCGCTTAATGAAATGATAAGGAAAACTCTGACGGTAGGGGGTATAGTGGCCATGAAAGACCCTACTCGCGGAGGACTGGCAAACACACTCAACGAATGGGCCGAAAAGAGCGGTGTCCGGATAACGGTCGAAGAAGATGCACTGCCTATGAGAGAGGGAGTCATATCCGGCTCCGAACTGCTTGGGATAGACCCTCTTGAGGTGGGGAACGAAGGAAAAGTCATAATAGGGGTGGTGAAAGAAATGGCCGATGAAGTGCTTCAAATCCTCAAACGGACGGAAGAGGGGAGGGAGGCCGCCATAATCGGGGAAGTCACGGGAGACGGAAAAGAAGTCATTCTTCATACGACAGTGGGCGGAAGGAGAATATTGGAACCACCGATATCGGACCCAGTCCCCAGAATCTGCTGAGCGCGTATCCCAGCAAGCGACAATGTTAAATAGGACATTACCTATTATTTATGGACCGTAGTGGTGAACAAATGAAGAAGTTCTCGAGACCCAGAGGTAATAAGATGGGCAAAATTTTGCCTTTCAGGACATGGAACGATGAGGGAGTGGCCTCTACAGTGGGCACCATCATGGCACTTATGGTATTCCTTTCCTTCCTCTCACTGATGACCAACAGTTATGTGCCTGTGTGGATGGAAGATAACGAGTCCAATCATGTGAATGTTGTGGAGAACCAGTTCGGCACTCTGAAATGGTCGGTGGATAACCAGATTTTGGGTTCCCAGATAACCGGTCACAGCGATGTGGTAATGTATACGCCAATAACCCTGAGCGCAGCAGGAGTGCCGGTATTTGCAAGCCCCACCGCAGGAGCACTGCAGATAATCCCGGAGAGCGGCTCTTTGTCCAGTATGAGCATTTCGTTCAATTACTCCACAGGGAGCAACACATACAGCGTAACGGAAAGGAGCGGCGGAAATGTGGCTCTCTACATGCCAAACAGATACTTCGTCCAGCAGACTATTATCTACGAGAACGGTGCGATTATCGTGAATCAGAGCGACGGGGAGGTTGTAAGAGCATCCCCCGATTTCAAACTGGAGACACAGGCGGGCAACCTGACGATGATACTGACACAGATATCCATTCAGGGGAACAATCAATCCGTGGCTGGGTTCGGAACCAGAGGACTGAACACGAACCTGATATACTGCGATTTTCAGGAATATAGCAATAAGACTAATAGCGAGGTGACCGGGGCCGTAACACTTACTATAACAAGCCCTTACGGGCAGGCATGGGAGAAGTTCATGACAGCATATCTCAGCCAGAAGGCCCCCGGCCTATACACTCTTACCACAACGGAGAGCAACGGAGTGTATACCGTAACAGCCACAATACAGAGTGTGTCCAGTATCATAAATAATCACGCCTATGTTGAAGTCAGCATGGCGGAATCAGTGAGTTAACGAGGTGAATAGGTGGCTCTTAGTTTGAAAAAAAAGGAAGATGAGGACGAAGTAAAGGAGAGCGAGGAAGAAGTCATAGAGACGAGCCCTCTGGAATCCATCAAAGACATGTATCTCAAAATGATCATGAAGATCAGCCCCAACCCCGTAAAAGTTATGTTGCCTCACGGAGAAGTGGCCCTCAAGGAGGACTGGGATGCCGGGAAGGGCTCCCAGTATACGCAAATACCGGAGGTTGATACCGAGAAAGTTGATGTGGAGGAGGTTACACCGGTTAACGAACCCTTCTCTTATGCAAGAATAATTTATGATAAAGAGGCGAGCGAATATCTGTATCAGGTCATTGAACCGGAACTCTCCGAGAAGGAGAAGGATATTCTGGAATTAATAAAGGACACCCTGAGAAAGACACTCAGTTACGACTGGGAGGCTCTCTCCAAGGTAACCAAAGAGGAGTATTTGAGGAATAGCGTCAATGCATATCTTTCCAGCAGAAACATGAAACTGGACCCGATATCCCGGGAAAAGATAACCTACTATATTATCAGGGACTTTGTCGGCTTCGGCCATGTGGATGCCCTCATGAACGATGACAATGTGGAGGATGTTTCGTGCGACGGCGTGGATGTTCCCCTGTTCATATATCACAAGAAATACGAGTCCATCAAAACAGACCTGAGGTTCGAGGACGAAAAGGTGCTTAACTCATTTGTCATAGGTCTTGGCCAGAGGTGTGGAAAGCAGATTTCTGTGTCCGACCCTATCCTAGATGGAACGACCGTTGAAGGCCACAGGGTTCAGGCTACATATTCAAGAGAGGTCACCACAAGAGGATCCACTTTCACCATCCGGCGTTACAAGGAAAAGCCGTTCACCCCAGTGGATATAATAAAATTCAATACGGCATCCCCGGAAATGATTGCATATCTCTGGCTTGCGGTGGAACACGGTGAATCCATGATTATAGCCGGTGGCACTGCTTCTGGGAAAACGGCAACTCTTAACGCTATCGCTCTCTTTATACCACCGGGTGCGAAAATCGTTACTATGGAAGATACAAGGGAGATAAATCTTCCGCACGAGAACTGGATACCCGGAACCACAAGGTCCGGTGTGGGAGAGAAAGGAGCTGACGGAAAGGCTGCGGGCGAGATAGATATGTACGACCTCGTGAGGGCCGCACTGAGACAGAGGCCGAACTACATTATTGTGGGAGAGGTGAGAGGTAAGGAGACATATACGATGTTTCAGGCCATGGCTACCGGCCATACCACATATTCCACCATGCATGCAGATTCTGTTAAGTCCATGGTAAACAGGCTTGAGAACCCTCCGATAAGCACTCCGAGAATCCTGCTGACCGCACTAAAGAATGTCTTGATTCAGGCCCAGGTAAGGGTCGGAACCACCATGGTGAGGCGAATAAAGATGCTCGTGGAAATCGTGGGATTCGAGGCAGAGACCAACGAACTGATTACCAACACGGTTTATGAGTGGGAACAGGCCAGCGATAAATTCAGATTCAAGGGGCACAGTTTTCTCTTCGATAAGATCATGACCATGAAAAACATGAGTCACGAAGAGATGCAGGACGAATTTCAGCGTAGGATTGACATCATTAATTATATGGTTAGAGAGGATATTACTGACTTCATGGAACTTGCCAGCATAATTGTCAGGTATTACAAGGAGCCTGATATTATCGTGGAAGAAATCAGAGAAAAAATGGGAATAAAAAGAGGGGGTGAGATGTTTGCCTGAAGTCTCCGATATTTTCTCCAGGATAGAGACGGATAAAGGGGATATAATAGACACGAAAAGTGCGGCTTTCCGTGATGTCGGAGCGCACAAGATTCTAATTCCCGAAGAGGCCCAGGCAAAGTACATAGAACTTACCCCATACCAGCAGTTTTGCTGGCGGACCATCGGCCCAGTGGTTAAGAAGAAGGCAAAGATAAGCCAGGACATTGAGGAGAATCTCCTCAAAGCCCATATGAGGATAAGACCCGAGGAATATGTCGCGTATGTATGGATGACGGCAATTATCGGGGCAGGGGCGGCAATTGGCGTATCCGTTATTTTCGGAGGTGTGATACTCGGTATTCTCGGCGTCGGATTGATTATGAGACTGCTTATCGGAGTTGCACCCCTTCTCATCCCGGTTATTATCTATTTTATACTTATGGGGTCTCCTTCTGGAAAGGCCAAAGCAAGGGGAAGAAATGTAGACAAGAATATTGCAAACTCAATGAGTTTCATCTCGGCGATGGCTTCGGCAAATGTTACGATAGACACCATTTTCAAGGAACTGGCCAGACAAGAGACATACGGAGAGATTAAAAGTGAAGCGGAGTGGATTACAAGGGACACGGAACTTCTGGGCATAGACATACTGAGTGCCCTCAGCGTTGCCGCCACCCGCACACCATCTACCAAGTTCCAGGACTTCCTTCAAGGAGTTGTCACTACATCCACATCTGGTGGACAGTTGAAACCATATTTCCTCATGAAGGCGGACCAATACGAGAAGGAGGATAAACTGGACGAACAATCCAGAAGAGAGACGCTGGGCCTTCTGGCCGAGTCCTTTGTTACAGTGGTGGTGGCGTTTCCCCTTTTCCTTGTGGTAATTCTCGCAATAATGGCTATCGTTGGCGGAAACGGCGAGTTTAACCTGCAACTGCTCTATGCCGTGGTAGGGCTCATGATTCCGCTGTCTCAGTTCGGCTTTATATTTGCCGTATGGAACGCATCACAGGAGGGCTGAGCATGGTAGAACTTGAAATGGGAAAGGAGAAAAAAGACTATACCAAAATGATACTGGGGATTTCGGGGGCCATCCTTGGCATATTTGTCCTGCTGGGTATTGCCTATATGGTGGGCGGAATAACACTCCCGTACGAACCGGTTGACTACTTTGTGTTCGCCCTCATGGCTTTTGTGGGGCCCATCGGGTTCTACAAGAGCAAGCAGGCCAAGGAGGTGGATGAGATAGAAAAGAGACTTCCTGACTTCCTGAGAGATGTGGCTGAGGCAGGAAGATTCGGTATGACTCTTGCCGATTCCATCGTTGTAGCGGCGGGCGGCAGGTACGGCGCCCTGACTCCGGAGATAAAGAAAATGGCGGCTCAGATTTCATGGGGAGTCCCCGCTTCCGAAGCACTGCGGCTCTTCACAGAAAGGGTTAAAACACCCATGGTGGAGAGGATGATGCTTATCGTTATAAAAGCGAGCGACGCGGGCGGTGCGGTTGCGGATGTGCTGACTATGGTGGCCCACGACGCAAGAGAGAATATCATCAAGAAGCAGCAGAGAAAAATTGAGATGAGCACCTATCTGGCGGTTATCTACATCTCCTTCATGGTTTATATTGTTACTATTCTTATCCTTAATGCAACCTTTCTGCCGAAGATGAAGGAGGCAGGGCAGGCGGTTGCAGAAGGTGCGGCGGCAGCAGGCATAACCAACCTGCCGACCCCTCTGGAGATACAGCTAATACCTGCCATACAGCTAGTCTTCTACCTCTCCGTGGTGGTTCACGGAGTGGGAGACGGGATTATGGCGGGAGTTCTTCAGACAGGTAGAGTCTCCGAAGGAATGAAACACGCATTCATAATGCTGATAATTGGCTTCATAACACTGAGGGTGATGTGATGACGGGTGCGGATATTGAGAACATAACCGAGGGAGACTATGTGGATCAGAAAGAGGAAGAAATCAGCGAAGTTGAGATTCCCTTCACGGTTCTGGATGAAATAAAAAGCAAGTATGCCTCGGTTCTTCTGAAATTCAACCCGCAGCCCCTTAAAATCATGCTGCCGAAAGGAGAGGGGCCCTCCAAAGAAGATGATATCTCAGAGATAACGGTTATCCCTCCGATTTTGGATAAACATGTCAGCGAGGTGGAACTCAACGAAATAACAAAGGGCTACACATATATAAGAATCCTTTACGATAATATCTCGAATGAATACATGTATGAGGTGATAGAGCCGAAACTCTCGGAAGATGAGACCACGCTTCTTGAAGTATTAAAGGAGGCGTTGGTCGCAACGGTTACAATCGTGGAAAGCGAGGATGCGGAGGCGAGAAGGGAGTATCTCAGAGATGCCACCTCGGAGATAATGAAAAGGCTGGATATCTCGGTTCACCCTGTGGTAAAAGAGAGGATAATGTACTATATTTTCCGGGATTTTATCGGATTCGGAGTAATTGATGTCATGATGATAGACCCGGATGTGGAAGACCTCTCATGCGATGGGATTGATATTCCGTTCTATATCTATCATCGAAGATATGGCTCTATACAATCCAATATGCGATTCAAAGACGAACATAAGCTGGATTCATTTGTCGTCTGGATGGCCCAGCGCTCCGGCAAACATATATCCGTGGCCGAGCCGGTTCTGGACGCAACGCTCCCCGACGGCTCCAGACTGAACTCTACACTGGGAAAGCATGTTACGAAGAGAGGCTCCTCTTTCACAATAAGGCGGTTCAAAGAGAACCCATTCACTCCTCTGGACCTCCTCCGCTTCAAGACCATGAGCACCGAGATGATGGTGTATATGTGGGTGGCAATAGAAGGTGGGCAGTCGACTCTGGTGTGCGGGGGTACGGCATCTGGAAAGACCACCACGCTCAACGCTATCCTTCTGTTCATCCCGCCACAGATGAAGATTGTCAGTATTGAGGATACGAGAGAACTCAACCTGCCTCACGAAAACTGGATACCATCCCTCACAAGGTCCGGTTTCGGTGGTAAGAACATCGTTACCGGAAAGGCTGCGGGAGAGGTGGACATGTTCGACCTGCTCACCGCCGCCCTCAGGCAGAGGCCGCAGTATCTGATGGTTGGAGAGGTCAGAGGTTCCGAGGCGTATGTGGTGTTTCAGGCTATGGCCACGGGAAAGACCGCTTATACGACATTCCACGCAGAGGATGTGGCTTCGATGGTGCACAGAATGGAGAACGAACCCATCAACCTTCCGAGAGCACTGCTGTCGGCTCTTGATATAGTGCTGATGCAGGCGCAGGTAAAGGTGGGGACAAAGATGACAAGGCGTGTGAAATCGCTCACGGAAATCGTTGGCCTGGACCCCGAAACCGACGAACTCATAACCAACTCCGTATTTGTCTGGAATCCGGCCGACGATACATTCAACTACAGCGGCCACAGCTATGTCTACGAAAAGGTGAGAATAGCCAGAAACTGGTCTGCCAGAGAGATGGACCGGGAGATCAAGAGGCGTGTGGACATTCTAAACTACATGAAACAGATAGGTGTGAAAAATCACAGGGAGGTCTCCAAGATTATATCGGACTACTACAAGAACCCTGACATGGTGATGAAGAATGTTCGTGAGGTCCTCTACGGAGAAGTGGATGGGGGGAAAAAGGAATAAAGGTTTTCGCCTCACTCGTAGGGGTTTATTATTCCCATGGCCCTGTCGGTTCTCTCAATACTCTGCATTTTGTCGCTTTCCATCTGCAGCATGGCCCTTATCGCATCTATATTCTCGGGAACAACATCCGACTCCTGATGTATGGCCTGATAGTAATACAGCATATCGCCGACCACATGAACCGAATCCTCCCATATCGCGATTTCATACAGGTCCCCCCGCGAGCGCTCCATGTCCTTTGCAAGTTCCATTATCTGAGCGGTGGACTTAATCCCCATTCCCGCATCGACGAACATAAGTCTCGGGCTGTTATCCCAAATCTCCAGAATGTCATCCGCACTCACATCTTTTGCCAGTTTTACCGCAACCGAGTGAAGGTGCATGAGCGTGGTGGGGACAGCAACTGCAGTGGTCTGTATATCCAGCGAAGGGAGAACGCTCCGGACATCCGGGCCGTGATGTGATGGTATCTTAAGAACCGGCTCTATCGCATTGATTGGCCCCTTCTTGGAATCCCACGGGTCCGCTCCTCTCCTTATCATGGTGGCCAGTACATTCTTTACACCAACTTCTTGCATGAGAGGGTAGAGCGTTCTGATAAGTCCGGTAGTGTTGCACGAGACAATTCTCAACAGATCCGCGCCGTATGCCTTCTCATACATTGGATACGCATTGAAGGAGAGGCCGGTGAGTTCGTGCTTTTCTCCCCCCTGCCAGATAGCTTTTATCTTCTTCTTCTGGTAGAGTTCCTTGTATCCGGCTTTCTTGGGGGTGCAGTCTACCACTATGTCGGCATCGTCAAGCAGTTCCTCCACCGTTCCCTCAACGGGCAGGCCGGCATCCTCGAATCCCTTTATGTTCTCCTTAGATGCGGCATATAAGGGGAGGGCCCATTCCACCGCCATAAATGCCTCGAAGGTGGGGCTCCTCTTGACTACTCCGGCAACTTCCATATCTTCCTGGAGAGAGACCGCTTCGGCCACCCTCTTCCCTATGGTTCCGTAACCATTTATCGCTACTCTTACGGTCATAATCATCCCTGTGGAGGTGAATGTGGGGCTCCTTTAAAAAGAATGCGGTCGGGGGGTGAGATAAAAGCGGAGGGGCAGAGGGCAAAAGACTAAATATTACATGACAATAAAGGGCTGGTGTTTCCCTGAAAGGAGAGTTGATTCCCGACATCACTGACACGGCCGTCGCATTCTGCCGAGGTTTTCTAGCAACCAAGGAACAGAGCAGGAAGACCGCCGAACTCTTCTGCCGGGCATTTCTCCTGAGCATTTACGGCCCCGAAGCGGCATAACTACTTTATGGCAGCAGATATGGCCTCTTTTAACCTTTCGCTTATGATCTTTCCGTCAGCCCTGCCTCTCAGTTCCTTCATAACCACACCCATGAGCGGCCCAACGGCCCCCATTCCCCGTTCTTTTACAAAGTCAATTCTCTCGATAACTACCTTTTCTATAACTTCATGCAGCTCATCCGTGCCGACTGCGGAAAGGCCCATAGCATCTATTGCTCCCTCCACAGTCTTACTGCCGGTTATAACCTCCTTTACCACATTTGGAACCGCTTCTTTGGAAAACTTGCCGTCAGAGAGGGCCTGCAGGACAGATGCAATGGAATTCCTTATGAAAATATAGTCCTCGGGAAACTTCTTCCCCTCTCTGCTTGCGTCCCTCCGTATCTCAGGGAGGTAGTTCAGATATATCCTGGCCACTATGGAAGGCATTCCATAGGTCTTCGCAATGGTCTCGAAGTCCTCGTCCAGCCCTTCACTCACCATCTGGTGCGCCATCTGGGGTGCAAGGGAGTACATGGAGATTAGCCTCTTTTCTATCTCCTCCGGCAACTCCGGTATGCCAGCTTCTATCTCCTTCATCATGCTGTCGCTGACCACTACGGGTGGAATATCCGTTTCGGGATACATTCTGGAACCGCCGGAGATGGGCCTGCTGTATCTGCTGGTACCATCGGAGAGAGGGTCGCGTGTTTCCGAGGGGATGCCTTTCAACGCCTCGACCGCCCGCAGAGCCACGGCTTCCATCCCTTTTCTAGCCCTGTTTTCCTCCTCTGCTATAAGAACAAAGGCATCCCGTTCTCCAATAGAGAGGCTTCTTTTTACAGCCAGCACATCTTCATCGGTTATTCCGTATGCAGGGAGTTCGTCCGAGTGGAAAAGGCCTTTTATTCCGAACGCGCGTACCCTTCCGGCAAGTTCCGAGCCGAGACGGATCCCTTTCTCTCCGCCGAGAAGCCCGGCAAAGCCCTGGAGCGGGAGGCTCAGCACCACTCCCTTTTTCCTAAGGGCCGATTTTATGACCTTGGACTCCGAAGATTCGAAGATGCGCGTTAAGTCCCTCACGCTCTCTATTTCTGGCGGTGCGGCCCTGCGCTTCTTCAGTTCGTCCCTTATCTTCAGCAGGTGCCTCTGCCTCTTTACCTCCATATTGACATACTCCTCGATTAACCGGAGCTCCTGTACCCCTTTTATCTCTATTCTGGCCCCGCCGGGTATGGAGATATTGACATCCTCCCTTATGGTGCCGAGTCCCCTCTTCACCTTTCTGGTGCTTCTTAATAGGGTGCCTATTCTCTTTGCGACCTCCATAGCCTCTTTTCCGCTCTTTATTTCCGGGGCAGTGGCTATCTCTATAAGGGGGATGCCGAGGCGGTCGAGCCGATAGACAACGGTGTTCCCCCTTTCCTCAATCTTTCTGGCGGCGTCCTCTTCGAGGCAGACCGTCTCCACAGGTATGGATGAGCCGGATTCCGTGTCGATATGCCCGCCGAAGGCGATGACGGATGTTCTCTGGAAACCGGATGTGTTGGAGCCGTCTATCACTATCTTTCTCATGGTGTGTATCTCGTCTACGGGGGTGGCCTCAATCATGGCCGCAAATGTGAGCGTTGTCCTCAACGCCTCCCAATTCATCCCGTGCGGCGGCTCCTCGTCCAGTTCCACAAGGCAGCTGCTGTTCGGAGCAATCTGGTAGATAAAGGTGCGCTCCTTCTTCTGCTCTTCCGCGGCGGAACGGTCTATCTTTCCGCCTTCTCCTGTGGTGGCCCTGAGCCTCCTTTCAACCGTCCCAGAGAACCCATCCTCGAGGTCCGACGGGCAGGAGCAGAACAGTTTTCCGGTGGCCAGTTGCTGGTGTATCTCCAGCCCAATCTTGGGAACGGGCATCCCGTCCATCATTCCACCCTCCTGCCGGATAATTCCCCGGCTACAGGGGTAAGCATCATCTCGCGCGCTTCGCTCATATCGGATGTCTGGCTCAGTACCCACATCAGTTTTACGAGGGCGGTCTCCGGAAGCATATCTCCGGCGGGAATCACTCCGGCCTTCATTATGTTCCTGCCCGTGGAATAGACATTCATGTTAACGGTTCCGTTGATGCACTGGCTCGTCATAACTACCGGCACCCCGTTTTCCCTCAATTTTCCGAGTTCCCCGATAAGAGAGGACGAGACATGGCCGAGGCCGGTTCCGGCGATGACCACACCCCTCGCACCTTCAACCATTTTTGAGAAGGTATCGGCAGTGAGGCCGGGGTAGGAATAGATGAGGCGAACATTCTCCTCAAGCCCTCCCTGGACCCTTGCCGGAGTATTCGCTCTCTTTCTGTATTCGGAGAGGAATTTTACCTCTTTCCCCTCTACCTCCGCAATGACCGGGGAATTTATACTTTTAAAGGCATCCCTTCTGCTTGTGTGCATCTTTCTGGCCTTTGTGCCTCTGTGGACCGCCACAATCCTGTCGGATATGGTTCCGTGCATCGCAATGACAACCTCCGCAAGGTCGGTCCGCGTCAGTCTAACGGCGGCCAGCAAGTTCATGGTGGCATCCGAGGAAGGGCGGTCGGATGACCTCTGCGAACCCACGAGAATGACAGGGCCGGGAAGTTCCGGCAGCAAGAAGGAAAGGGCGGCGGCGGTGTAGCCCATGGTATCGGTGCCGTGGGGGATGATTACGCCGCTGGCCCCCGCATTCAATTCCTCGGCCACAATCTCCGCAAGTTCAATCCAGCGCGCTGGAGTCATGTCCTCGCTGAGGATGGAAAAAGGCACCCTTGTGCGCACATTGAAGCGGGCCGAGAGTTCGGGAACGGCCCGGACAAAATCGTCGGCGGTCATGGCCGGGTGTACCGCACCGGTCTTATAATCCACGAAACTGGCAATGGTGCCGCCAGTGCTGACGATGGAGATTATGGGCAAATTACCGTCTGTTACAATATCCGAATCCCCGGTTTGGGATGAAGGAGCAGCATTACCCCTCTCCAGAATCTCAATCTCCGAGTCCGGGGCCGGTCTGACTCCGATATTGTAGCCGCTGTCCATCTTCACCACAACGATTCCGCTGCCGCTGAATGCATGGTGCGGCATCAGTATTCCCTCGAATGTGCGGCCGTGTCTGTCTGTTATGCGTATCCTGTCGCCGGCCTGCGGTTCCTCTGCATAATCTTTATCAGTCATCGGTGGGGGAATGGGGAGAGAGTATTTAAATTTGGGTGTGAGCCCTATGGTATTTCTTCTTAGAAAACTTTATTTATCTCTTTTTGCTTCTCCAAGAAGGTGAGAATATATGGAATCGTATAAGGTATCTCTGGTAGTTGAAAAAGACGAGGATGGCTACTTTGCCCGCAGCGCAGAATTACAGGTTGCTTCACTCAGTCATATGATTATGAGGAGGTCAGAACATAACGGATGTGATAAGTTATTGGTTGAGGATTACGGAGGGGATGCAGATGGAATTATTCGGGCACCATGGGAAAGTTAAGAAGTTGTTTAGCAAAGGTTTATCCCTTTACAAGTCAGGGAACTATCGTGGTGCAATAAAATATTATGATGAAGCGTTGCTAATAGATTCAAAATTTGCAGACGGGTGGTATAACAAAGGTCTTGTCCTTTTTAAATTGAATAATTACCAAGGGGCTATAAAATGTTATGACAAGGTCTTAGAAATTGACCCAGAATTCGCAGACGGGTGGTATAGCAAAGGCCTCGTCTTTTATGAATTGAAGAGTTACCAAGATGCTATAAACTGTTATGACAAGGTCTTAGAAATTGACCCAGAATTTGCAGAGGCATGGTATAGCAAAGGCCTCGTCTTTTATGAATTGAATAGTTACCAAGATGCTATAAACTGTTATGACAAGGCCTTAGAAATCGACCCAGAATTTGCAGATGTATGGCGTGGAAAAGCTTTTATTTTTGAGGAAACTAAACAATTTCTCTTGGTATATTTCTACTATGGCAAGGCATTAGAGATAGAGCCGGACTCTGCAGAAATGTGGTATCACAGAGGTCTCATGGCCGCAGCTTCCCGTTGGGATAAGACCTCGTACAGGAATAAATTAGAAGAGGCGCTGCAAGATCCTCTTTTTAAACATCTGTGGATTATTGCCCGTCATTCTGATCTAATTCTCAATATTTCAGAAGCAGATTCAAAGGCAGTAGAGTGTTATGACAAGGCCTTAGAAATCAACCCAGACAACCCAGAATTTGTAGACGCATGGTACAATAAAGGTCTCGCCCTTTACAAATCCTGGAAAAATCAAGATGCTATAAATTGTTATGATAAAGTCTTAGAATTGAACCCAGAATTCGCAGACGCGTGGTACAATAAAGGTCTTGCTCTTTATAGATTGAGCAAATATATGGGCGCAATAGAATGTTATAACAAAGCATTAAGCATAGAGTGGAATGATTTATACGTGGAAAGTAAGTTAGACGCAGTTGAAAGCCTTGAATGGCAAATTAGAGAGAAATTACTTCGAGTTTCCGCTTCGGGAAGAATTCCCATCCGAACAGCCTTGAAATTACAAATCCCTATTGGAAAATACAATGACAGAAACTCATCGGTGATTATAGAGTTCTGTAAGAAATATTTATCAACAGCAGACATGGATTTCAAAACTGCTATTCTTTGGCTCCATCAGTGCGATTATAGCTATAGTCTCTCTGAAGCTGATAACACAGATCTGTTGCAGAAATTATGTATTAGGCTATATCAAAGAACTCAAAAACATACTTCTTATGAATCCGTTGAATATGAAAGGATTTTAGGTTGGGCCAAAACTTATAATAATGCATATCAGTTCATTCAAGATTTGGAAAAAATTAGAAAAATCCTGCTCAAGCGACACATAGATGTTAGTTATACACACATAATCAAAATTATGGCACGATTATCAAAAGAATCCCTTGATAAAGAGCAGGAGGCACGCCTAGAGAGGCGTGTGTTATCTATCTGCAAAAGAATTTCTAGGGTGCCAAGAAATAAGAAACAGATTGTTAAGGAATACCTGAGACTGTTCCCTCGCAGTGACGATGAAATAATGATTATAGAGAGAATTTTTGATAAATTTGGTCTTTCTTACACTGAAATGGAAGTAAGCAATTTATTAAAGCAATCCGTAGAGGAGATTGAACTCGAAGAGTTTGAGAGTAATTTGGGTAAAAAGGTAGAGACGCAGAGAATAGGAGATTTTGAAGACCTTAACGGCTATCAATTCGAAGATTATCTGAGAGAGCTTTTTTCATTGTTGGGCTACGAAGCCATAGTAACAAAGAGAAGTAGCGACCAAGGTGCCGATTTAATTATTAAGAAGAATGGCGTAACGACTGCAGTTCAGGCCAAAAAATATGCTGGTTCCGTTTCTAATAAAGCGGTTCAGGAAATCGTTGCAGCCAAGAATTACTATAAAGCGGGTAAGACGATGGTAGTAACAACAGGCACATTTACTAAAAGTGCCTATGAACTGGCGAAAAGCAACGATGTAATTCTATGGGACGGGGCCAGATTGAAAAAGATTGTTGAGCACATCAATAGCAAATGAAGTGCTGATAATTCCCTTACTCCTCCCCTAAACACAATCCTCTTGCTCAGCAACCCGGCAGAGGCTCGTAGGGATAGACCTCTGTAAGTTTCTTATACGAATTCGGCACTTCAAGACAAAAGCTTTTTAATGTTTGTGAGTATGAATATATGATGATAAACTCATTAATAAGACTTCGCAATAACCCCGAGAACAAAAAACATAAGAATCGCGGACATTCCGCCTTAGGCGACATTTCTGGCATTTTAAGTCATAAGAGGACACTCCGATGAGCACATATATCTTAATGCGGATGCTAGAATCGGCCCCCAGCAGGTACGACCGGGGAATCCGCCTCCTCACACTTGGTAGGTTGAATAAGGCATATGATCGCCTGACATCCCTTATAAAACAGGGGCAAAAGGTGCTTGATATCGGGTGCGGCACCGGAGCATTGACGATAAGAGCCGCTTTAAGGGGTGCGGAAGTGAAGGGCATTGATATTAACCCTCAAATGCTCGAAATTGCAAAGAAAAGGCTGAATGAAGCAAACCTCGCC
The DNA here is from genome assembly GCA_024281315.1 of archaeon. Lineage (GTDB taxonomy): Archaea > Thermoplasmatota > Thermoplasmata > JAJSAE01 > JAJSAE01 > JAJSAE01. The sequence continues at coordinate 11,806 of JAJSAE010000044.1, read as the reverse complement.
CAAAATGTGAAGCTGTGTGAAATGGGAGTTGCCGAACTTGGAAGTGAGGAGCCAGAGAGCTATGATATTGTAATGAGCGGCCTGTGCTTCTCCGAACTGAGCGAGGGGGAAATAAATTATGCCGTGAAAGAAATGAAGAGAATTCTGAAATCGGGAGGACTTCTGCTAATAGCAGACGAAGTCGTGCCTAAAAGTCGCTTAAAAAGAGTGATTAACTGTTTAGTCAGACTTCCACTGGTGGCGATTACTTATATCCTGACCCAGACCACAACAAGGGCGGTAAGGAATTTGCCCGAAGAATTGAGAAGGGAAGGTTTTACAGTAGAATCTCTTAGATTGAGTAAGATGGGAAATTTCATGGAGATGGTGGCAAAAAAGCCCGAGGAGATGACAAAATGAATCCTATAAAATACATCGCTGTAAACATCATTGGAACCCTCTTAAGGGGCTTCCCCCTCTCCTGTAGAACGGGCTTAGTCAAAATAGGAAATCCCGATGAAGGGTCACCCATTTTTCTAACCGGCAACTACTGTGTAACCGTGGAGAGGGTGAAAAGGGTGCTTAAAAAGAAGGAGATAGATTGCTACCTTCTTATTGCCAATAGTGACGGCATTAATGTATGGTGCTCCGCAGCAGGCGGCCATCTCACAAACCATGATATCATATCGGTTTTAAAAACCAGCGGGATTGAAAAGCTTGCCAACCATAGAAACATAATACTCCCTCAGCTTGCCGCAGCGGGCATTGAAGCAAAAGTAGTAAGAGAAAAAACGGGGTGGAATGTGATATGGGGGCCTGTTTATGCGACGGACATCCCCGAATTTATCAAAAATAATTTTAGGAAGGCACCGGAGATGAGTGAGGTGAGATTTCCTGTGATGCAGCGCATTGAAATGGCAGTCATGTGGGCGTTTCCTTTTTCAATAATAGTAACCGTTATGACATTTCTTTTCTGGCCAGAAGTGCTTCTATCGCTGGTTCTTCTCACATGGCTTCTGCCGTTTCTGATATTTATATCTTTTCCTCTTTATTCCGGTTTGTTGAATCCCAAGAAGAGGGGGGCAAATTTCAGCAGATATAGCGTTATTTTCGAATTCACCCGCGTTCCTCTGATTTTAGAGGGCATTTTTATTTTCGGGCTTGTTCTCTACGGCGTACTGATGGGGACATTCAGCTCAGGCTTCATTTTACGCTGGAGTTTTGTTTCACTCGTTATTGTTCTTTTGGTAAGCATTGATTTGATGGGCAGCACTCCGGTGTACAAGAGCGGGCTGCATGAAGATCGCCTTTTGAAGGTGATTATCTATACGAAGAAATGCAGAGGATGCGGCATCTGCGAGCAGGTTTGCCCCAGAAACTGCTATGAAATGGATAAAAAGAGGCACATTGCAGTAATGCCAAAAAAGGATAGGTGCGTTCAGTGCGGTGCGTGCATAGTTCAGTGTCCATTTGATGCTTTATATTTCAAGAGTCCGAAGGGGAAGATAATACATCCAGAAGTCATCAGAAAATTCAAGTTAAACCTTTTAGGTGACCGCCTTGTAAAAGGAGGGCAGTAAGAAGTGAAGGATTGTCTGCCCGAAACCTTGGACATATAATCTTGTCGGTCACCTACCCTCTGAACACAATCCTCTTGCTCAGCATCCTCGGCAGCGGCAAAGGCTCGTACGGATAGCCCTCCGTTCCCCTCCTTATGGCCTCTCTTAGTTCCTCCACGATCATCTCCTCGATGTGGCCGTCCCTCATCCTCACCGGCAGCTTCCCGGAGTCCTTCTCCTTCTGGCCGTAGACCACTATCATGTTTATCCATTCCCTCTCGGCCTGCCGTATCTTCTTGCCAACCTTCTCGTCCCTGTCGTCTATGTCTGTCCTTACGCCGGGAAGGGAATCGGCAATTTTCCTGCAGTCGGCAGCGAAATCATCGTTTAGTGGGATTAGGCGCACCTGTGTCGGGGCCAGCCAGAGCGGAAACGCCGGTTTTTCCTTCTTCAGGGCCTCCTCCATCAGCGCAAATATCCATCTTTCTATGGAGCCTATGGACGAATGGCAGATTATGCACCCCTTCTGCTTTCCGTCGGCATCGGTATAGACAATTCCGTACCTCTCGGCATCCTCGATATCCAGCTGAACGGTGGATAACTGGAATGTACCGCCCACCGCGTCTATCCCCTGAAACTCGTGCTTCACGACCCAGTAGTGCTTTCTGTCCGAGAGAATCTCAATCATTGCCGGCCTGCCGGAGTGCCTCAGCAGTTCCACTATTTTATCCCTGTATCTGTCGTAGAACTCCCTCACGACCCTGAACACCACGGCGTACTCGATGCCGGATGCGTTGGCGAGGTCGGAGAACTCGCGGTATATGGCCATGTACTCCTCCCAGCCGTGCTCCACATCTCTGGAGAACGAATGAAGGTCGGGCATGTGGAACGCCCGGAGTCTGCGGAGGCCGGAGAGTTCCCCCCTCTTCTCGAACCGGAAGCTCTTGGAGAACTCGTAAACCCTCACCGGCAGATTTTTGTAGCTGATGGTGGCATCGCTCATCATGCGGAACAGGCCGAAATCCCCTGCAAACCTGAGAACGAACTCCCTCTTCTCCGGTGTGGTGACCACATAGTGCCTTTCATGGAAGGACTCGGTCTGGCCTCTTATGTCCGGAAGAGACCAGTCGTAGAGAAGCGGCGTATCTATCTCCACGGCATCCAGCCTCTCGTGGGCGATCTGGCCCGCCCATTTTTCAAGGAGTTTGAATATCATATTTCCCTTGGGGTAATAACGGAAGTGGCCTGAATCGCTGGCAGGCTCGTAGTCTATCAACTCCAGCCGCTGCATCGCCTTTATGCTGGGGGGCTCCTGATTGGCCACGCCCTTCATGTGCTCGAAGTAAACCGCTTTTTTGAGGGATGGGTACTGCTTAAGGAACTTCAGGGAACTCTTGCTCTCAAAATTCAGGGGTATCTCCTCTCCTTCCGGCGTGAGGACAACGAACTCGCTGGTTATCTTGGCCACAACATCCTCCCTTGTCTTTTTTTTCTCGCCCGCCCGAATCTCTCGCGACAGCTCCGAGAGGGGGTGGCCCTTGCAGCTTATCTTAAACGATTTGTACCAGCCGAAGGGTGAGCGGTGAACCGTGAAATGCTCCGAGAGCGCGGCCTCCAGCCCTTTGAGGACCTTCAGTGCGGTATCCTTCCCGGCCAGTGATGATGACAGGTGCGCGTAGGGGTATATCATTATGCTCTTCACGCCGAGCTTCCCGGCCACGCCGGCAATCTCCTCCGCTCCCCTTTCTATCACCTCGTCCTCCTTTCCCTCGTCCTCTTTTTCAATGGTGGCAAAGACGGTGAGGGCCTCCTCCATTCTCCCATTTTTAAGGGAATCCTCTATATCCTCGGCCAGTCCGGTCTTTTCGGTGACCTCGTATTCCATGTAATCCGAGTGAATGAGCAGTATCTTCATGGTGGGGTGAAATGACGGGGGATAAATAAAGTTTGGTGCGAACAACCCTTAAATATATTCCCTGCCATCTCCTTTCATGGCCGAACTAACTGTTGGTCAGAGGATAATCCTGCACCTCAGCCGCTTTACCGGCCTCATCTCAGAGTACGAGGTTCCGGAGGATATGGCGCAGGAAGGGGTTGCAAAGGCCTGCGGCATCAGCCGTTCCCACGCTGCGGTGGAGATAAAGAGGCTGAAGGAGAAGGGCCTTCTGGCCGAGGAACTCCGCCACATAAAGGGAGGCAGGAGCCGCCGCAAGGTCTATTTTCTCACGGAAGACGGCATAAGGGGGAAGCTGGCCGTTCTGAAGTTCGCCGAGGAGAAAGGCATCGATACGGGCAGTGCGCCGGCCCGAAAGAAGAGCGAAAGGATTTTTGTCGGAAGAGAGAACGAACTGAAGGCCCTCAAGGAATGGGCCGATACCGACGACAAAACCGTTCTGAACATATACGGCCAGCCGGGGAGCGGAAGGACCGCACTTCTTCGATACTTCGGCGAGCGGGAGGGGATTATGGTCTTCATCCACGAGATAAGGGAGATTGACAGCCTCAGGGCCGTGATTCTTCATCTTGCGGATTTTCTGGCGGCCAGAAAAATTTCGAGGCTCAAAAAATCGATTGAACACGGATACGACTCCGGCGAGGTTTCTTACATCCTTTCATCCGGCATCAAGAAGATGATAATCGGCATACGGGGGACAGACGAGGAGGTAGTCGCACCCCTTCTTTCCCTCTTTAAAGGGCTCTCTGACGGCATAAAACTTGCGTTCATAACAGAAGGGGCGGAAGAACTGCCTGCCGTGGAACGGCCGGCCATAAAATATCTGGAGGTGCCGTCCCTCTCTGTCGGCGAGGTCAGGGAACTTCTGATACGAAAAGGTGCAGGCGCGGATGCAGATGCGGTAATGAGAGAAACAGGCGGCAATCCCCTCCTCATAGAAGCCTTCCTCATTGAACGGGGGGGCGGCGGTATTGACGAGGTCATGGGACGCATGATAGAAGGGATGTCTGGGGAGGATAGAAAAAATATGCTGGTCATAGCGGTTGCGGGTAACAGCATTGCGCCAGATATGCTGGTATCTCCTCTCCCATTCGTAATAAGAGAGGGCGGCCTCCGCCTGCATCCTCTGATGAGAGAAAAACTGCTTCAGGGCGCTTCCGACGAGGAGATACGCGAGGCCCACATTGCCGCAGCCGGCCTTTCCGATTCCCCTCTTGACAGGCTCTTGCACTTCCTGCGGGCCGGCGAATCGGAGAGGGCGTCTGGCGTTCTGCGCAGGGAGATAGGGGACATAACCGAGAATCACCTATATCTTCTAAGCGACATCATGGATGAGGACACGGCCGTGACTCCCGAATTGAAACTGCTTATGACGGATTATCTTCTTCCGTCCGGAGACTGGGACCGGGCTCTGGAATTCTGTGAACTCGCCCTGAAGCAGGCGGAACAGGGCTCCATTACATGGGTGCGCGCGCTCATTCGCATGGGAAAGATTTACGGTATGAGAATGGATCTGGATGTTGCGGAAGAGTACTACCGGAAAGCAGTGGAAGTATCGAGAAGGAAAATGTACATTCGAGAGGAGGCAGTGGCCCAGAGAGAATGGGGGGCCGTGCTGCTTAAGCGAAGGAATGTAACGGATGCAAAGAAGCACCTTGGAATTGCGCTGGATCTCGCTATGATGGTGAAGGATGAGTTCCTCTTATCCCGGATAATGGTCGATAAAGGCAATGTAAAACTGGCCAGTGAAGATGTCGAGGGCGCTTTTTCGTATTACACCTCGTCTCTTGTGGTTGCAGGGGACAGCACAACACCGGAAAAGACATACAGTCTGGCGATATGTTATAAGAAAATAGAGATGTTCGAGGCCATGGGGAACATGAACAAACTCGCCCTTACATACATGGACTGTGCCCGCATTTACAGGGAGATCGGAAACACGAGTAGGGCTGCATACTACGGTCATATGGCCCTGAATCTTGCCCGAAATATAGGCAGCGAGGTCACGACCCGAAAGATTGAGGAGAGAATGAAAGACCTCGATATTAACTAGGGCGTTAATCGGTCTTCCTCTCTTTATACTCCAGTGCCGCCTTAATCAGCCCGTAGTGCAGAGGGGATGGCCTTTCGGGCCTTGAAAGGAATTCTGGATGGAACTGTGAGCCCATGTAGTACGGATGTTCCCGAAGTTCCGCAATCTCCATTCTTCTGCCGTCCGGGGAGCGGCCGGAGTAAATTAAACCGGCCTCCTCTATCATGTGAATGTAATCGGGGTTCACCTCGTACCTGTGCCTGTGTCTCTCCGAGATATTCTTCTTTCCGTAGAGTTCGAAGGCCGTGGACCCCTCGGATATGGTAACAGGATATGCGCCCCTCCTCATGGTCGCACCGAGGTCCGTTATATCTTTCTGTTCCGGCAGAAGGTCGATTACCGGATGCGGAGTGTCCGGGTCGAACTCGCTGCTATTTGCGGACTGGAGTTTCAGGACATTTCTGGTGAACTCTATGGTGGCTATTTGGAAGCCGAGACATACGCCTAGGAACGGAATCTTATTCTCTCTGGCATACCTTGCCGCCATAATCTTTCCCTCTATTCCGCGCGTACCAAACCCTCCCGGGACGAGAATGGCATCCGCATCCTTAAGGATATCCCAGCTGCTGTGATTGTCCTCTTCCAGTTCCTCCGCTTCAATAAATGTAACGCTGGCTTTTGCGTTAAGAAGTGCCCCGACATGGTGAAACGCCTCAATATGGCTGATATATGCATCCGCAAGTTCCGTATATTTTCCCACACAGGCCACTTTCACCTCGTTCTCAGCCTTCATCAACCGCTCCACGAAGTCGTACCACTCCGCCATCTCCGGTCCCCCCACTGCCCCCTCAAGCCCGAGTTTTCGGATAACATAGTCTCCAACTCCCTGTTCCTCGAGAATTCTCGGGACATCGTATATGCTTTTCGCATCAGGGGCGCTTATGACCGCCTCCAGCGGGACATTGCAGAACAGGGAAATCTTTCTTCTCCTCTTGTATTCCAGCGGTCCATTTGACCGGGCGACTATCATGTCCGGAATTATTCCTATGGCCATCAACTGCTTCACCGAGTGCTGGGTCGGTTTTGTCTTCTGCTCCCCTACTGGCCCCACAACAGGGACGAGAGTGGTATGGATGAACATGCTGTTCTCCCCTGCGCCCACCTCCATGTTCAACTGCCTGACCGCCTCAAGGAAGGGCATAGACTCTATATCTCCAACGGTGCCGCCAAGTTCCACAATGCAGACATCCGCCCCCGATTCCTCCGACATTCTTATTATCCTGTCTTTAATCTCATTGGTGATGTGCGGGATTATCTGGACCGTTTTTCCGAGATAGTCGCCGTGCCTCTCCTTGTCTATGACCGATTTATATACCTTACCCGTGGTTATATTGTGGTCCCAGCCGAGGCTGATATTCAGAAATCTCTCGTAGTTTCCGAGGTCAAGGTCCACCTCGCCCCCGTCATCCAGCACGAAGACCTCTCCGTGTTCGAACGGATTCATCGTCCCCGCATCTATGTTCAGGTACGGGTCAATCTTCATGGCTGTAACCTTCAATCCTCTGGCCTTGAGCAGTTTCCCTACGGACGATGCGGTAATACCCTTTCCAAGGCCGGATAAAACGCCGCCCGTGACGAATATGTACTTCATTTCATTCACGGGAGAGAGAGAAAGCCGCGCCCATAAATAAAGGTTTTTGATGCGATTTCAAAACTCTGATGAAATAATTTATCTACACCACATGTCGGACCCGCACCCCGAGGGCGCAATGGCCACGGCTGGCTTTCCGTAAACAACCGCATACTCTCCGAAGAGGATAAATTCCCCGGTGGCCGAGGCCCTCAGCATGTTCGCCAGCATCGAGTAGAGGGAATTTAAGGGTTTTGCAGCCATAGGACCAGCAGGACAATAATCGCCGTTAAAATCAGATACGGCACCGAGTATCTGTGAAACTCCTTCCATATCTCCTTACCCCCGAACAGACGCATCGCAATTATGCTGGCGAGGGAGCCGATGGCTAGACCGCTTCCCCCCACATTTACCCCCCATGCCAGAAACTGCCAGTGTACCGTCAGATTGGACAGGAAAATAGTTGCTGGAACATTGCTCATAACCTGTGATGCAAGAACCGCATAAAGGAATGCGCTGACCGCGTTGCCGGGTTTTATCAGGCTCGCTACCGCAGGAATGCCGGAAATGATGCGGAAGTCGATAAACATGACCATGAACAGCATGAGAAGCGGCCAGTCCGTCATCTTCAGAGCCGACGGCCTGAGAAACAGATATGCCGCAAAAACCAGAGGAAGGCAGTAGAGAGAGAGGCCGAGTTCCACGGAGGTGATGAAGAGAACCAGCAGAATAGCGGAGGCGGAAAAAAGCCTTCGGTCGTGGATAGTAATCTCATTCCGGGCCGGAAGTGTCAGGCCCTCCGCAGGGAAGACCAGAAAAATCATCCCCATAAGCACGGAGAAAAGGACGAGAAATACAGGGAGCATGACCCATACAAAGGAGAAAAATGAGACACCGCTCGACTGCCACAGGAATATATTCTGCGGGTTGCCTATGGGAGTGAGCGCGGAGCCTGCATTGACGGCCAGAACCTCCATAACAACCGTCTTTACCATATTTCGGCCGAGAAGTCTCTGAAGGCTCAGAGTGAGTGGGACGACTATGAAAAGGGTGACATCGTTGGTTATGAACGAGGCCATGACTGCGGAAAGGAGGGCGAGAAATAGAACCAGACCCCTTTCGGTTTTAACCCCCGAAAGTATGTGCGTTGCGAAGTACTCGAGATAGCCGCTCTGCTTAATTCCGGTGGAAATAACGAGGAGGCCGGCCAGAACGATTATTGTCTGCCAGTCTATGTAAGACGGGTACGATAGGATTCTCTGAGGAAAGATGGCGGCCAGACCCAGCATCAGGGCAAGAAAGACAAGAAGGAGCCATTCTCGTTTAAGAGAGGAACTGCTAATCCGGGGCACAGGGGGAAGAAGGAGAGAGGGATTAAAGGTTTTTGTGGGATAGGACACTGTGGGAAAGGAACAGAAAAACTTAAAAAGAATAGAGAAATATCAGATATGGACAATGAAGGCACAGGGTGGCATAAAAAATTAGAAAATAGGTGAATTGAATGGAGAAAGCAAACAGCAATAAATACCACTGGATTATGTATCACTTGGAAGCTTTGGACTACGGACGGGAGAAGGTTGATAACAAAATATCAAAATTGCCGGCGGGTCAGAAACTTGTCAGATTAACTCCAAAAGAACACCGTGAAGTAATTTCTCAATTAAAAGAGATAATTTCGTGGTATGAGAAATTTATCCAATACCATCAGCAGAAAGCACTCTCCCATATACCAGAAACAGAAAAGACATTGTGGGCAAAAGAAAAGAGAAAATTAGAAAATAGTTCTTATGAAAATATCTTTTTGAACGCTAATGAAATAGCGAAGAACTCAGTTAATAAAAGGGACTTCAAAACAGCCGATGAACTAAACGAAAAATGACAATACGTCTACCTGCTTTTGTGCCTTTTGAATCACCTTTTTTATACCCCTTCCTCTTCCCACATCCGTGTTCATCGGCATCGACGACACCGACTCGGCCGTTACCGGCATGTGCACCACATACCTTGCAGCGGAGATTATGCTGGCCTTCCCTGAGCTGGATGTCATAGGCCACCCAAGGCTTATCCGCCTGAACCCCATGGTTCCGTGGAAGACCAGAGGGAACGGGGCCGTATCTCTGGAACTCGGAAAGGGCGAGGGAGAGAGGTTCCCAATTGCAATGATAAACGGCCGCATAATCTACGGCCACGAGAAAAAGGCTAGAAATGGAAATGTCTCCATGAAAGACGCGGAGGAACGGCTTACCGCTCTGATTGACAAGTGGGGCCAGATGGGCGATGAAAAGACTAACCCGGGCTTCGTTATCACGGAAGAGAGGCCGCCTGAGGGACTGTTCTGGAGAGCGGTGTGGGAGGTCATCACCGTGGAAGATGCGTTGAGTTATCTGCCCGAAGGCTCCGTTTATAAAGGATTTAAAAACGGGCGCGGCATCATCGGCTCCTCGGCCTCCATTGCATGGAATCCAAAGCACGACAGAACCTATGAAATCATCGCCTACCGTTCCCCTGAAAGATGGGGGACTGAACGGGATATAGACGAGGCCAGCGTCATCGAGATGGACAGAAGGTTTCCGCACACATTCAACAACTACGACTATGCGAACAGGCACATAGCCATCTCTCCGAACAGCCCGTGCCCGGTCCTCTGCGGCATACGGGGCGATGACAGAAAGGAGCTGATACCTGCGCTGGAAGCGATCAGAGGGGAAGAAAAGGATAGGTGGACGCTTTTCATAAGCAATCAGGGGACGGACCAGCACATCCTCGACGCGGTGATAGGGGATATAAAGCCGTTCTCGTCCTACCACACGCACGGAACCGTATCATCCCGGCCGGAGAGAATTGAGGGGGGACACATCATCGTTTCAATGAAGGACAGGGGTTATGAGGCGTATTGTGCAGCCTACGAGCCCACGAAAGGGTTCCGCAATACCGTTTCCCTTCTGCGTCCCGGCGATGAAATAGAGGTATGGGGAGGTGTTTCCGATGCGGTACGGAACGGCAAACTCACGATTAATCTGGAGAAGATAAGGGTTGTCGGGGCCGCTGATATCGTGGAAAAGATAGCTAATCCGCTATGCCCACACTGCGGCAAAAGAATGAAGTCCATTGGGAAGGGGGCGGGGTACAGATGTTCGGTATGCGGCGGAAAAGCAGGGGAGGACGAGGCGAAGTTCAGAACGGTGAAGGGGGAGGAGAGAATTGCAACGGGCTATTACGAGGCCCCCATCTGTGCCGCCAGACACCTCTCGAAACCGCTGAAGAGAATGAGCGTACAGAATAGCGTTGCTTTTTTATAGGGTCATCCCTTAAAGAGCAGTATGGTCCGGTTTGCCCCTCTTTCGCCGGCACTGCTCCGTCATTTTTTCATACGCAACAGAGGAGGTGCTGACCATGAATAAGGGGAAATTCGTAAGGGAGGCCCTGCCTGTTCTCACCATGCTCGGGATAATAGAGATATTTGCCGGAACCGTTCTATCAAAGTCGGACTTTCACGGCATCCCGGGCCTTATAGCCATAATCCCCGCACTGATAAGCATAAGGGGGAATGTTGCGGGGTCATTCGCATCGAGGCTGGGGAGCATGGCCCATCTGGGCACATTCGACCCGAAGCACCCGTTTAGGACATCCAGAGACGGAATGATTGCTGTCATAGTAATGAGTGTCTTTCTCTCCACCCTTGCGGTGACCGTGGCATACATCGGCTTTTCCGTTGCGGGTGTCCAGATGAATTATGCCGGAGTTCTAACCGTTGTTCTGTTTACCAGCCTCACATCCAGCACATTTCTGTCGTTCCTGTCGGTCTACTCAGTCTCCCTCGCATTCAGAAAAGGGGTTGACCCAGACAATGTGGTGACTCCGCTCATCGCCACCATCGGAGACTTCGTAACAGTCTTCTTACTGGCAGGATACATAATCCTCTGGGAGGTGGTCCTGTGAGCGAGTGGAAGAGAATCGTGAAGACCACGGCGCCCCTGATAACCGCCATGATGTTCGTGGAACTGGCAGCAGGCGGACTGCTCAATTCAATGGAATCGGTGTTTGTCATGCTGCCGGCAATACTGGCCATCGTCCCCGGCGTGAACGCCCTTGCTGGAAATGTCGGCTCCATAATCGGCTCTCGCATATCTTCCGGCCTGCATCTCGGTTCCATTGAGCCAACGGTTCGGGACCTGGAGGTAAGGGAGAACATGGAGATGTCATTTTTTGTGGGGCTACTTGAAAGGACCATAACAGCAACAGCTTTATATTTCATACTGCCATATCTCTCGATAGAGGTAAAGATGTCGTTCATACAGTGGCTAACGGTTGTCCTCATGGCGCAGGCAATGGCGCTTGCTCTGGTCATCCCTGTGGCAGTAGTGGTTTCGGTACTTGCATTCAGAAAGGGGTTAAGCCCGAACGACTTCACCATACCTGTGGTCAGCACGGTGGGTGATTTTATGGGAATTTTATCGCTGGCCATTGCAATAATGGTGGTGGGAATAGCATGAAGCTCTGGAAAAAGAAAGAGTTCGAAGAGGTGGAATACGAGCCGAGAAGCGTGAGGGAAATACTCACGGAGATGAAGGACATATCGGAGGTAATAGTGGACCTTGCCTATGCCGCGGTGCTGTTCAACAGCAGCGAGATTGCGGAGGAGGTCCGGCTTC
>JAJSAE010000043.1 GCA_024281315.1 archaeon | reverse complement strand
CTTCAATCTCTCCTATTTCCACATTTCTGTTGTAAAACTCCGTTATGTCCGGTATTTTTCCGCACTGCATTTCCACGCGCCTCAGAGAATCAAGGTCGAGAAAGCCGTCGCTGCGGATTATATCTCCCATATTCACCCCGTCGTATTCAAGGGCCCGAGAAACCCCAATTTCCTCGTTTCTGCCTTTTATCTTCACTTTAATGCTCTCATTCTCAATCTCGGAAACGAGTGCATTTGCTTCCGAATAGCCGAGAGGGGTGAGACGGTAGACCTTCAACTGCCTGTTATATCCCGCTATGTACTCCTTACTCTCCTCCACCATCTTCTTCTCCCTGAGTACCTTTATGGTGCGAGGGACATGATTGCGTATGATTCCCGTTCCCCGTGAAATTCCTTCCTGTGTGTGGGCCACCGTGAAATTCTCATCCGGAGGGGTGGGGGGCGGAGATGCATAAAGATGTAGAATCACCTTTTCTGGAGCGGTGAGACGGCGCATGATTGATGATGAGAAACGCAGTATTTAAGCATAACTGGAACGAAGGCAATGAACAGGACTCCAGAGGTTTCCTGCCAAAAAATAACAAAAATGTAATAGACCTTTTCAAAAAGTGATAGTTGCGTGCATAAGTTTATATAGCGAAACCCTATCAGTCAACTATGAAGGCGCACAAGGTGGATGATGTCTCCTTTCGCGTTAACCTGATGGCCAGTGAGTCTCAGGTTGATCTTTCTTGGAAAGATGGTAGCCTCTTCCTTTCCATTCGCGGCCTCCTTCTCGAAGAATCCGGAGAGTGGTTTGAAATTCCGATTACGGATGTTAGATATATTCGGCTTGTGGAAGAGGAGCCGGTAAAACTCCTGTTCGGTCTTGACCATGTGGATATAGTTGTTACCGGGGGGAACCCGAATCATTTAATGGCTTTAAGGCACTTTCTGCTCCCTTTCGTAAGCGCCTCCTAATTTTTGCTCCTCTTCTTGTACAGAGGCTTTTAAAGCGGCTAGCGAGTGGTTATAACCACATAAAGTATATATAAGAAGCGGGGCATTGCATGATTGGTGTAGCACATGTTGAAGGGTATCGGTAAAAGAAAGATATGGAAGGACTCCGGGGCAGCGGAGATTATAGGCAACATTCTTATTTTAGGGATCACGGTGGTACTCTTTTCCACCCTTATAAGCTTCGTGAGCATGATGCCAACACCCGAACAGAACACTTACACCACATTCACTACAAATTTTGGCGGATATGACAGTCAGGGAAGTCCCTCCTATCTTAACATAACCCCCAGCGGAGGGGATGAATTGGACATTGCATACACCTCGGTCTATGTATATGTAAACGGGGTGGCTCATCAAATCGATTTCTCAAAAAGTCTTACCAATCTTTCGGGAACATGGAGAATCGGGCGAACCCTTTCCTACCCCCTTGATGCCTCGACCTTCACGATCAACCCCGGCGACACCATCAGAATAACGATAATAGATGAAACCAGAAATCAGGTAGTCTGGTCGGCCGATCAGATAATGGGTCTCGGAGAGGCCGCACCGATATTCAAGGCAAGATGGGTGGATTCCGACCCCACAAGTCCCGATATACAGTCTGTGGCGAGAGGTGATGAATTCACGATATATGCCACCATTATCGACCCCGACGACGACCTGAAGCAGGACAGCGTGTATGTTAATCTCAGCGAACTCGGCCTCGGCAGCATAAGGATGTGGGATAATGACAGCGACGGCACATTCGAGGCGGTCGCCACATCTCCGGCCACAATTCCCTATGGTTACTACACTCTCATATTCAATGCAAGCGACACTTTGGGCAACACAGCCACTTCCCGTTATCAGATGACAATAGGCGGGGAACTGGCAGACTATCCGAATCTTGTAATTCTTCCCGAAAACATAGAGGTTTCCCCGACGAATCCGGTTAGAGGGAGCACATCGGTAACAGTAACCGTGAGAGTTACCAACTACGGGAAGGAGGCGGCCGCTTTCACCCTGATGGTCCAGCACAACTCCGGAAGCGGATGGAACAACATCTCCTCTCCTCTGGAAGGAGAACATATAGCAGGAGGGCAGAGCCTCCTCCTGACGATGCCGTGGGACTCGACCGAAGTGGGACCTAGTGGGAATCACAGCCTGCGAGCTACTGCCACTGTGACGACGCTTCCGGATGATTCGGACTACTCCGACAACTCTGCAACCACATATGTCGCCATTCTCCCGAAAATCCTTCTGGTCGACGATGACGGATACAACGACGGAAGCAATCTAGACAGCACAAGATTTATAGGGGCCGCACTCCAGTCCTGCAATTTCGATTACACTTTATACACAGTGTTATTAGAGAACGGACCGGGTTTCAACACCGGCGAGGACAAGATGATGGATTATGACATAGTGATATGGAACACCGGCCATACAACCTCCCCCCTCACAAGCACGGATGAGAGCAATATAGCATTGTTTCTTACCGATGCGAATCTTCACGGTAAATTATGGATGATAGGCGAAGACATCGTGGGAAATGTCAGCAACGGTTTCCTTAACAACTATCTTCATGCCGCACCGGACAGCCTAGACACAGCCCCGACAGGAATGTATTACGGGATCTCCGGAACATTTCTCAACGGAACCGACTTTTCAACCGCCGAAAGGAGCGGAGCGCCCGGCTCCGGAGACACGATAACACCAGTCAGCGGGGGTTTCTCGCTCACAACCGATACGGGAGGAAACATTACTTCCGTAGCGTATTCCGGAGCATATAAGGAGGTTTTCTTCCCGTTCGACTTTGGCAGCATACAGTATCCCGCAAACCAGACCGATGTGGCATATCAGGTCATAAAATGGCTGGCCAGCATAGATTTCATATACGGAGAGGACCTTGCGATATCACAACAGACTCTTGCCCCTTCCAACCCCTACTACAAGCAGGATATCACGATGAAAGCGGTTGTCAGAAACAATGGATATTTAACAGAAAATACGAATGTGGAGTTCAGAATTATCACGACCAGCGGGCAGATAACCGTTACAACCGACGATTTTCAGATTCTCCCTCATGCTTCGGTGGAGGTAAACACCACATGGGAGGCAAATACCGTGGGACAGGTCAGTATAGTGGCGACGGTCGATCCTCTAAATATTATCAAAGAGACCAACGAACTCAACAATCGCGTCTCATCTCTCCTCTCATCCACCAGTCTTTACATAAAGTACAGAATCCTTCTGGTGGACGATGACGACAGTGCCAATAACGGTGGAACCAATCCGACGGATTCCGCACAGTACATGGCCGATGCACTTAATTATACGGGAATAGACTTTGAAAGGAATAATGTGACTCACGATACCATATATAGCGGTCTGACGCCTTTAACCAAGTACAATGCCGTGATCTGGATGACCGGTGAGGAGAATTCCTACACCCTTCTAAGCGATGATATATCGAACCTGACCTCATTTCTTGAGGGCGGCGGCTCCCTCTGGCTCATCGGACAGGGCATAGAGGACGACGCAGGCGGCTCTCCGTTCATGGCTGACTATATTGGAATCAACGGCTATATTCCGAATGCGGGTGCCGGGCCTGTGCTGTATGGCTCTGCAGGTAACAACATGATGCACGGTCTTCAGGACAATGTTACTGTTTTATTTACGGACGGAACCGACTATCTAACCCCCGCGTCCAGTGCGGAGGCGGTGCTCTGGACGGATAGCGGTCTGAATAACGCGGTAGGTATAACCAACGAGAGTGCCGCATACGGCTACAAAACATTCTTTATGTCCGTTGATTTTTCATTTGTTTCCGGCACATCCGTGAACACCACCGCAACCAACGGAACTGTCGCACGGGCCGAGATGGCATACCGCGTCCTCAGAGGATTCGGAATGCCGGACAGCAGAATAGAACTGTACTCCACAATGAAGGATGTTGTCATATCCAGCGCACACCCGCAGCTGGGCAAATCATATGTTCTTTCGGCGCAGGTCAGGAACATGGGGGGCACGCCATCTTCGGCCCTCGTCAGATTCATGGACGGAACGCATCAGGTTGGTTCCGATTCCATTTATGTGCAGCCAGGTGAGACGAGCACGGCCGAGGTGGTCTGGAAGCCCAGGTATGCCGGCCAGAGAACCATTCATATCCTCATTGACCCCATATATGAAGTGGATGAGATATTCAGATTCAACGATAATCCCTCAAAGGACATTTATGTTTACTTCTTCTGGGATGACATGGAGAACGGGACCTCGATGTGGTCTCATGAAAGCACAGTAATGCTGATAAACGGTGAGAATGCGCTGGACTATTTCGATAAAAGCACGCAATTATACACGGATGTGGTGCAGGACTGGGATATGGCCGAGAGCGTGGGCCTTCAGCAGAACACCAGCACATACCACACATACGACTCGTGCTACCATCTGGAGGAGAGCAGGGGTTCCTCTACATCTACGGGGCGGCCTATAGACCTTATACTCGGAATCGATACATCCACATCCATGGATCAGGATCTTGACGGAGACGGAAGAACCGCACTGGATGATGCAAAGGAGGCGGCGGTGAACATGGTTAACAGTTTGCCAGACGGATCTAGGGTTGGCATTTATATCTTCAAGGGGGCTGTTGGCTATGAGGAGGTACAGTCCCTTGCAAACGGCGTGATTCCTGCCGACAGGACCACCACCGTGAACAACATAAACGGCCTGACCAGCAGAGCCTTTACGACCATATGGGATCTTACGGGCCATTGCGTTGAGGTGGCCAGAGATGAGGCCATCCAGAGCCCGTATGTCGTTATCCTGAGTGACGGCGCTGACAATCAGGGGTCTGATATAAACGGCAACTGGGGGAACCTACTGGAAGAGGGGAGCAGCAACTACGGCCCCTGGGGCGACTGGTTTGTTTCCGGGGCCCATATTCAGCAGAGCTACAACGGGCACTACGGAAAATACTGGAATCCCTATCAAGGAGGCATTTACGACCCCCCGTACTGGTATGAAGCAACATTCAATCAGGGTCCCAGTAAATTAAGATACGGGCTCCTCAATACGACCGGGCTGGTCACTACCACCGGCAGCTATCATATCCCAGTTTACACGGTAGGGCTGTCCCTAGAACATCACGACCCCCCCTATCTGCCTGAAACAACGATTACATATCCGGATTACACCAACAACAATTATGCACACTATGTCACACAGACTGGAGACACCAGCGTATACTACGAGGCAGGAACAACGGAGTATAACCTGTGGAGAATCGCCACCACATCATACGAAGGAAAATATTTCTACGCTGAAAAGAGCATAGACCTCGAAGGCATATTCCAGAATATAACCAGTGAAATTCTGGAAGGCGCAAATCAGACCCGTTCTGCCTCTTCCGGAAGCACTATATCGGCAGTAAGTGATACAAACACGAACAAAACCGCAGTCACCCCATCCTTCGACCTCAGACACACTTCATCGGCCGTTCTCACATTCTGGCACAAGTATAACATCGTACCCGGAGTCAACGGGGCCTTTCTCGAAGTGGGCTTTGACAACGGTAGCGGAATGAAGTACAGGTATATTTCTCCAACCGTGGGAAGTTACACCGGAAGCATGTATTCCGGCGTTATCCGGACCGATGACCTCGGAAATACAATAACATGGGCATGGAACGGCCTGAGTAAAGGAGGGAGTTTCGGATGGGAATTCGTAAAGGTCAATCTGCTGAACTATATTCCGGCCGACGGCCTTTCTGATGTTAGAATCAAGTTTAATTACACTCAGTACGGAGGTGGAACCGGCTACGGGTGGTATATTGATGATGTCACGCTGAAGGTATCCAGAGACAGCACCTATGCTCCGGATGCCACCACAAAGGATGTCTGGCAGTTGCAGGAGAGCGATGCCCATAACGGCACGCATTCGTGGTGGAACGGAGACCCTACGGCCGGCTGGATGATGCCCGGAATCGATAACTCCCTTGTTTCGGCCCCCATAGACCTTACGAGGGCGAGATATGCCTACTTCTCGGCCTACCTTAAATTCAATATAAACGACCAGAGCGGGGCACCGCCGGACGGATTCAGAATAGAAGTCACCAAAGACAACGGAGTGACATGGGAGGCGATTAATCTGGGTGCGAGAGCGGCATGGGGCGTTTCCGGTACGGATAATACCGGCACGACCTCTTATACCGGTCATGACACGGGGGGCAATTGGGTTGAGGTCGGCTCTCTTACAAGGGTGTTGACGGACCTTAGCGACTGGTCAGGTAATGTGATACACATCCGCTTCAGGGTTGTGAATACGAACGCAGGCAATTATAACCATTATATGGACCCCAATGCGGGCTTCGGAGGGTTCTATGTGGATGATGTGATGGTAACGGGGGAGACACTGACAACATGAGGTGATATGATGAAAATTATGGTTATAACCGGAAAAGGTATTTATACGGCGGCGGGAAATGGAACGGATGTTGTCTTTGAAGAAGAGGTGAGAGTATGATTGGAAAGAGAAAGAAATGGACTTCGGGCGGTGTTTCTGACATTATAGGGAATATTTTGATTCTGGCAATAACAGTGGTGCTTTTCTCCACCATTTTTGTATTTGTGGGACAGATGCCCGTGCCGAAGAACGCAACCTATGTGGATTTTGCCGTGGAAATGGAAGCGAATCGAACCACCGGCACCTATACCATTCTTAATATAACGCATGTGGGCGGCGAAGAATTGAAGGATTTTGAGACAAACATCTATCTCACCGTGGACGGGGCCACGCGTGCCCTCTCCTTTTCGGACAGCCTCACCCCAATCGGCGACACTTGGAGCACGGGGGAAACCGCCCTTTTCGACTGTTCAGCAGCAAAGATAGGCGGGATTGACATTGTTAATGCGACGAAAATATCGATTATGATTATAAACAACAACGAGATTGCATGGACAGGGGACATCAAGAATGTCGGCAGCTCCGCACCAGTCATAATGGACAGGTGGGTGGACTCCGACTCAAGTACTGCGGAGAGGGAAGCCGTCATGACGGATGATGACTTTTCCGCATATGTTGTAGTGAAGGATGCCGACGGAGACCTGAATACAAGCATGGTATTCGTGAACATGAGCAGCCTCGGCCTCGGAGTTATGAGAATGTCTCCCATATCTGCCTCTGCTGGAGATACGCTCGTAACCTTCATTGCCAACAGCACCACGCCAGCCGACATACCTATCGGCTACTACTACTTCACCATTAACGCCACCGACAAGGCCGGGCACGAAACCACCGCAAGACTGGAGGTTGCAATCGGAGGCAATATCGGCACGAATCCGAATCTGGTGATAACTTCGGACAATATCTGGGTGGATCCGGCCAATCCGACGAGAGGGGATGATGCCGTCCGTGTGTATGTGAAGATAGTCAACTACGGAAAGGTGTCCACAACCTTTACGACTTATGTTTATGATACGAAACCCAACGGAACACAGGTGGAACTCGGAAATGTGTCAAGTACCATCCCCGCGGGAGGCCCGGAGACCATTTATGTGGACTGGCCCCCCTCCCTGCTCGAACCGAGCGGAAATCATACCTTAACTGCCACTGCGGTGCTCCCCCTCGGCGTAACGGATGCCGCCCCTTCGGATAACACGGGAAGCACCTACATTCAGGTAATGCCGAAAATACTCGTGGTGGACGACGACGGAGTGTCCCTCGGCTCCGATGCCGACACAAGCAGTATGATTCTGGCCGCCCTTGATTCCGGCGATTTCAAATATGACAGATTCGTGGTTACCGCCGTTGACGGACCTTCCTATGATTCCGGTCTGAACCGAATGAAGGACTACGATATAATAATATGGGATACCGGACATGAGACATCGTCCACACTGACCGCAACCGATGAGGCAAATCTTCAGACATTCATGAACAGCGGAGGGAATCTATGGCTCATCGGAGAGGATATCCTGAACGATATTGGCACCGATTCTTTCATGCAGACCTATGTTCATGTGACAGGTTTCATAGCCGACACTGGGCCCGACGCCCTCCTGTCTGGCTCGCCGGGGTCGTGCCTGAACGGTACTAACAATGTTACCACAATCGAGCGGAACAATATTCCGAACTCAGGCGACATAATAACCACCTACTCCACGGATGCGGGAGACGAAGCGGGGCCTGCCATGGACTCCGTGCAGGGCGGCGGCGGGAATATAAATGCTCTCTGGTACGATAATACGGATAAAAACTCGCGGTGCATATTCTTCCCATTCGAAGTGAGTTCGGTAGAGGAGCCCGCACTTCAAGCGGAGATTACTTATAAAGTACTCCGCTGGCTCGGAAACATAACTTACAGGCAGGGTAGAGACCTTTCGATATCGGAGCAAACCATCAGTCCCACAAGGCCGTTCTATTCTCAGCCGGTAACAATCAGTGCGGTCGTCAGAAACAACGGAATGCTGCCAGAAGCTAATGTGGAGGTTGCCTTCTGGATTGACGGCCAGAGCAACGGAACCATAAAGGATCCGAACATTTTGCAGCCGGGCGACAGCTGGAGAGTTAACTACACATGGATACCGAGAACAGTGGGGACGCACAGCATAATAGCGGAAGTTGACCCATATAATCTAATAGAGGAAACCAACGAGAACAACAACAGGGTTTCCTCGTACCTTGCATCATCCGAGATATACATCCAGTACAGGATACTTGTTGTGGATGACGATGGAAGCGGAAACAATCCCGGCGGCTCCTCAACCAGAACGAATGTTACTTTATATGCAACCAGCACCCTAGCCTCTCTCGGATATGACTATGAGGTTTATGTGGTACCGGAGGGAGGAGACGGACCCGACAGTACCACGCTTGATGATTATAACGCGGTTCTCTGGTTTACGGGAGAGGACAATGTCACTCTTACCGTCTCGGATCAGGGAAACCTGAGCACATACATGGACGGAGGGGGATTCCTCTGGCTCGACAGTCAGTCCGTACTGAACGACCTCGGAACCTCCAATACATTCGTTAACACCTACCTGATGGTCGGAGGAGGCACCATTGATTCCGGTGTGCCCGGCAACATATACGGCACCACTGACGATGTCATAACTCAGGGAATGAATCTTGTCTTCAACCCCGTCTTTACCGACGGCACCGACACACTCATTGCCGGAGGCGGAGGGACGGAAATTCTATGGAACGACGCGGCCCACAGTTCCGCCGTGGGCGTAAGGTATGAAAACAGCGTTACCACATCCAGAGTAGTCTTCATGAGTGCTGACATTTCCGGGATTAACGGCACCTATGTGAACAACAGTTTCACCAATGGGAGTATTACGAGGGAATATCTTACATACATGATAATGCACTGGTTCAACCTTCCTGACGAGAGGGTGGAGCTATCCGCGGCCTCGTCCGACATATACTTATCGGACGCACACCCCCAGCTCGGTGAATCCTATGTCATCCGGGCAACGGTTCACAATGTTGGGGGAGGGAGTACGAGCGCGCTTATCCGATTTATGGACGGCGATACTCTGGTGGGTTCCGATTCGGTATATATTGCTCCGGACGAGACCACCACCGCAGAGGTTGTCTGGACCCCTCTGTTTGCGGGCCAGAGAACAATAACCATACAGATAGACCCGATTTACGAGATTCCGAACGAAATATTCCGGTTCAATGATAATCCGTACATCAACCAGTATGTCTACTTCTTCTGGGATAACATGGAGAACGGAAGTTCCAAGTGGCAGCACGAGAGCACAATCATGCTTCTGAACGGAGAGAATGCGCTTAATTACTTCGACAAGAGCACCACCCTTTACACAAACATTATTCAGGACTGGGATACCGGTATGAGCGAGTATCTGGAGGAAACTACGGAATTCTACAACAGCTTCGACAGTTCATACCTTCTCAGAGAGAACTCAAGCACAGGCACTACCACCGTAACAACGACTCAGACTCTACCGCTGGATGTCGTGTTTGTTATGGATAGCTCCGGTTCAATGACATGGGATGATAACGGCAACTATGTGGGTGCAAATGACCCACGGTCAAGATGGTATCAGGCCAGGATTGCCGCCATCAATTTCATAATGAACCTCACTGACGACGACAGGGCATCCATCTGGACCTTTGATGGGAACGGGAACCCATACCACCTTGATTCATTCGCCTATATGATATGGGCCAACAAAACGACATTCATGGATGACCTGAACAACAGCGTTATTGTGAATGGGGGCACCCCCATCCGGGACACAATCGGTAATGCAATAGACGACATATTGACGAATACGGGTGATTCTGATTCCTCCAACAATGACAGGCTCGATTTCGTGGTTGTTCTTACAGACGGTGCGGATACCGCCTCCAGTACTTACTCCGCAACCCGGGACTGGGGGAACAACGGGTTGCTGCACGCACCCCCAATGATATATACGATAGGCGTGGTTAGTGATGACCTTCATCCCAGTGGTGATACATATCCTACAGCGGGAGACGACCCAAACTGGCAGCCATATTACGATACCAGTTCCGGTAGCATTGACGAATACGACCTATGGCACATAGCGAACTTGTCGCTCTTCCCACCCGGCAAATACGGAAGGGACTACAACCAGAGCGATTACGGCTACCATGCAATCTCCGACTTCTACCCCAGCCTCTTCACCACCCCGAACCCACACATAGGGCACTACTACTTTGCAGAGTCGGCCACACAGATAGGGGATATATTCACCCAGATAAGAGAGATAGCCCAGTCCATTGCATCCGGAGGTGTTGAGGCGGAATCCGGTAATGTTACGAGGAGCGTTTCTTTCACCGTGAACAGCGCTGGAGGAACAGGTACGAGGGCAGCACCTCCCGGGCCGAGCCCGACGGCAACAACTAATTGCTACCCTATAGACATCAGTATGTGGACTGGAAGGGTTTATTCTGATGGGAGTAGATACGACGGGACCATGCGTGCAGGTAAATATAACGGAGTTTTTGTCAATGGATGGGCAAAATTTGACATATCAAGTGTTCCAGATAATGCCGTAATAACCGATGTCGTTCTGAATGGGTATGTGAGTTATGATGCCGGAAATAATATTGGGGTTTATGTCACTCAGATTTCCAGCGATCCAGTTCCTGCCGCCGGAAGCGCATTATACACGGATACAGAAGATGGAAATAATTACGGTAGCCTGACCCTAGGTGCCGGTACGGGCTGGCAAACTTTGGATCTGGCTGTAGCAGCCGATACCGACCTTCAGAATCAACTTCTTTCCGATTGGTTTGCGGTTGGGATAGATACTTATTCTGCAACTGGAAACTGGAATTATGTAAATTTAGATGGCCATGGAACTACAAATCAACCATATATCACTGTAACATATTATACAGCCAATGCTCCCTCCATAACCATAACCTCCCCAGTAACAGGAGATACATGGCAGGCAGGCACATATCACGATATAAACTGGACAACAATAGCGGGTGATGGCACCATAACAGGGGTTGACCTCGAATACAGTACGGACGGAGGAAGTACATGGACGACCATTGTTACAGGCACTGCCGACGACGGAACATACTCGTGGCTGGTCCCCAACGATCCGAGCACCAACTGTTACATAAAAGCCACAGTACACGACGACACTCCATTGAGCGGAACGGACACAAGCGGACAATTTACGATTACGGAGAGGCCGCCGACGGTTTCCAAGACATATCCTGCGGATGGCTCCATCGCGGTTCCGTCCCAGTATGTTGGGGTTGTGTTCGACAAATCCATGGACCCCACCATAACCCCGATCATATCTCAGACAGCAGGAACGGACCCGGGGGGATGGGCCTTCGAGGGCTGGTTTTCGACAAATAACGCGAATGACACGGCCCTCTGGAGTCATAGTAATAATGGCGATGACGACTACAACTGGACAATGGGCGATTCCATAACAATGGAGGTGTCGAATTATTACGATACCGGCGGAAGACAGGGCCTCCCCTACTCGTGGTCATTCACTGTTATTGCATTTACCGGCGCGGGCGGCGGAACAATTACGGGGGATAATACCAACAAATCGGCGGTTACACAGGTGCTGGACCTGAGCGAGGCGGAAAAAGCCACACTGAGTTTCTGGCATAAGTTCAATATAAGGCCCGGTTCTAATGGCGGAGTTCTGGAAATCGGATATAAAGATACGGCGAACGCAAGTGCAGACGGTTGGGCATGGAAGTACATCATACCCACACAGGGCTCCTATAACGGAAACCTGAAGCTGAAGGATCCAAATAACAATACCATATGGAGGAACGATTCATACGGAACCAACATAGTCTGGTGCTGGAATGGCGTAAGCGGTAAGGGAGAGTTTTCATGGCAGCCGGTAACCGTTAACCTTCTGAACTATGTGCCGGAGATATACAGAGATCAGGTAAGGATCAAGTTCCAGTACTTCCAGTACGGGACAGGTACTGGCTACGGCTGGTACCTCGACGATGTGAAGGTGGCCATTTCCAGAGACGACAGTACCAATGTCACCTCGTCATCGAAGGACGCGTGGCAACTGACCACGAACGCATCATGGAGCGGAACACACTCGTGGTGGAACGGAAACCCGGATACCGGATATGTTATGCCCGGCATAGATAACAGCCTCATGACCCTGCCGATAGACCTCATAAGTGCAAGAACCGCAACTCTCTCCGCTTACTTCCGCTTTAACCTGAATACTCAGGAAGGCGCACCGCCGGACGGATTCAGGGTGGAGGTATCTTCCGATAACGGAATAACATGGCACGCTATAAACCTTGGAGTCAGGTCTTCATGGGGCGTTTCCGGTACGGATAATACCGGCACCACATCATACACCGGCCACAACGCAGGCGGCTACTGGACGGAAGCGGGGACGCTGACAAGGCTCAACTGCGACCTGAGCGAGTGGTCAGGTAATGTGATACTGATACGGTTCCGCATGGTCACAACCAGCGCAACGAACTACGACCCCTATGAGTCTCCGTACAGCACCGTCGGTTTCGGTGGTTTCTATATAGATGATGTGGTGGTGTCGGGTGAAACTGTCCACACATGAACGAAGGGGGCTTATAGCCCTCCTCATCCTTTCCCTTTTTATTTCTTCCATCCCTCACACGGCCTCCCAATCAGCGGGGGTTCCCAGTACAGATGGCGTTCGGGCCATAACGGGCTACCGCAATTATCTAAATATCACGAAAGAACTGATGGACATAGCAGAGAAGAATCCCTCTCTGGTACACCTTGAATCCCTTGGAACGACATGGGAAGGGCGAAACATCTGGGCCGTGGAGATATCCGATAATGTTCTTACCAAAGAAACTGAGCCGGAGGTTCTTATAATGGGCGGCCATCACGGAAATGAACTCCCTGCCGTGGAAATTCCCGTGCAATTCATAGAATTCCTTGTGAATAACTACGGGAAAAACCTGACTGTGACCAGACTGGTGGATACCAGAGAGATATGGATTATTCCTATGGTCAATCCGGACGGTTATGAGTACTCTCTTCAAGGGCACGACTGGAGGAAGAACCGCAGGCCCATAGATCTGGACGGTGATGGAGTAATAGATGGTACGGGAGTTGATTTAAACAGGAACTACGGGTACAGGTGGGGTGAGGAGACAGACAGGGATGCAGCATCCCACGACCCGGCATCAAGAATATACTGCGGCCCTGCTCCCTTCTCCGAAAACGAGACCCTTGCCGTCGAGAAACTGGTAAACAGCCATAACTTCACTGTTTCCATGTCATTCCATACATACGGGCAAGTTATTTATTATCCATGGGGGAACGCGGAGGATGCCAACGGGGATAAGCAGGAAACCCTCTCTGCAATGGCAAACGAGATGGGCAAACTATCCGGTTATACACCCATGGAAGGAAGAGATGCCTACCCAACCACGGGAGATAGCGATGATTGGCTCCTTGCAAATAAGACCTCTTACCCCTTCACCATAGAAATAGGAACGGAGTACATCGCCCCCCCCGCTCAACTCTCGTCCATGTTCGACGAAATCCTCCCGGCAATGACTTATGCCATCGATATGGCTGCAAAGCCGGAACGGGCAAAACTTCCGGACTGGACCGTTATGGCTTACATGTCTGGAGATAACAGCCTCTCGTCTCAGGTGGAAATTGACATGAACAAAATGAAGGCAGGAATGACGACGAGTACTGACAGAATGAATTTGGTTGCTCTGGCGGATACGGAAGGAATAGGAGATACGCATCTTTACCACCTCGAATATGCGGACAATTCCTCTGAAATGGTGGTGGTGGACGGAAGCGGCGTTATTCCCGCAGACGGAGAGGCGGATATGTCTCTGTCGTCCACCCTCTCGAACTTCATTAACTGGAGCACCACCGCATATCCCGCACAGAGATACATGCTTGTTTTATGGGGGCACGGCGGCGACCTTTTTACCGGAATCGGGCCGGATAAGGGAGAGTGGCTTGATATGGATAATATACGGGATGGGTTGCGGTGGTCCGGCGTGCACATGAATATCATCGGGTTCGATGCCTGCTACATGGGAAGCCTTGAGATATACGACTCCCTTGTACCTTACACCGACATAATCGTTTCCTCTCAGGTGGAGGAACAGGAAAACGGCTGGAACTACACGGCCGCAGTCGAAAAAATTACCGGAGAACCGCAGATAAGCGAGGAGATGCTGGCCTCATTTCTGGTGGATTCCTATGCCGATTACTATTCAAACAGAGGAGATGTGGCCATGTCCGCTCTGGACACTCACATGTTCAATCGCTCCGTCATGCCGACATTCGAGGCGTGGGCAGCTCTTATGGAGCGGCAACTTTATCCGGAATACTCCGTAATAAGCAGAATAAGAAACGCTTCGGTGCCATACTACGGAGATATGCTGGACCTTGGCACCATGCTTCTTCTCACCAATATGACAAGCGATGCGTCAAAGGAACTGAGGGATGCCTCCAGATACCTTCTGGAACAGAGTAAGAGGCCGTTCATCAGAGAATTCCACTCGCAACTTTACAATATAAACGGCATAGGCCTCTACTTTCCGGAGGGAGAGGCGGACAGCAGATATGATTCTCTCTTCGAATCCCGATGGACAGGGGTAGTCGCTGAGTATTCGCGTCCCGTCCCGTATCCGATTGTTAACTACGACCCTGAAAAGGACGCCTCCGATTCCTTCCCTTCCAGAATAACAGTGAAACTATCCGGCAGCGGATTCGAGTCCGAATGGAGTCCGGCCATAAATGCCAGCACGAGTCTGCTGATTTCTTACTCCGGCGATAATCCGTTCACAGCATCCTCGCAAGAATGGAATAAAGAGAATATGAGCGGAGGCAATTGTACATATATCGCCCACATCCCAGGAAGCGGGGAAGCGTTCGTTTCCGAAGTATGGTACTTCATAGAAATGGAGTCGCTTGGAAAAGAGTTTGCATTCCCTTGGAATGCGGAGCTTCCCGTAATGGCGGATGACAAAAACGACGGTAGATTCTACAATATCAGTCTGAAATATACGGCGGACATAGGTATATCCTCCCTGTCTCTGCCAGAAACAGGGGTTGTAAATGTCCCGTTCTCCATGAACATAACACTTAAAAACAGCGGGCCAATCTCAGTAAACTGCACTCTATCTTTTGAAATGCTCTTTCCAGACAATGCGGCGGGAATTTCCGGAGATTCCGGTTCCAGAGTTGTTGATATTTCTGCTGGAGGTGCGGCCCTCATCACATTTCACATAACACCCATGCACCCGGGAAAGATCAGCATTTCGGTCTTTGTATGCCCGCAGAATTCCACTCATGACCCGAACATGAGCAATAATAGCGCAACGGCCAGTATGTGGATTGACAGGGATATGGACGGAGACGGAATAGGAGATTCCACGGATTCGGATAGAGACGGGGACGGTTACTCAAACGATCTGGAAACGAGCGAAGGGACCGACCCGAATGATCCTGCATCCACACCCCCTGACAACGATAACGATAAAATTCCGGACGACCTGGATCCCGACGACGATAACGACGGCTTCCCCGATAACACGGATGCATATCCCATGAATCCGGAGGCCCATTATAACCCGCTTCCAATGCTGTCTCTGTCCCTCACTCTCATCGTTCTACTCGTTGCCATGTCCATTCTCAGACACAGGCGGCTTATCTGATTTTAGTCTGGCTATGACACCGCCAGCTCTTTCCACTTCCACTACAGCGGCAACTTTTCCGTATTTCTCCGATAGTTTCGCAATCCGCCGGGCCATATATTCCTCTCTCCTCTCGGCCATCTTTCTGAATCCTTGCAGACCATTGACTTCGCGGTCCCACTGCACGGCAAAATCCTCTGCCGTCTTCGCATTAAACTTTCGCTTTCTGAGCCTTTTCTTCCTCAGTGAATGGCGGATGAGGTCCTGTGTACTCACAAGGGATACATACAATTCGGAGAAAATTCTTTCGCTGACATCAAGGGGAGCAAGGGGTATTTTTTTCCCGGTTCCGTAGTGAGCGCATTCCGTATATGCCGGAGGAGGGAATATTACTCTGGAATACCGCCTTAGTTTGTCCACATACATCTCCTCGTAGTCCGAAAGGGCAAAATCATTCACATCAATATCTTCAAGATGCAGCAGTCCGTCCAGTTCTTCGGGGGAAACGGAGAGGGCTATTATATCCGGTGTAATCGTCTCCAGTTCGTCAATTATGCGCTTCTTATTCGATTCGAGGCCGCGCACCACGGGGATTACAAAAACCTCGGAATTCCGGAGGATTATGCGTTCAGTCCTCCCCATGCTTTCTCCTCCTTCTCTCCGAGATGAGGTCAATGATGATATCCGGGTCGCTGGCTTTTTCTATCTCGTCCTGACCTATGAGCGGCGCTCCTTCGATGTTCGTTCTGGTTCGAACGCGCTCTATGAATATGACCGTATCCTTCTCCGCAACTCTGGATATGTTCACTATGACTCTCGCTTTTCTTGCAAGGTTCCTGTTCGTTTCCGATACCCCTGTTATGAGAAACAGGTCTCCGTTTTCAAGGGTGGTCACCGCCTCGAAGGGACATCTCTTCACCGGCAAAACCGCATATCCCATCCCATCTAGAAGTTCGAATATCTCTCTTTCGAGCCCCTCAAGTTCCCGCTCCACCGCCGGTGCATTCGGCAGAGGATGGTAGTCAAATGGGTCTATGGGAAGAACAAGCGGCTCTCGAAGGAAATTCTCAAGTCTCACCGCCACATCTATCATGGCCCCCATTCCGCCCTCGTACATCTGAATCGTTTTTCTGGAGACCCCTGCAATCTCTGCCAGTGTCCCCAGAGAGATGTCTCTCTCCGATCTGGCCCGGTGTATGGCCTCACCGTCAAGGTTCACATAAAAACCTCCTGGAGCCGCAAAAACCAGAGGTGGGACTCCCTCTATTAGATAGTCGTAAAGGGTCTGGATGTTGATTATTGGAATGTCGAACCGGGAGTATATCGCTCCTTCCTCAATAGGCCCGGTGCCTGCTCTGATGCCTATTATAAGCGGGGCGGCATCCAGACTGGATGAGATGCTCTTTAACTCATCGCCCTGCGCCCCCGTTAGGGAATCCACATTGCTCAAAATCTTTATAATGAGAAGAGAGGAGTCTCTTCTGGCTATCAGGTCAAAACTTATGCTGCGTATATTGTGAGGGTCCGAAACAAAGAAGCCTGCTTTCTGAAGGAGCTGCCTTGCCGACAGAATCATGTCCTCACGGTCCATGCTAATAAATAGACATGTTCTTCTATATAAAGTTAACCCAGACAACGGTGCGACAATTTACCGTCTCTCATCATCGTGAAAAGGAATTTTGTCTCGAAGTCGCAGCGCGGGAAAACTCTTTTAATCACAATGCTCTATCCTTGGGCGATAGCATGGGTAACACAACGGAAGAACTGCACAGGCGCATTGAAGAACTAAAAGAAGAGGTCATACTGGATTTCATGGGAATGCTAAGAATACCCGTATTGGCCCCGGAACTCGGTGGGAAGGGAGAATGGGAAAGGGCAACCTATCTGCTGGGAATCCTGAGAAAATACGGATTTACCGATGAGGAAATAGAGGTAGTGGAGGCCCCGGACTCGCGGGTGCCCGAAGGTACGAGGCCGAACATACTGGTGAGGATAAAGGGGGGGCGGGAAAGAGCGGTCTGGATAATCACGCACATGGATGTGGTCCCCTCAGGAAATCCGGAACTATGGGACAGCTCCCCGTTCGAGCCAGAAATAAGAGATGGAAAGATATTTGCAAGGGGCTCCGAGGATAACGGGCAGGAGATGTTCGCCTCGCTGCTTGCGGCCAGAGCCCTTAAGGAGAGCGGATTGCGGCCAGAGTGGAGCATTGTGCTCGCCATGGTTGCGGACGAGGAGGTAGGGAGTAAGCACGGCATGAAATACCTTCTGGATAACGGCCATATGGCTTCTGATAGCTTATATATTGTGCCAGACCATGGAGTGGAGGATGGGTTAAAGATAGAAATTGCGGAGAAATCCTCTCTCTGGCTTAAATACACGGTGAAAGGGAAGCAGACACATGCATCCACCCCGAATTCCGGTCTAAACGCTCATTTTATCGGTGCGAATCTGATCGTTTCACTCATCCCCTACCTGAGGCAGAAGTACGATGCAAGGGACGAGCTCTTCAGCCCCTCAATCAGCACATTCGAGGTCACAAGAAAGGAGGAGAATGTCCCCAATATCAACACAATACCGGGGGAGGACATATTCTACACCGATTTCCGGGTGATGCCGGGGTACAGCCTTAACGAGATGGTGGAAGATGTACGAGGATTCTGCAAGGGCTTCTGCAGAGGCATGGGCGCCGATGTGGAGGTAGGCGTGGAGACTATGCATCAGGCCCCGCCGCCGACCCGTATGGATGCAACTGTTGTAAAACTGCTGTCAGCGGCCATCGAATCGGTTACTGGCAAAAGACCTGACCCCGAGGGGATAGGCGGAGGCACATGCGCGGCAGTACTAAGAGATGCAAACCTGAATGCGGTTGTCTGGTCAACCGAGGACCACATGGCCCACGATTCCAACGAGTACGCATGGCTAAAGAACATCGTGCAGGATGCGAAGATATACGCCTCTCTATTCTTTACTCAGACGTACTGACTGCGCCTTTATGTCCTGGCCCCAGTGTCATCCGTCATCAATGCATTCTCCCCCGTAATTTCCGGTCTTATAACAGATATGGTAAAGCCCTCGAAAATTATGGTGGAAGAGCAGACCGGACACTTTACATCCTTCCAGCGGTCCATGTTCTCAGTTGTTAACCTGATGGTTGCTGCCTTGCAAATCGGACACCGGAACGATAGATTCATCTTGGCTCTGCTCAATCGCTCCAGTGGAATTTTTTCTACGCTGCCCACGTATTGTTGCCTCCTTACGGCTGCAAGAATAAATGGAGAAGGTAGTATTTAGGCTTTGCGGCGGTTCGTAGGATATGTAGAGTACGCAAATTATTTCGCCAAAGTTTAAAGAGGGAAGAAACTGTACCTTGTGTGACCAAATTAACCAACCGAAAAATAAGATGGATTGTGCGGCACTGTGCCGCAGAAATGAAGGACCGAAACCACAATGAACCTGCAAACTGCTACAATCATAAAAGATACTGGTTGCCGTGGCTGAAAATAGGAGAAAATCCTGACGAGGCTTGTTAGGCCTCTTTATGGCACAAACAGAAAGGAGGAAGAACAATGGATATGGATGAACGAAAAAATAACCGTACTCTATACGGACTCGGGCATTTCGAAACCCGTATATACCGGAAAGGCATATCCTAAAGAAAAGGTGAGAACCATGAAGTCATATCAAAAACAGTTTGAAGGTGGTGTGCTGTGAAGTGGGTAACCAGAGAAAGGGTTCATGTGGACAGGGTCGCATGCCCCTGGCTTATCAAGAATTTTATCGACCCCGAGGCGGAGTTTATCTTTGTCCCGAGAGATACGGACCCGAACACAATAAAAGAGGGAACTCCATTTGACATGAAAGGAGTGGAACTCGGTCACCATGGCAACAGGTGCTCCTTTGATGCTTTTATGGAGAAGTACGACATTCAGGACCCTGTGCTGAAAAAGATACAGATGGTCGTCAGAGAGGCGGATACCCACACGGAAAATCCTTCGGCACTCTCCGTTGCGCTCAATATATTCGGCAGAGGTTACACACTGGCAAGCAGTAATGACTACGAAACTCTGGAAAGGGAATTCCATCTCTACGACGCACTGTACGCCTATTTCAAGAAGCAATTGGAGAGCGAAGCGGAGTAAAGGAAAGAAAGATTTTGCGGGGAATGTCTCACTAGTCGCCTCTCAATCCCACATTTCTCAGGAGAAGCCGATGCTCTTCTCTTGTAATGGCATCCACAATACCTTCGATTTCCGGAGAAACACATGAAACGGCCTGAACCCCTTCTTTAACGAGCAGAGCTAGTATTTCATCATCTGCATCGGGCGGAATACGATATATCGCTCTCTTTCGCTCCCCGTTGCCTTCTTTTCTCAGCGCATTCTGGATCATGGATATGCCTCTATTCAGCGGCAGCAAATACCCCCTTTTTACTGCGGGAACAGCCTCGCCGCCGTACATTTCATTCATAAGTTCTGGCATATCCACATAAAGGCCGTTGGAGGCATCAGCAAGCTCGCTGGCAATGAGCAGGGCACATGGGTGCCTGATTGTAGCCATTACGCGGAATCCCCTGCTCCGGTACAGCCCGTGCTTTTCCATAAGGCGCTGCGTGTATTCAAGTTCTTCCGGGTTGCAGGCAGTCGGCAGAATAAGGTCAATGCTTGTGATGTTCATCTCGCTTATTCTCCGGAAAATTTCGTCCAGTTCTTCCTTCTGTTCTTCCTCTATCTTTAAAAGGACCGCATATCTTTCTGGCAGTCCGGTTACGGAATGGATTAAATCGTGAGGGATTATCAGGCCGTCGACATAGTCCGGGATAGAATCCCCCTGGAATTCGACATATATCTCTGTGGCCGTGAAGCGTACTTCCTGCACTCCCGCACCCCTGCGGTCCATGATCTCCACTGCCGTTTTTACCTCCGGAATCCCTTCCTCTTCTTTTTCTTCAATGTTTTCTGGTTCCGGCGGTCTTTCCAGAATCTCGGCCCAGACCACATGAAGACCTCCGTCAATTGCCCAATGAATCTTCAGGTCACCCGGGAGAGAGAAAAAGGCATCTTTAAGGATGGCAATCTCCTTATCGGACAGTATGTCCTCTTCTCCTCCCTCAATCTCTCCGGTTTCGTTAATTGTTACAATATCCTCTTCTGCGGTGCCGTCCGGAATTCCCTCCCGTCCTGAGATTTTGAGGCCTCCGCCCGGTAGTTTTTCCACTGTCCCCGTCTTTTTTATGTCTGCAGCCTGTTGGGCGATAATTGTTCCGGCCATACCTCTCATATCGAGAATAAGTTCCTGTGTGTCGTGTATGCGGACAGGGGGAGTCGTTGCCAGTTCTTCCGGTGACCAGAGAAGGCATCCCGTATCGGAAAAGCGGTTTCTGTATTCCTTTGCAATCTCCAGTTCCTCCTTCCATGTCAGTTCCTCTTTCTTCAAGATTGCAAAAAACGGGAGTATTAGCGGGGCAAAAAGTTCATTTGCTCTGTGCATTGCTTCCAGTGCTGGCTCTCGAATTGCTTCGGATGTCATTGATTTCATTTCGATAATTTTCATCGGGGTGAAATGAGGTAGGTGGGATAAATAGGTTTGGTTTCCAAGAGGCGAAAAAAAGGAAGGAATTTTGAGGAGAAATTTCACTCGAAGTGGTCCTCTATCTCCTCTATGAGCGGCTCCGCATCAAGTCCCTGATAACCGAGCATAACCGCCAGTTCTTCAACATTGTATTTTTGCCCGT
The DNA here is from genome assembly GCA_024281315.1 of archaeon. GTDB lineage: Archaea > Thermoplasmatota > Thermoplasmata > JAJSAE01 > JAJSAE01 > JAJSAE01. The sequence continues at coordinate 1,790 of JAJSAE010000043.1, read as the reverse complement.
GTTTGTAGAGATTCTCCATGACATAGGGGCCGGCCTTCGGGTTCTCAAACCACTTTTCTCCGAACTTTTCCATGAGTGCCGCTCTCAACTGTGCCTCGAATATCCATGCCCGCAGGTACTGGGAGACATAGAAACCGTCGTCCACATCCACCAGATAGTGCTCTTCTGGATGCCTGAATTTGAGGGCGGATTCCAGCGTTTTCTTGTAGAGCTGGCCCATGCTGTCATCCACGATACTCTGGTGCAGTTTTATTTCATAGATGAGTTTTGCGGCATAGCGCCGAAGGAAGAAGAGTTTGATCAGATAAACAAAGTCCAGATATTTCTTCATATCTTCCATCTCAGTATATCTGGCCACCCATCTTGGATCGGTTGTAAGGTACTGGAACAGGAAGGCGTAGCTCTCGCTCACGGATATGTCTCCGAGGTACTTGAACTCCTCTGGGAGGTGCGGGTCAACGCTGGCGAAGTGCTCTGCATGCCCTCCTTCGTGCAGCAGAGTGTCGTAATCTCCGTATCCTCCGTGGGGCAGCAGGTTCAGCATGATTTTCTCAGGCACCTTTATCGGGGCCACGAATGCGCGGGGAGATTTGCTCGGCCTCTCTTCATAGTCCAGATGAATGTTCTTCTGAGCATCAAGGTCTATTCCCATGCCTTTCAGGGTCGCCTTGAAGGTATCTATCAGTTTTTCTTTCGGGAAGTAGATGTCAAACTCCTTGGCACGGAACAGGAGAGATATGTCGTGCTTTTCGGCCTCCTCCAGTGTTATGCCGAGGTTCTCCTGCAAAAACTCGTTCATCTTCTCAACATAGATGCCTTCACTGCGGCTCAGTAGATTCTTCATTATTTTCTCAAGATTAATGAAATCAATCCCCTTCAGTGACCGGTAGAGGGCCATGTAATTCTCATAACCGAGGCTTCTGGCTGTCTTGTGGAGTTTTGCAATCTTCTTTTCCAGAATAGGATTGAGCTCTTTCACCACTTCAAGCCTCTTCCTATCTATTTCCTTCCTTTTCTCCCTGTTCTCTTCGTTAGAGAGGGTTACGGCAGACATTCGGTAGGCTATCTTTTCGCCATCTATTTCTATGCTGGCCTTTGATTCTGCTGTTTCGAACTGGTCGTTCAGATCGCTGACTCTGGAATCAAGAAGGGCCTCGGTCACAAATGCCTGAAAGAACCTCAGACTTCTGTCCTCTTCCCCGCTCGCCTCCTCTCTTGCAGTAGAAATCTCATGTAGAAGGTCCTCGCTGAACAGGTAGGAATACTTCTCATATATGGCAGACAGGTTCAAATCCTCTTTCTGGCCGGAGCCGTTCAGATAGTACTCTTCGTCCATCTCTCCTACGAAGCCCTCTATGCCTTTTCTCAATTCTTTTATATCCATGTTTACACTCCCCCAAAGGAAAAGGGTGGGAAGATGGGCAGGCATGAATCCTGACGCATGGCCAGATCGAAGTTTAATTTCGGAGCACAGCCCTATTGGTTACGTGCCTTGAGATCTGGACTTACACGCTACCCATCTCATAACGATATGAGACCATGCCTATATATAAGTTTCTTTCTCATTATCGTGATTTATCGTTAAATGCCGTGGGTATTCTACTTCCTATGGCCTTTATTTTTTGCGCTCTCGCTTGTTCACTAGTGAGCTGCTCTGTTGCATAACTCCATTCTGAGTTAGGGACTGCGCTTATTCACCTTCCCTATTTCTAACCCATCGTTTTTTTAACCGTGTGAAACCTCTTGTTTTTCACAGTTTTAGCATCATATTGTATATCAGAAACTTCCTT
>JAJSAE010000042.1 GCA_024281315.1 archaeon | reverse complement strand
TCCGGCACCTCCTCCGCCTCCATGGAAAGTTCAGCACGGCTTCAACCTCCCCGGGTCTCCCGCATTCGGAGACGATTGGGCACCAAAAGTGGACATGCCGTCGTACTGGTTCGAAGCGGATTACGAGTATTTTTCTCCTATTTTCGAGCCTGTGAACTTCACATTTAGAGCGTTAGGCATCAATACAACCGCTGTTGTCCTGCATTACACTTCTGTGAATGGAAAGGAGTTCACCGGTAGGACCGACTTCATATTTATGGAACGTACTATTATGACCGGCTATTATTCCAAAACAGGGAGCTGGAAGAGGAGCGCGGATATTTTCTCCGGAGCAATCGCAGCCCAGAATCAAACCGGTATCATAAAGTGCTACTTCGAGATAACCACAGAGTATGGAATGGCAAACTGGCCGTCTCCGTCCGATGCACTGAAAATAAAAATAACCGACATGAACGCACCCCGGATAATACCGAATGTTCCGGAGGAAGCGGGGCTGTATGAGCAAATAGATATAAAGGCCAATATCACCGATGATGTGGGCGTGGGGAACGCAGTGGTCTATTATAGAAATATGACAAGCCAGACATATCTGATCATGAACCTGACGCGCGTGTCCGGAGACGAGAGAGCGGGAAATTACTCGGCCACTCTGCCGGGTGTGGGGCTTGTTGGAGATGTGTTCTATTACATCAGGGCCAGCGACAGCGACAACGATGCATGGTTTCACAACTCGAGCGACCCTGCCCTTGTTCATATAAAGGACCTGACTCCGCCGCAAATTGAGCACAGGTACCGCGGCGAGATTCCACTCGGCTCTCCCGTGATTATTTCGGCAACCATAAGTGATAATGTGATGGTGCTGGATGCCAGCGTGGATTACTGGTTCGAAGGGGGAGGAAATTACAGCGTACCTCTAACCCGTATATCCGGGGACTACACCTTCGGTAACTGGGCTGTTCATATTGCTCCGGAGGCAGAAGATAACATCCTTCATTACAGGATAAGAGCGGCGGATTCTTCAGGAAATACAAATATAACCGCAGAGTATGTGACCAACTTGGTCGACTCCTCCGCCCCCTATCTCATTCACCGCCCGTTAAGGGTCATAAGCACCAACACGAGCATCCCCATAAGGGTGGTGGCCATCGATGACGAGGGTGTTCTGGATGTAACGCTTTACTATCGTGCAATAGGAGATAGCACATATACATCCGTGCCTCTTGTCCTCACGCAGGGAGACGGAAAATACGGCGTATGGCTCGGAGATATTCCGGCACAGGCACAGGAAGGTGTGGTCTATTACTATGTAACTGCCAGCGACAGCACGAATACAGCCAGACTGCCGGCCCGGGACGCATTTAAAACGAATGTTGAACCGCCCACGACTATTCACTTCACGACTGAAAATATACTTCCGGGAACCGGAAGCGGGCTCCTGACAATGGCACTCCTTGTTACAGCAGCAGCCATATTCGTCTCGTCCGCAGCTTACGAAGGCCTTAAAAGACGGAAAAAGAGAAAGGGTTAGTGCAGCCTTGTTGTTTCGAGGTTCTTCGGCACCTTGGTTTCGTAGTTAAACTTGCGATATATACTGCTTGCAAGGTCGAGACTCTTCTTCTCTTCGCCGTGAGACAGGATTATCCGCTCCGGCCTCGGCTCCATGTTGGCGATATAATTTATCAACTGTTTTCTGTCCGAGTGGCCGGAAAAGCCGTCGATTGTGGATATTTCCATGTTTATCTCCACGGTTATCTGCTTTCCCCTGTTGTTGAATGTAATCTCTTTCATGCCCCCCTGAACCTTTCGGCCGATGGTTCTTTCCGCCTGATAGCCCACGAAGATGATGCTGTTCTGCGGGTCATCCGCCCAGCCCTTGAAGTACTCCATGACCGGCCCGCCGTTCATCATGCCGGATGTCGAAAGGACGATTGCCGGTTCCGGGTCGTTGATTATGGTCTCTCTCATGTCCTGAGTCTCAATTCTGTGGAATATGGGTGATAGGAAGGGATTCTCCCTGTTGTCCTTGAATATCTTGTTCTTGAGGCTGTTGTTCAGGAACTCGGGATAGGCCGTATGTATTGCCGTTGCCTCCCATATCATTCCGTCAAGATAGACAGGCATCTCCGGTATCTCTTTGTTCCTCATCCTCTCTTCTATTACCAGCATGACCTCCTGACTCCTCCCCACCGAAAATACAGGAACCAGAATCTTTCCGCCCCGCTCGTATGTCCTTTTCAGGATGTCCTCAAGCTGGGCCGCCGCTTCGTGCCTGCTGGGCTGATTGTCTCCGTGGCCGCCATATGTGGACTCCATTACCACTGTTTCCACCCGGGGGAATTTATTCACTGCGGGGTTAAAGAGCCATGTCTTCTCGTATTTTATATCTCCCGTGAAGGCGACATTATAGACTCCGTCGCCGATATGGAAGTGGGCCACTGCCGAGCCGAGGATATGGCCTGCGTTGTGGAATGTCATTCTCATATCCGGGGCGATGTCCGTGGTCTCGCCGTAGTTAAGGGTGATGGTATGTATTATCTCCTTCTTGATGTGGGCGGATGAATAGGGGGCCTTCTTTCCATCGGCAACCGCAACTTTCATGTAATCCAGCTGCAACAGGGACATGAGGTCTCTTGTTGGGGGAGTGGCATAGACTGGGCCGTCGTATCCGTACTTATAAAGAGCGGGAATAAGCCCGGAATGGTCCAGATGTGCGTGCGTAAGGACGACAGCATCCAGAGTGTCAAGGGGCATGAGTTCCGGGACATTCAAATATGGAGTCCCGGTGCCCGAGGAAGAAACATCAACGCCGCAGTCTATCAGCACCTTGCTGTTCCGTGTCATAAGCAGGTGCGCACTTCGTCCAACCTCTCTGTATCCGCCGAGAGCCGTGACGCGGACCCAATCCTCTCCGTCCATGGTCTGTCTGGAAATCTTTCTTCCGACTTTCCTGAGAAATACCTTCCTTTCCTCTCTGGTGCTTCTCAAAAACGCTCGAATCTCACTTACGGTCTTGGAGGGCATGGGGGGTGCGCGAACAACGCTGGGGGCCCAGCCGCTGACTTTCTTGATCTCATTCAGAAGAACACCTTTCTTTCCGATGACGATTCCCGGGGCCAGTGCTTCGATAGTCACCTGTCCCGTGGAGTCCTCGAAGAATATGTCCACAATCTTCGCCTCTTCGGGTATTATCGCCCGTATCTTCTCCTCTGCTTCCTCCGGTTTCAGCATGGTGCTGGGGTCCGGCCTTATGGAGACCCTTTTCCTCAGGCCCTGAGCCAGCTTCTTTACAAGATCCGCATTACTTGCGAACTCATCCATATTCTTCGTGTATATCACTATAACAGGGCCTTCGAAGTCTATGGCACTGATCTCTATATTTGCGGGCACTATCTTTTCTACGGCTGCCCTCGCCTCTTTTAATATCCTGTCCACTCCCATTCAATCACATTCCTTGTGGCAATCTTCATTTGTCATATCCGGTTCCTTTCAGATTATACAATCCTGATGGTTAAGTAAGGGTTTTTACTCGACTTTGAGGATATTTATCCTCTTGTCAATATCTTCTTTCTTCATCTCCTGAAATCCCTTCTCGGGAGTTACGGTAGCAACTAGAATTCCGTTACCCGAAGCGGCATCTCTTCTCATAGCCATGGATATGGCGGTTATTGCGAGATCCACGGTATCCTTCAGGGTCATACCCGGTCTATAATGGTCCTCCAGAACTCCGAAGGCATACGGCGAGCCGGACCCCGTAGCAGTGTAAAGATCCTCTATTGAACCGCCGGCCATATCAAGAGAGTAAACATGTGCACCCTCATTATCCACGCCGCCAAGTATCAACTGCACCCAGTAGGGGTAATATCCTCTGCCGGAAAGGATGTTGGCCGTGAGCGTTGCAGCCGCCTTTACACTCATGTTTACTCCGTTTCTTTTGAGGCTGTAAAGGGCCGCCTCTGCTGTTATATATCTGGTAAGTGCCTGAGCGTCTCCAACGCCGCCTGCTATCGTCAGACCTATGTTGTCCGCAACACCGAACAGTTTCTGCGTTGACTTATGGGCTATAAGAGTTCCCATCGTGGCCCTCTGCTCCGTTGCCAGAACAACACCGTCCTTGCATGTCAGGCCTACGGTTGTGGTACCCTTCTTAATTTCATTTTCCGGATTTTGCACCATTTAAATTCACCTTCTGTGAGTCTTTCACAAAACTTATCCCTCAATACCAGAGCAACTATTTAAAGTTTCTGTTTGCGAATGTCCAGTGTTCATCTGATTTTACAGAAGAGGTACATCCATGCTTGAGCCCTCTTCCCTAATACCTCTCATACCTCAGCCCGAACTCCGGCACTTCCACCCCCATCCCTTTCTCCACGCGGCCGATTTCCCACGCATCCTCGTCCAGTTCGTCCCTCAGTATCTTCAGTATCTCGTTCTTTCTCTCCTTATCGACTACGAGAACAAATCCTATTCCCATGTTGAATGTCTGGTACATCTCCTCGTCGGTTATATTCCCTGCTTCCTGTATCAGGTGGAAGACTCTGGGGGGTCTCGGCGGAACATCAATCACATACTTCACCCCCTTCTTCAGCCTCAGCAGGTTCCTCAGACCACCGCCGGTGATATTGGCCATGCCGTGCACCGCTTTTCTCTCTCTTTCCAGAAGTGTAAGAACGCTTTTGACATATATTTTGGTGGGGGTCAGCAGGAGTTCTCCTACCGTAGCCTCCTTGGATATCCATTCGTCTCTGTACTCCTCCGGCACCCTGTCGGCGTACGAATATTTTCTCTCCACGGCCTTTCTGGCCAGTGTGTATCCGTTGGAGTGGAGACCGCTGCTGGAAATGGATATTATCGCATCCCCCTCATTTATATTCTCTCCCGTAATAATCTTATCCTTATCCACATACCCAAGGGCCGTCCCCGCAAGATCGAAGCCTTTTACTATCTCCGGCAGAACCGCAACCTCCCCTCCTATGATTGTCATGTTCGAAAGTCGGGCTCCATCCTGAAGTCCCCTGCCGATCTGCTCCGTTATCTCCGGCTCCGGCCTGTCAATTGCGATGTAATCCACGAATGCAACGGGCTCCGCACCCGCACATATAAGGTCATTGACATTCATGGCGATGCAGTCTATTCCCACGGTATCCCATTTCTTCATCTCGTCCGCCACCATGAGCTTCGTGCCAACGCCATCGGTACATAGGGCCAGCGCCTTATCTCCGAAGTCTATCAATCCCGTGAAGTGTCCCGTTATGTCCAGCGGAGCACCGAACCCTGCTCTCCGGAACCCGATTTCTTTTACAAGGGATTCTATGGCCTCTCCTTTTTTGTCTATGTCCACGCCTGCCCCGGCATATGTCATGTGTTTGCTCACTCAATCACCTGTAACTCTCTTTTAAGCATATTAAGGTCTATCTCGGGGATGGTTCCCGGTGCAATGGTGACCAGCAGTATGGAATCGGTTATGGCCATCTTGTCATTGGCGAGCTGTATGAACTTCAGGACCCTCTCGAATGATGTCTGGGAGACAAGATATTCTATCCCCGTCAAAAGGATGACCGAGCCGTGATTCCTGAGCACGAAATTCTTTATGTCGTTGTATATCAAAGGAACATTTCCCGGCTCCCGCGCAAAGGGCACGCTTCTGTCGAATGTAAGCCAGATGACAGGAATATCCCCAATATCGTATCTCTTCTTAAGGCGGCCGGGGAACTCTCTGGTTATGGCCATTGCCTCTCTCCCCTTTGCAAGAGCCGCAAACATCTCGTATGCATGCTCCTTGTCCTCATTGACCAGTAGGTATGCAACACCGCCGTCGACCCCGTCAATCTCTTCCGTATCCTCATCCGCATCCCTTTCCGGGAGTTTCTCCGTTATCTCCTCGCCCTGAACCATTCTCTGAATAAATCTGCCCCCTTCCTCCTTGGCCATGCCGGGAACATACCTGTCTCCCAGAAGCAGGGAGAGAACGCCGGCCAGATATCCCTGAACAAAGGCAAAAGATGTTTCGTCGAGATCGGGGATGTCACCCAGTTCCACAACGACTCCATCAGTCCCCGCTTCAAGAACCTTCAATGATGTGAGGCCGCTCTCAGCCCAGAGCACCGGAAGGTTATCCGCAAGGTCTTCCAGTGTAGAGGATATGCCTAATCTACTTATTATTCCCATGCCGGATTTCTCACCGTACCGCCTCATTATCTCGGCGGCTCTTTCATCTCCCGTCTCAATCTCCAGTTCCTCCGCAATATGTGTCAGGGCATCCATGGGCATCACAAAGAACGGGAGTTCTTTCATCTATATCACCCTTTCACCTATCATCTTGAATAGAAGTTCCACATTCTTTCCGCTCTTTGCGCTGGTGGGTATGGCTGGAGCATCGTAGCCCTCCGCAATCTTCTTGGCCTCCTCGAAGAGATATGCCTTATTTTCAATATCCTGCTTGTTTACCGCTATAACCACCGGAACATCACCTGCCACCCCTCTGAAATCGTCAACCCAGCGGCTAAGGTTCTCCATGCTCTTCTTGTTCGTAAAATCACACACCACTATGGCTCCCACTGCCCCTTTATAGTAAGCGGAGTGGAGGCTGGTATGCTCTTTCTGTCCCAGAATATCCCATATCATCAGGGTAAGTTCCTTCCCGTCCAATTCCATGCTTTTTTTGGAAACCTTGGTCCCTATGGTCATGATATACTCGTCGTTGAATATGTCGAACACATATCTCCGGATGAGCGAGGTCTTGCCGACGGCCCCGTCACCCAGAAGGCATATTTTTCTCATCAGTTTGCTCATGTTTTTACACTCTCCCTGAAGGCGTATCTCACTCTAACTATTTAAGGCTTTTACCAGATACGGGCCGAGATTGCTGTCGGTTCCAGCAGAGGCCATCAATTCCTCCAGTGTACTGTGATACTCCGCACCTTTCGCCTCAAGAAGCCTCTTTGCCAGCGGCATAAGAAACTCCGCAAAATCCATCTCGTTTCCAGAATAGTGCCATTCCTTGCCCTCGTGCTCCCCCACTGCCATCAAAAACGCCATCTGAAGGGATTTTATCTTCGTTCCCGGCTTTTTCACGGAGTAAAGAAATGATTCCATCCCCTTCTTCCCACCGATTCTGTACTCTCTTGCGGCGGCATCCGCAAATGCGGGAATCACCGGGAGATTCTTGTATAGGGGAAGCGCGGAATTCACCCGCCGCTTTTTCAGGAGGCTCTCCGCCGTTCTTATCATGTCCGTGGGGTTCTGTTTCTCCATATCCAGAACCTGCTTTGCTATGGCCTGGCTGGAAACAGCAGAGAGAATCTCGAGAGCGGCATCATCCCATATCTCCAGGAGGATTTTGTTCGCGGTGTAATCATCCACCACAATCCCCCTTCTCCTGCGATCGACCGCATCACTTACCGTTTTTCTTGCCGCTTCCGGGAGGTCAAGGCCGTCAATCATTCCTTTCCAGTCACTTCCGAAGCAGGTGGTTCCGGCCATATACAGTCCCTTATCCTCCGCTTCATTCCTGAAACCCTCCCATGCGGAATCCAGAAACTCCTTATCCGAGACCTCGCCGGCAAGATATGCCTTTATATCCTGTTTTGAAGGAAGAAATGCTCCGTTGCAGTCCTCTGCATCCCCCTCAAGCTCGAACTTCACGGAGATTTCCAGACCTCCGTTCCGCTCGGGGCTGTACATGAATCTCTGAATGGCCAGAGGAATATTCGCGTCAGAAGATGCCCTTCTGGATACGGAAATCTTCCATTCTCCCAAGCTCACGATGAGTTCTCCCGGAGCAACATAATAGGCCTCCCCCGTCTTTTTGAAGTTATAAGGAAGGGACTTTGCAACGATGTCCATGAAGCCCTTCGGCGGCATTGCCTCCCTTCCCGTACAGACAGGGCCGTTTCGGGTGGCATACAAATGCAATCTGTGCTTCTTTGCAGTGGCAACATAGCCCATAAGCGAAAGTTTCGGGTCGTCGTGATACATAAGAGATATGAGGGCCTTCTTATCCACGCCCTTCCTGTAAACATAGGCAACCTTCCCGGAAGGGGTATCGGCCGTGGCCAGATAGGGTATCTCTCCCTCGATATCTATGGAAATAAGAACGGAACAGGCCCGGAGCAGTTGATCCCCCTTCTTGAAGAATTTTTTGATATAATCCTCGTCCTCTATGGCCGCAATCCTTTCCGCACCCTTTATTACCCTCTTGAAGGGACATGCTCGGCACTCCCCCTCACATACAGGGGCGATGAGAGACGGGTCTTTTCTGAGCATCTTCGCTCTCTTCAGAATGCTCTTTACTTGATTCTTGGAAGTGGCCTTCACCTTCATTCTCGGCCCGGGTCGGCGCATGAAGGGGGATGGACACAGTATATTATATCTTTTCCCCTGCCCCTTGAGTCAGTTCAGTGCTATTAATTATTCCTTACGGGAAAAGACTCAACTAGGAAGGACAAAAAGAGGGCCGCCGGCTTCCTGTGTGGTGTGCTCCTGCAGGAGGGTATAATCGAAGTCAGAGAGTTTCACGAGTGAAGAATGGAAGGGATTATTAACTGTTTTCAGGGAGGAAATAAAAGAAATGGAAAAGAGTTTGATATCCCATCATTCTCATGCGGTAAGGGTGTAGTAGGTGTTGTTAGTCTCGATGATTATGTTGTTGTCTCCTGTAATATAGATTACACCACCGATTAAGTTGATGCTATTGTTACCCGAGATCAGGATGTCCTTGTTGCTGTTATCCCAGACTGTATTGTTGCTCAGCGTTGCATTGGTTCCTCCGGACATGAATATTCCATCCACATCATTGCTCCAGAACTCATTAGCATTCACAATCAGTTCCGAATGATACACATAGAGCCCGTTTCCTTTGCATCCGCTTGCATTGTTGTATTCCACAACGACACCGGTGGAGTTCTCAATGCGGATTCCGTCGCCTACGCCGAATTGAACGCTCAGGGCATTACCGCTTATCGTGCTGTTTGAAGAGTCCGTAACCAGAATTCCGATGCTGCCAGCCTCTATATTGTTGTTTTCTACCAAAGAGGAAGCGTTTATGAGATATATACCAACTGTT
>JAJSAE010000041.1 GCA_024281315.1 archaeon | reverse complement strand
TGCGGCCTCAATCGTGCTGAAATCTCTGATTTCAGCGCAGTGCCGCACAATCCATCTTATTTTTCGGTTGGTTAATTTGGTCACAGAAGATACAGTTTCTTCCCTCTTTAAACTTTGGCGAAATAATTTCCGTACTCTACAGGTAAATAAGGGTTGCGATTTGTTTAAATAGATTGAGTTTTTGAGGTGAGCGAAAAGAATCCATAAAAGAGAGGTGACTCATGCAGGAGTACAAACTGTTTGCCAGAAGGATCGGATTGATAGGCCTTACTTCGATACTTGTCCGTATGAGCTCGTTTATATCAGTTCCTATACTGACCAAAACACTCCCTCTGGAAGAATATGGGCTGTGGGCGCTAGTTGGGGCAACTATTGGTCTGCTGCCTCCTCTCATGTCCATGGGAGTTCCGTTTGCAATGGTCCGTTTTCACGCCTCTTCCAGAACGAAAGAAGAACTTCGAAACGGTTTTTATTCTATTTTTTTCTTTGTTTTAGCCGTTGGTTTCTTAATTTCCTCCATATTGTTTGCGTTTTCAGACAAAATAGCAGTAATTCTTTTCGATAATAATGTCACTCTGGTGAGAATTAGTGTAGTAATACTGTTTATAGAGTGTATTTCAGGCGTGTTTATTGCGTTTTACAGGACCAGAGAAAAGGTAAGACTATACTCTATATTCACATTTCTGAAGACATACATGACCGTCAGTTTTGCTGCCTTTTTTGTTATAACAGGGTACGGAATAGTCGGGGCTGTAATCGGTGTACTCGCCTCTACTGCAATTATAAGCATTGCTATGGGTGTAATAATAATCCGGCAAATAGGTCTTCCGAAAGGCGTGTCCATAAAAATCAGAGATTATCTTGTATTCAGCCTTCCGCTCTTACCCGGCAAATTATCTAGTTGGCTTGTGAATTCTAGCGACAGATACCTCCTTGGGCTTTTGCTGGGAGTTGTGTTTGTTGGTTATTATGCTCCTGCATATGTTCTAAGCATGACCATAAGCATATTTGTTTCTCCTCTTATATTCATGCTTCCTGTCGAGCTTTCGAAGTGCTACGACAATAATGAGATGGGCAAGGTAAAAAGCCTTCTGTACTACTCCAATAAGTTCTTTTTGACCCTTGCCGTACCATCTGTTTTTGGCCTGTCACTTCTCTCCAAGCAGATTCTTTTCATTCTCACGACACCACAAATCGCCAATAAATCATATGCGATTGTACCTTTCGTGGCGATAGCTAGTATGTTAGGGGGCATTTATTCTATCTACGCTCAGGCAATAGCCCTTAAAAAAAGGACGAAAATCACAGGGAGCATATGGATACTAGCTGCGGGATTGAATGTAGGGCTGAACCTCTTGCTGATTCCTCTATTTGGCATCATTGCTGCTGCCATAACAACACTTGCATCTTTTTTGCTTGCGTTTGGCTTAACCTCCTACTTTTCCTTGAAGTTTATACCGTTTGATACCGCCCCCTCATTTATGTTGAAAGCTATAGCAGCTTCTGTACCCATGTCTATAGCAATCATTTACTGGCCTTTGAGCGGAATATTTGGGCTAATTCTTAACATAGGGACAGCCGCAGCGATCTATCTGATTTCGCTCTTTCTGTTAAAGGGAATTAGTAGGAAGGAGATCATGTTCTTTCTGGATATGCTTCGGAATCAGTAGTCCTTTTTCTTTTTTTCAATCATCCTTCGAATATGCTTCAGAACTCTTTTTGTTGAGTCCCCATCAATTCTGTAAAGATACATCTCTATGTATTTGGCCCTGTTATTTGCAAGGTCAGAGTCATCCTTCAGGAGTTTCTCAATTGCCGACTTCAGATCTTGCGCTCTTCTAACTCCTAGAGCAACCCCTTCATCCGCATAATCTACGGGGTCAGGCTCTTTGGTTAGATTCAGCACAATGACCGGCTTATCCAGTGCGATTGCCTCTAAAGCGGTTGTGGAGTGTCGGGTTATCATGAGATCACAGGCGAATATTAGTTCGTATGTATCCGAGTCTTTTGCGGCGAGAACTACATTATCCAGGTGGTATCTTTGTATATACTCTTTAATCAGCATGGTATCTTTTTTCGTCTCTCCGGGATGCTGTTTTATTACTAAAGTTATCCTATTAAGCTCGCTCATAGCACGAAAGATGCAGGATAAATTTGCTTTGTTCTCTACCATGGAAAGACCGTGCGTCTGCGTTGTCCATAGGATGAGTTTATTTGACTCCGGTATTTCGAATCTTTTCAGGACATCTTCTCTGGAGTACCGTTCAACTGCGGAGTGGAGGAAGTCATAACGGGGGCTACCAGTAACTGCCACCATTTCATCGGTATAAATGCTCTGTTTTACAAGAATATCTCTGTAGTGCCGTCCATAAACACATGTAAGATCAGGAAGAAGTGCCGCAAATCTGCGGTCTTTAAGAATATACCCCGGGTGAGCGGGTGTTATTACTCCGTGCTGAAGTGCCACCACAGGAATGCAGTTCTTTTTGGTAACATAGGTGAGGGTCCTATGGAATACCCCGTATTCACAGCTCAAAAATACGAGGTTCGGCCTTACTCCCGACAGAATTTTTTCGGCCAGTAGGAGTTGGAAAAAAGCATTCATCTTCCCGTGCTGATCGGTTATGTTCAGAAATTCCTCGTAATGTTCGAAGCATCTCCCCAAAAGACTCCAGAATGAAAGAATATATGCTCTGAGGATAAGCTTAATGTTAATGAAGTCTTCGATCGCGAAGCAAGAATCGCAGCGAGAAAATTTTTGCAGGCTTTTTTCATAATTTCTGAATCTATGGTGCGGGTCCTCGTCCAAGGAAGCGATTCTAAAATATTGTGAGGTTGATTCCATGACATCTCCCAGCATGACATCGTCTAGTTGCGGCGATGAGGCATATGCGTTTACTCTTCTCCAGTTCATCAGGTATGTGGAAAAAAGAATATCTGTTTTATCGCCTATTGAACGAGGACTTTGTATCCTGTGAAATCTGAGCCTGAAATAGAGCATTTTCAGTAGAATATAAGACAGATAGAGATTGTTCTTTAGGAACTGCTTGAGACGGATCTTCACGGCATACACCGCACTCACCATGAATCCGATTATATTTAAAATTTCTCAGATGGGTACTTTTAAGCGGTCCATATTATGTATTTTTCGGATTCGTAGCTTTTGTAGGAATTGGAATTAAGGCTTGAGAAGAATTTGGACTCTGTGAGGTAGTACCAGCGGTCATAATAGTGCAGTCCCAGTGCTTTATTCGTAACTACGAATTGGGTGTCGTAGTTCTCCATAATTTTTTGGGCAACCATGGAATTCACCGATAATTTTGTTAACCTGCCTATCTCTCCTATATAATAAGAATCAACCCCAGAGAGAGAAAATGGCCCTTCATTCTCTATGTATCTATCTGGCTGGTCAAGAGGGATTACAGAGACTTCGTTTCTTATTTCTTCGGGACTCACATAGTCGTAAATAAGGAGGGACATTGGATCCAGCCCGTGCATCGGCGGTGCGTTCGGACTGCTTATGTAGGCCTGAAAGTATCTAGCATCACCCCATGAGTTGGAAATAAAAGAGCCATTTTTGCTTGAAACCGCTCCGGCGTACACAATACAGTCGAACCGCTCTCCGTTTCTGTTCTCTGCGTCACTGTCCCATGAATACTCATGTAAGCCCGTCATACCCCAGTGGGAGAGCATAACTGAGGTGAAGACCAGTGATACTATGCAAATAGAAATCAGGATAGCCGCGAATTTCTTTCTGTTCAACAGATTTCTGCCCCAATATAAAGCGTAGGCTCCGGCGATTATAATAAATATGGAGACGAATGGGCGGGAATAAATGCGGAACTGTAGAAGTGGAAATGTAGTTAGTAGTGTGACTATAAGGAAAATATGTGCCCGTTCTCTGTATTTTATCCATAATAGGTAGAAAATGCCTGGGACGGATAAAAGGATAACAAGATTTGCGCCCCCTACCAGGGATATAAAAGCATTCATGGTGGAAGTTAATGCGACCGGGCCTATTGTAAAAATGCCTCGCGTGTAACTTCTGCCAAATCCAGCAGAAAAAAGTATGGACCCTTCAAATGAGATGAGAAGAAGGGTGGCCCAGAACCAACGGGCTCTTTTTCTCAGGTACTGAGGCACCAGGAACTTACTCTTCATTATCACACCGGAAAGAAGGAAGGATAGGAGTACGGGAAGTAAAAAATAGGATATTTTGTGGAATAGAAAGGTGAATAACAGGGTGGTCAGGGAGAGGGCGACGAATATACGGGAATTATCTTTTGCGGTTCGGAGCAAGAAAAATAGGAAAAATGGGGTTAGGTATACCACAAATATTCGATCGGTAAGAGACCAGGAACTGTACCAGATCGTTATCGGCATTAGCGCAAAGAAAAAGGAGCCTGTAAGCGAGAAAATAGAATTGTCAAACATTTCCCTCAGAAGAAGAAACATTCCTATGATGCCCACCAGAGATATGAAATATGTCAGAACTAGGAGCGCAATATCTACTGGAACTCCGGCAGCCTGTGAAACAGAGGAGAGAAACATTGGGTAACCCGTTGTGGATGAAAAAGGATACTGACCCATGTAGGAAAGAGGGTGTATTATCCACTTTGCCCTTCCAAAGTATGTTATAGAATTCGCCAGAAAGGTGTAGAAATGGGAATCATTCGCGTGATCTATCATGAATGAAGAGGTAGGGTATCGGAATAGAATCGAGATTACGCCTATGACTGCGAGGAAGAAATATTGAGTTTTTCGTCCGATTATATCCTTTCCGCTCATCTGCTTATCACCCGATTTCCTATGGAACTGTCAGATTTTCTCGTAGCTTCATTACCCCATCTCTATTAAGTTTTTCCATATCACTTCTGTGCTTTTTTCTCTTCGAGAAGGGCTAGATATTCGTCAATCTCTGTTTTTATGCGTTTTTTCCATGAGTTCTGTTTTTTCAATAAAGAGATTGCAGAAAATACTATCCGTTTCCTTTTATCGTCGTTAATATAAAGAGAATGGACCGCTGCCGCCATAGCCTCATAATCTCGTGCGGAGACCGAAATTACGCTGCCTTCCGGATACTCATCCCATCTGTTGTAAAAGATAACTGCAGGAACCCCATATGCCATGGCCTCCATGGTGGCGTTGTTTCTGTTCCCGTATATACCAGTCCCGAGGTAAACATCCGCTATGCTTAGATATTCTTCAACCTCTGATTTACTTAGAGCGCCTGTAAAAATAACACTTTGTGCCAGTCCGTAGCTTTTCGCCATGGCCCTTAGTTCCCCCTCCATTCGACCATGCCCTATCATAATCAGAACGGCATTCTGCATTTGATATCTTTCCCGAAGAGTCCGAAGAGTCAGTATGGCGTATTCCAGCCCTTTATCTATTACAAAGCGTGAGGTCGTGATGAGAATGAAGCTTTTGCCCAATCTCTGTTCTATATTCTTTTTTGCCCGCCCTCTCAGTTCTATAAGATATTCTTTATCTGGAATGCTAATGCCGTGGTACACTCTTACCACCTTTTCTCTCTTCGTGATTAGAGACAGAAGAACATCTGTGCTAGTCCCATCCTGAACGGCAAAAATTCTGTCTGGCTGAAAGAGTTTAATCAGCGGCGCAGTCAAAAAAAGGAGCCTTAGTTTTTGCCTTGTATTTGCGCATTCCATAAAGTATGGAAGGAAGTGAAAGGGGCATATTTTTCTATGCTTGGACATAATCATCTCCGGGTCAATATCCTGGCGAAGACGGTGGGGGCCCATTCCGTGAACAGTCCATACAACGGGAGTTGAGGTGAGTCGGCCGGCTACTGTGGCCACGAGACCGGGACGCCATGAATGCGCATGAATTAAAGTTATACTCTCTCTTTTTATCGTTTTTATGAGGGAAGGGAGATCGGTGAAAAAGTACAGGATGCTTTTAAAAAGCCGCCCCCTCTTTATAATATGCTCTATGTATCTTACCTCAAAATCAAAACTTTTGTTGTTCGAATGCAGTGGTGAGAGGAGAGGAGTAAGAATAATCTGTTTCTCCATCTGCGAGTTTATCTTTCTCGAAAGCTGTGTAACATGCACAGATATACCCCCGGGATATGGATAAAAAGACTCGGTAAAACGGCATAATCTTATTTTCACTCGTTTTTCTTCCATTCAACTCACCCCCCAAGCAAATCTTCGTAGATAACAAGTATTTCATCCGCCACATTTTCCCACGCGTGTCTCTCTGCAAATTTAACGATACGGCCACGGTCCCATTCCGTGTCCAGCGCTTTTCCTACGGCCTTTGCAAGTCCTTTCGCATCTCCAGCTTCCACGAGAATCCCGATCCCGTCATCGGTTATAATCTCTTCGCTTCCCCCATTTATTGTGGCCACCACAGGTTTCCCGCTGGCCAATGCCTCAATCACAACTATCCCGAAGCTTTCCCTCAGGCTCGGCAAAACAAATAAGTCGCACGCGTTCATCCACAGCGGGACCTCATCGTGCGGTTTTGCTCCTACCAGCTTCACTACTCTTTCGAGCTTCAACTCTCTTATTCTCTTTTCAAGTCTTTTTCTCTCGCTCCCCTCTCCGACGATATAGCAGATAACATCCGGGCGCTGCCTGTGAACCTCGGCCATGGCTTCCACCAGATAGATGTGGCCTTTAACCTTTTCAAGATTGCCCACGGAGAGAGTAATCCTCCTATCATCTGGAAGATTGAGTCTCTTTCTCGCCCCTTCTATAGGTTTGAAGAGTTTTTCATCGTAGCCGTTGTGGATCATCCATATCTTTTCGGCCGGGATTCCAATCTCCTGCATTTTACTTGCATCGCTTTTGCTAGGAGTGGTGATAATGTCTGCAGACATAAGGGCGTATTTCACCCTTTCTCTCCATGCACCACCCCTGAAAGGGAGGTCATAAACATCATAGCCGTGGCCAGTAATAACCAAGGGTTTGCCGGTTATCCCCTTCAGTTTTGCCGCCGCATATCCCGACGGGTATGTGAAGTGCGCGTGAATAATGGAGAAGTCAATCCCTTTTCCCTCTATAACCCTCTGTATTTCTTTGAAACACGCTTCCCCTGCTCTCTGCTTGACGAAGGAAAACGGCAGGTTGAAGTATTTCAGGAAATAAACGCTGACATTGTCATAGGAGTAGTCCCTTACCATTGCATCCCTTTTCCATCGGGGGTTTATAAATGGTAAGTGTGATAGAATTCGTGGCACATATGGAGATAGGGCAAGGACAATGACCTTTTCGAAGTGATGTCTTACTGCATCCACCTGACTCTTTACGAATACCGAGGTGTTCACCCCCTCAGATGGATACCTGTCCGTGATTATCAGGAGGTTTTCCATTATACCCACCTCTAACGGTTTCCCAATATATTGTCAGCAATCTTCTTACTGGCATCTCCTCCTCCAAACACAACCTCTGCTCCCCTCATCTTTTCCTCCAGTTCCTTATTTCCCATAAGTTCTTTCACTTTCATCAGCACCACATCCGGCTCCACTCCAACCACTATGTTAGAACCGGCTGCAACCGTTTCCGGCCTCTCGGTATTCTCCCTCAGTGTGAAGCAGGGGACATGCAGAATGTTCGTCTCCTCCTGAAGGCCGCCGGAATCGGTGAGCACCAGTCTGGCCTCCGAAAGAAGCAGAAGGAAATCGAGGTAGCCAAGCGGCTCGATAATCTTCACATTGGGATTCTCTATGCTGTAACCGTCTTCGGCCAGCCTCTTCTTCGTCCTCGGATGCATCGGGAACACCGCGGGTAATTCCATGCAGTTCAGTATCCGCACTATCTTTTCGAGCCGTTTCGGGTCGTCCACATTCTCCTGCCGGTGGGCCGTTATGACCGCGTAATCCCCCTTCGTCAGGCCCAGTTTTTCGAATATCTTTGACTTCCTCCGGGCGATCTCCAGATTCTGATAGACCGCATCCACTACGGTGTTTCCAGTGATAAATATCTTCTCCTCATCTATGCCCTCTCTCAGCAGGTTATCCATTGACGGCTCTGTTGGGGCAAAGAGGTAGTCGGAGATGTGGTCCGTCATTATGCGGTTCAACTCCTCCGGCATGTTCCTGTCCCAGCTTCTCAAGCCGGCCTCCACATGCCCCACTTTTATATGCAGTTTTGATGCTGAGATGGCTCCTGCGAGAACGGTGTTTGTATCCCCTTCCACCAGCACAGCATCCGGCCTGTCATCCATGAAGATTTTTTCCATGGCCTTTATCATCTCGCCGGTCTGGGCGCCCTGAGTGTGATAGTTCTCGCCGATATCCAGTTTGTAGTCCGGCTGAGGGAGTTCAAGGTCTTCGAAAAACAGCTTATCCATGTTATAGGAATAGTGCTGGCCGGTGTGCAGGACATAGTGCTCTGCCCCTCTTTTTTCCAGCTCACGAATGACCGGAGACATCTTGATTATCTCTGGCCGCGTTCCTACTATTACCGCTATCTTCATAGGCCAACACCGAGTTTCTTCACATCGAAGCCTGGAATGGAGTCCGGTACGATGTTCTTCGTATCAACCACAATGGGCTCCGTGTTCATAAGGCTTTTTATCCTCTTCCAGTCCAGTTCTTTGTAAAGATTGTGCTCCGTGGCAATAACCAGCGCATCCGCCCCTTTCGCCGCATCGTAGATGTCCTTAACAGGGGTATGGTCCATGTATTCTCCAACCAGATGGTCGTGAATCACCGTATCAGCTCCCAGTTCTCTTAGTTTAAGGAATATCTCATAACCCGGGCTTTCCCTTGCATCGGAGACATTCCCTTTGTAGGCAAGGCCAAGGACGCACACCCTCGATTCAGAGATATCCTTTCCTGCGGTGTGGAGTTCCCTTTCGGCCATATCAGCCACATATTCAGGCATGGAAGCGTTTATCTCCAGTGCATCCTTTATTATTCGGGAGTTTTCGAAGTCCTGTATGAGAAACCAGGGATCCTTTGTGAGGCAGTAGCCGCCGACACCGGGGCCGGGGAGGTGTATATTCACGCGCGGGTGGTTGTTTGCCATTCTTATGGCTTCGTAAACATTGACGCCGTTTTCTTCCGCTATGAATGCAATTTCGTTGGCAAGGGCTATGTTAACGGCCCGATATGTGTTCTCCATGAGTTTTGCCATCTCTGCGGTTCTGGCATCGGTGATGTGCAGTTTCCCCCTCACATATCTCGAATAAAAGTCTCTGGCCATCTCCGCGGCCTTTCTGTCCGTGCCGCCGATTATCCTGTCGTTGTTGATGAGTTCCTTCATAAGATTTCCTGGAAGAACACGCTCCGGGCAGAATGCGAGGTAGAAATCATCGCAGCAGGCCAGCCCACTCTTTTCCTCAAGGATTGGCTTCACCACCTCCTCAGTGATTCCTGGTATAACCGTGGATTCCACAATCACCAGATCCCCTTTCTTCAGCACCTTTCCGAGGTCCCCCGTGGCGGCCTTTAACGCCCGAAGGTCCAGCCTGTTGCTCTCCCTGTCGAGGGAGGTGGAGACCACTAGCAGGTATATCTCGGAGTCTCCTCTCAGCTCCGTGCCCGCAGTGAGAAGGCCCCTTTCCAGAGCCTCCTTCAGCTTCTCTTCGAGGCCCGCCTCCACTATGTCGGTGTTCCCGCTGAGGATTCTATTTATGAGTTCCTCGTTTATATCATACCCATACACCCCGATATCGCTGGAGGCCAGAGTGACCGCGGTCGGGAGGCCGATGTATCCCATGCCTATTACGCATACATTCATGTTAATCACCCTCTTTCATCTTAACACTACGGCCGATCCCCACATATGGTGTCTCAGATTCTCCTCTCTGAGTTCTTCGCCCGTCCACAACAAGCTCAAGTCCGTATTTATCGTAATCAATCTCCCCGAACTCGCTCCAGTCCGCCTGTATCATGCATATATCAGCACCGATGAGCGCTTCCTCTGCGGAGGTCGTGTATAGTATGCCCGGGAATATCCGTCTGAAGTTCTCGGTGGCCTGCGGGTCGTACGCCGTCACGGAGGCACCTCTCTCTATAAGCTCTCTCACAAGTGGGATTGCTCTGGATTCCCTTATGTCATCGGTTTCCGGCTTGAAAGAAAGGCCCAGAACCGCAACTTTTTTCCCATCGATGCTTCCAGAGTATCTTTCCGCCAGTTCTATCATTCTCAGGGGCTGCCGGTCGTTGAGTTCAATAACCTCTTTCAGAAGGTGTGGGGTGTAGCCGCTCCCGACAGAGGCCGAAATAAGGGCCTTTACATCCTTCGGAAAACAGGAACCTCCGAAGCCCGCCCCTGCCTGCAGGAAGTAAGGGGAGATTCTGTGGTCCAGCCCTATCCCTCTCATAACCTCGTCCACATCCACACCGAAGCGGTCGCAGATGTTTGCTATCTCGTTGGAAAAGCTTATTTTCGTGGCGAGAAACGCGTTGGCCGTGTACTTAATCATCTCGGCAGTGGTGGGGGAGACAAACAGTAGTGGAGCCTTAAGCGGCGAGTATAATTCTCTCAGTATCCGCTCACTCTTAGAGTCGTTCACTCCCAGAACTATCCGATCCGGGTTCATGCTGTCCTCAAGGGCCACGCCTTCCCTGAGAAATTCCGGGTTCATGGCCACCCCGAAGTCCTTTCCGGCCCTCTTCCCTGAGTGCTTCTCCATGAGAGGTATCAGGCTTCCGGTTGTCCCCGGAATCACCGTACTTTTTATAACCACGAGATGGTAGGATTTTTTATTTCTCATGGTATTGGAAACGACTTCTACGGCGGAATATATGTGGGAGAGGTCTATGGAGCCGTCTTCTCTCGAGGGGGTTCCTACGGCAACAAAGGTTATTTCCGACGACCGAACGGCCTCTTCCATATCGGTAGTGGCGCTGAGTTTTCCTGCCTCAACAAGATCTTTTAGGAGGGCGGCCAGTCCCTTTTCGTATATCGGGGAGCGGCCGCTGTTTACCGCGTCCACCTTTTCCTTCACCACATCTACAAGGGTAACCGAGTTCCCGAGTTTCGCGAATGTTGTGCCTGTTATGAGGCCCACATAGCCGGTGCCTACTATGGATATGTTCATATAATGGTGCAATGGCGGCATTCTATATATAACTTCATGGTGAAGAGGCGATATCCTTTATATATCCAAATGCGATGTGGTGGTGTGAAAGCGGTAATACCTGCTGCGGGCCTGGGCACGCGAATGCTTCCACTCACCAAGGCCCAGCCCAAGGAGATGCTTCCGATACTGGACAAGCCGGCAATACAGTATGTGGTGGAAGAGGCGGTAGCATCGGGAATAACCGATATTCTCATAATTACAGGTAAGGGAAAGAGGGCCGTGGAGGATCATTTCAGCAGGAATGTAGAGTTGGAGACATTTCTGAAAGCGAGAGGCAGGGAAGAGGAACTGCGGAAGATAATGGAAACGGATATTGACGCTGACATATTCTTTGTCCAGCAGAAGGAGCCGAAAGGACTGGGAGATGCCCTTCTCTTTGCGGAAAAGCATGTGGGGAGCGAGCCTTTCATTCTCATGCTCGGAGATGATATCATATTCGATGAAGTTCCGGCGGCGAAGCAGCTTATAAACATATACTGGAAGTATAACCGGCCGGTTATCGGAATAGAGGATGTTGAAGAGAGGGAAATCTCCAGATACGGAATAATAAAAACCCCCGAGGAACTCGCCCAAGGCCTCTTTGATATTGAGGATATTGTGGAAAAGCCCACCGTGGAGAATGCCCCCTCCAATCATGCCATTATAGGAAGGTACCTGCTTACACCGGAGATTTTTACATATCTGAGAAAAACGGAGACGGACGCGGGAGGGGAACTGCAGCTTACCGATGCGTTGCGCATATATAACAGAGAGCACAGGATGCTCGGCCTTAGGTTCGAAGGAACAAGGGTCGATACTGGGAATCTCGAGGGATGGCTTTCGGCCAACATAACCGCCGCGAGATTCTTCCGGCCTGAGATATACGAGAATATCTGGAAAAACTACAGGCCCTGATTAAAGAATAACCCGTTTTCCGGAGTTCGCAGATTCCATGGCCGATTCTATCACCTTTATCGCCTCAAGCCCTGCATGCATATTTGCCTTCGGGGCCTTTCCGCTCTCGCACGAACTGACGAAATCCAGAAGTTCCTCCTTCAGTGGCTCTCTGTACGGCACCGTGATGCTCCTCATGCCCTCGTTTTCCAGTATCCAGTCCCCGTTTGAGCGTGTGATACTACTGTCATACAGTTCTATGACATCAGGTTTCAGGTAGTCCACCCTAGCAGAGAGGTTTTCACCGGCTACATATATCTCCCTTATCTTGTTCCCCACGGGAGAGAGCCAGCTCTCAAATATATGACCGCTGGTCTCACCGTATCTAAGAGTGAGGGTTGCGACATCCTCTATGCCGTCCCAGAAATGTTCGGAAACATCGCAGAGAACGCTGTCCGGTTTCTTTCCGAGAATATATGTGTATGTATCCACATCGTGTATGGCAAGGGCCAGAAGCACCCCCATATCCTTCCTTGGAACTCTCATTGCACTTCTTACTGTTTTCATGTAGAAAATCCTTCCGAACCTGCCGCTTGCTATCATTTCCTTTACCTTATTCAGAGCGGGATGATATCTGAAGAGATGCCCGGGCATCAGGATTTTTCCCGTTTTTTCGGCTACCTTGACAAGGGCTTCTCCCTCCTCCGATGTGGCGGTCATGGGTTTTTCCACGAAAACATGCTTCCCATCCTCGAGAAATCTCTTCGACAGAGGAAAATGAAGGGGTGTGGGTGCAACTATATCAACTGCATCTATATCAGCCGGCAAATCGTCTGCGGAGGTGAGGTAAGAAAGGGAAAAATTCTCTGCCAGAGGTCTGACAGCGCTCTCTTTCACATCCACCAGAATAATATCTTCTATTACCCCCTCATCTTTCATCTCCTTCCAAACTCTCGCATGATTCCTTCCCCAGTATCCCGTACCTATCTGTGCTATTTTCATATTTCTCCCTCCAAAAACTCTTTTACTTTTTCTGCGATGAATTGGGCATCCTTATCCGACAGGAATGGGTGCATTGGAAGAGAGAGTATTTCGTCCACTACCTTCTCCGTAACGGGAAGGTGTTTCGGTGTTATAATGTCTCTCACCGCCGGTTGCAGGTGAACGGGTATTGGGTAATAGATTCCGGAAGCGATCTCGTGCTTTTTCAAATGGGCCTGTAACCACTCTCTGTCCCTGAGCCGGATGGTGTATACATAGAACGAGTGGCGAACGCCCTCTGCGACCACGGGAATCGTGCAGTGGGATGATAGAACTTCCGAGTATATGGATGCGATGTGGTTTCTGCGTTCCAGCCACCTGTCAAGGTGTTTCAGTTGTATTCTTCCGACACCCGCAAGAATTTCCGACATTCTGAAGTTAAAGCCGAGAGCGGTATGTTTGTACTTCGTCGTTCTTCCCTGATCTCTCAGCATGGCGATTCTGTCCAGAAGCTCCGTATTATTTCCGGCTACCATTCCTCCGTCTCCCGCAACGGTCATTACTTTGGAAGGGAAGAAGGAAAAGGCAGTTGCATCGCCGAAGTTCCCGACCTTTTGGTCGTTATATTCCGCACCATGGGCCTGACAGGCATCCTCTATCAAATAAAGACCGTGCTCATCCGCAATCTCCCTAAGCGCTTTCATGTTTGCAGGATGGCCGTATAAATGGACAGCGACAATGGCTTTTGTCTTTTCGCTTATTTTCTTTCTTACATCTTCGGGGTCAACGCAGTATGTTTCTTCTTCAATGTCTGCAAACACCGGCTTTACGCCGAGGTGCATGGCAGGGGAGACAGTTGCTATGAATGTATGCGACGGGGCGATTATCTCGTCACCGAGGGCGAGGCCGAGTGCATAGTATATAAGATGCAGGGCCGTTGTGCCGGAACTGGTTGTAACAGCATTCCTGACACCGAGGTAATCCGCAAACTCTTCTTCGAAACCTTTTGTTTCCGGGCCTTTTATGTATCTCTTCGAGTCTATGACTTCCAGTACTTTATTTCTGATTTCATCGTCCACATACATCTCAACAAGGTTGTAGTTCATTTTTTCACCGTTCCCTTTCTGATTTCATCTTCCCATTCATAGGGCCTTGAAAAATATGGCTCTTTGCAGTCCAGTTCGTCAATGGTTTTTATCACTCGTGCGGGGTTTCCGACGACCACCGAGTTCGGGGGTATGTCTCTGGTAACAACGGCTCCGGCTCCGATCAGAGAGTTTTCGCCGATGGTAATTCCCGGTGTAAGGGTTACATTCCCTCCGATTTTTGCGTTTTTCTTTATGACTATTGGGTCCTTCCGTGCGCACTCTTCATACTTCGGGCATGGGGGATGAAGTGTTGCAAGGGTTATAACGGAGGGACCTATCCATACATAGTCTTCAATAATAACATACTCGCCGATAATGCAGTTTGAGTGAATCTTTACATTATTACCTATCCGGTTTCCTATTTCGAGGGTTGTGTTGCTTCCTACCGATACATTATCTCCGATTGAATTTCCCTCTCTGATAATCGTATTATGTCCGGTGTTCAAGCGCTTGCCGATGGTATTGCCTGCGTAAATTACAGTATGGCTACGGATTGTGGAGCCCCCGCCTATAACAGTTCTATTATCTCCGTCGAATTTTTTCGCCGGAACGCCAATGATGGCGTAATCTCCTATAGTAACATCCTCGCCTATTGCTATATTGCCTATTAATTTGTAATCAGCCATTATTTACACCTTTGAACTTATTAAAGAGGGCATCGGCTCCTTCCATATAAATTTTGTGGCTCTCGGGATAGTTTTCTATGAAGTGAATAAGGAAGGCGGTTACATCTATTTTTTTATTGAGCATCTTTTCTGCCCTCAATTTCCAGCCCTTCCGTTCTATTTCACTATTAAGGATGGTGATGGCCCTATCTCGAGCCATGTTAACATTTTTAAAGGCCTCGATAATACCATACCGGCTTACAAAATCCCTGAAATTTCCAGTTCGGTCCCATCTTGTGGAAATTATAACGGAGGGTGTGCCGAGGACCCCGCTCTCTGCGGCCATTTTGTGTCCGTCTCCCACATATAGGGCGGCATAGTATAATGCGTCATGGATTCTGTGAATTGGAATGTTTATTCTTCTTCGCTCCAGACCCCCTTTGAGGGGTATTTCCGAACTGATGAAAACCTTTGCATATTTTTCAAGTTCTTCCACAAGGGCAAAACGCTCTTCATCGCTTCTGAATCCGTACTGACCTATGTCGTGACTGGCATCCCAGGCCGAAAAGCGCATTATAACATACTTTTCATCTTCTTTTATGCCGAGATAGGCAAGAATGGAGGGGTCCGGTTTGAACCGATTGGGGTGGAGGTAGGCCAGTTCGTGATAGCCGGGGTATCTTATGTGCTTCTTAGGTGGAAATTTTTTCAGAAAGCAATCAGGTGTAAGGATCGTTCTGGTGAACGGGGCCATGAGTTTCAGCTGGAGATCGGCATCTTCTGTATCCGTGAGGCAGATGTGAGGTTTTCTTGTAATGGTAGCTACATGCGCTGAATAGGGGGAACCGACGCTTATGAACATTTCCGCCTTTGATTTTCCTGCAATTTTCAGGAGAAACATATCGTTTTTTATCATTGTCATGGCTTTTGCGAATATCCCCCGTGCATTCGGACTCATCATCTGGTAGGGAAATCCATATTCTTCTATAAGAGGAGCGACCATCCCTTCCCTTTCGCGTACTGCAATCTGTACTGCATGCCCCTGTTTTTCCAGTTCCCAGATAACATATTTGAAAAGGTGCACATGTGCAGGGTGACCTACTTCGAAAAGTATATTCATTTATATCACCGCCAGCCCCAGTGCCACAACTCCGCATATAAAATACAGCATAAGCATCCTGCTCACAAGCTCCTTCTCTGTCAGAGACCTCCGGCTCAGGATGAAATACGGCAGCGTGTACCACTGCGCCCCTTCCGGCGTCTGGAGCTTCCCATCCTCCAGCAGAACCGGGTGTCTGCAAGCGGTCTTTCTGTCCACATGCTTCAGGTCGTGGTACATCGTGGAATCCAGTTCAAAGAACGCAGGCATTATGAGTATAACCCCGTAGAACTGAATATTTCCTATCACCACTCCGGCCCCTATAACCGCCCCCATGCTCAGCGTCCCCACATCACCCACGAATATTTTGGCCGGAAATTTGTTGAAATGATATAAGGCAAGGGAAGCACCGAGCAGGCCCGAGAAGACCAGCAGCGTGGAGAAGCTAGAGTCCTTTATAATGGCAATCAGAAGCAGAAAGCCGCTGATTACGGCCACCTGCCCCGTCTCGAGACCGTTATAGCCAGCAGACATATTCAGAGCATTGGCCGCACCCGTAATCGCAAACGGAACCACAATTATCCAGTAGAGGTGGTATGGAAATATGAAACCAAAGTCAAAGGGGAGCATTACCCTGTGGGAGCCTATGTGCACGATAACCAGCGGAAGGGCCGCAAACGCCACAAGCACCACCTTCATCCTCTGAGACAGCACCGATATATCATCTATTAGCCCGATGAATGCGGAAATGAACAGGACACCGAGGATGCCCAGAACGATATCCGCCTGAACCGTATCCATTATCTTCTCTATTCCGATAACTCCTGTCAGGGCCACGGCGAACCCCATTATTGCGGCTATACCTCCCATCTCCGCCACCCTGCGCCCATCTGTCTTGTTAACATCCCTTCCGGTCATATTCTTTATCTTCATCTTCTCTATAAGCTTTGGTGTGGTTACGAATGTTATGGCGAACGCAAGGATGCCAGACAGGGCCGGCAGTAGCAGATCCATGTCTCCTGGAACCGTTTATCCTATATTAAGTTTAACCTTTTCCTGCTCTGTTGCATAACTCCATTCTGAGTTAGAGACTGCGCTTATTCACCTTCCCTATTTCTAACCCATCGTTTTTTGAACCGTGTGAAATCTCTTGTTTTTCAC
>JAJSAE010000040.1 GCA_024281315.1 archaeon | reverse complement strand
GTTTCTGATATACAATATGATGCTAAAACTGTGAAAAACAAGAGGTTTCACACGGTTAAAAAAACGATGGGGTAGAAATAGGGAAGGTGAATAAGCGCAGTCCCTAACTCAGAATGGAGTTATGCAACAGAGCAGGCCACACAGCAACCTTTATACTCTCCCTCCGCATTACCTCACACAGGTGATACCATGAAGATATACATGGACGAGATGACATCGAAGGAATTCGGAGAGTGGGTTGCGGACGATAAGGTGATCATATTCCCCATCGGGGCCGTGGAGGAGCACGGAAGCCACCTGCCCCTTGCAACCGACAGCATCCAGCCCATTGAGCTGGCCGAGCAGGTAGCGAAGCGAACCGGAGCCGTTATAATTCCCCCGCTGAAGTATGGGAACTGCGCCTCAACCGCCAATTTCCCGGGGACCATATCCATACGCCCGGAAACGCTGAAGGCCATTGTTGTGGACATATTGAGGGAACTGGCAAGGCACGGTGTGAAGAATGTTCTCATAATCTCTGGCCACGCCGGAAGAACGCACATAGCTGCTATAAAGAATGCGGCGGGGGATGTTGTGGCCACCGCTAACATCAAGGTAATGGCACTTTCCGACTATGATATCGTGTACAAGTTCAGGGGTATGGACGAGTTCCCGAAGGACGACGGCCATGCGGGGATGATAGAAACATCCAGAATAATGGCCATAAGGCCGGACCTCGTGAAGGAGGAGAGGAAAGGGGACATACCGAACTTTCCCCCGTTCATGGTCCTGAGGGATGCGAGCAGGTACTTCCCCACGGGAGCAATGGGATACCCGGAAAGGGCCATCGAGGATATAGGAAAGAGGCTGAACAACTTTCTGGTTGAGGAGTTCGTGAAACTGGTGGAGATTTTGAAAGGAGTGGAGGAGTAGGCCATAGATTTATATGTAATAAAGACATGCCCCCAATAAAGGAGGAGAAAGATGTCCGAGAGCACTCCAGTGGTAAAGGAAAAAATGGAAGAGAACGATGCAAATAGTAGCATAGAGAAATCTTTTGGCCAGAGACTTCCTAAAAAGATATTGAGAGGCGATGTCCTGTGCGGAAAAAAACTGAACATCAATCACCTTAAGACATGTGCATGTAAGCCGAATCATCTGAACTGCATGACCGCAAAGGAATGGCTGAAAAGTCAGATAGGTGTGTGGCAGTTTACTTATGAAGGGCGAGACATCAGGGATAAAAGCGTTCATCCTGCGACATTCCCAATTTCTCTTGCAAAAAAAGTTATTGAACTATTCACGCATGAAGGAGAACTTGTCATAGACCCTTTTGTTGGGAGTGGGACAACACTCGTCGCAGCACAGGATTTAAATAGAAACGCTGTGGGCTTTGACCTTCAGGAGAGATATATTAAACTCTGTGGAGAACGGCTGATGACAGAAAGACTTTTTAACACCTCCGAGCAGGTGGCCATTCAGGATGACGCAAGAAATATTTCCCATTATCTGGATGAGGAAACCGTTTCATTGATTTTTACATCCCCGCCCTATGCTAACTTATTAAATCGTGAACGAAAAAACAAGTCTAGAAGAAATCGAAAAAACGAGCAGTTTGGAAAGGTAGAACAGTATTCACAGGACCCAAATGATTTAGGCACGATGGAACTGGAAAAGTATACAGAAGCAATGGGGGACATATTTGAGGCTATGTTGCCTCTTCTAAAGGAAAAGGCGCACTGTGTTATCAATGTCCCAGATATGTGGTGGAATAATCAGAGAATAACCATACATGTTTCTCTTATTGAAGAACTTAGAAGACGAGGGTATGAGTTACGAAACATAATCATCTGGGACCGGACAAACATAGTTAATAATATTGGAATATTCGGCTGGCCAAGTAATTATATCACCATGGGCGTCACTTTTGAGTATTTACTGGATTTTTGGAAGCCGCCAATAGTTAAAAACAAATGAAAGGGGGCTGATAATGCAAACATATACAAAAGCAGAACTAATCAAGAAACTGATAGAGATTAGAGATCTGGGCTGGATAGCCAATGCAAGGCCGGGCAATCAGGGCGGTGTGGGCAACACACTGGAAGATTTGTTGGGCATAGAAGAGAATAATTTGCCGATTCCCAATGCTGCAGAATGGGAGCTGAAAGCACAGAGAAGCAAACAATCCTCTTTAACAACCCTACTGCATAGAGAACCATCTCCAAGAGCCATTAAATTTGTTCCAAAAGTGTTGCTTCCGCTGTACGGGTGGAAGCATAAGGAAGCTGGTTTGAAGTACCCAGAGAATGAAATGAGTTTCAGGCAGACAATTAATGGTCTTTCTCGAACAGATAGAGGATTTGGGATAGAGATTGATTGGAAAGATAGGAAGATTCTTATTTCTTTTGATTCGAGTAGTGTAGATCCACGGCATAAGGAGTGGCTCAAGTCCGTGGAGAAAAGGGTGGGGTTGGGCGAGTTAAACCCCCAACCTTATTGGGGATTTGACGATATTTACCATGCAATTGGAACAAAAATGCCTAACTGCTTTTATGTTAAGGCCGATGTTAAGAAGCAGGACGGCATAGAATATTATCACTACAAAGAGATTCACATGCTTGAAAAGTTCGATTTGAGGCATCTCGTATCTGCGATTGAAAAAGGGGTAATTCTTATAGATTTTGATGCTAGAACGGGGCACAATCATGGAACAAAATTTAGGATGAGGAAGGATAGGTTACCGGAGTTATATGAGAAGGTCACTGTAATTGAGTGATAAATCCTTTATTCTCTTTGCTTCTTTCTGCTTGAATTAGTCCCGCTCTCTCCAGAATATCCAGAAATCCCTCGTAGTACTCCCTATCTGAGACTATATTCGCCACCATTTTCACCTCATCCGATGCGCTGGCCGGTACCCCGGACATCCCACACCCTTCCAGCATCTCCATGTCGTTGTGGGAATCGCCTATGGCTAGTATTTCTCCCGTCTTTATTCCTAGCAGTTCCGCGCCCCTCTCGATCCCCCTCATCTTGTTCATCCGTCCGTCCATGATATGTATGGCGTATCCGGTAGTCACCACCGAGACTGGCAGGCTCTTCAGCCTCTCTTTTATTCCCTCAATGTCCGGCCCTTTCTTCAGCCCCACCTCGCTTATCCTCCACCTGTCCGTGAATAATCGCTCAACTCCTTTCATATTCTTTATTCTTTCGTAGGCCTCCAGTGCCGTCCCGTTATCTTGTAGGATCTCTATCTCTCTCCGGTAGAAGACCACGCCCCCGTTCTCCGCCACTATGGGGCCGGTTGCTCCGAGGTACTGGCCAAGTCCATAGGCAACTGGCAGAACATTTCCGCTCGCAAGAATGACCGGTATCTCCGCTTCTTCCAGTTTTTGAATCGCCTCCACGGATTCCGGTGGTACCCTTCTATTCTTCGTGGTTATCGTCCCGTCAATGTCCAGAGCAACGGCTTTTATGTTCATGGCCACCGAATGGAAAGGGTGCATATCTATCTATCGTTTTTACCTTTGGATTAACTGTTCTTTGACAATGGCACGCCATAGCGTAGCAATGCCCCATCAATCCGTCACCTTTATATCCGTGAAAGCCCATACCCTCCGCATGCAGCGTGTGAAAATTATCAATGAACCGGCAGAACTCGTACCCATGTTCAGATGCGTTGACACCCCTTTAAAGCGCGAGGTTTTCAAGGAGGTCTGTATGGCCTGGAAGACCGAGGAAGAGATTATGGAAAAGTACGGGAAAGACGGGGTCCTTGCACTCAGGTTTTTTGAGAAGATGAAACTCGTGGAGATTCGCTGGCAGCAGAAAGAGGACTCAATAGAGCCGGTGAATGCCTATCATTCGTTCTATTCCTCGTTCCATATCAATGCCTCGTGGCCAATCTTCGAGATAAGTGATGTTCTCTATGCGGCCATCATGCCGGAAGAGGATTACAAAAAGCTGGAGGACAAAATAGTGGAAATGGTTGAGGAGAGGGGCAAATTCACCGGCGATGTTGCCGAGGAGCTGGGCGTAAGCGCCACACTGCTGAAGAGTTTTGTTAAGAGGTCGGTGCGGCTGGAATACAGGGCACACCGGATTGAACTGATAAAAGACCAGTGAGAGGATGATAACCGTTCTGAGATTGGGGCACAGGCCCCAGAGAGATAAGAGAATAACCACCCATGTGGCCCTCACCGCAAGGAACTTCGGGGCACATGCGATTTTGATAGGCACCGAGGACAGGGAACTGGAAAGCGGCGTAAAAAGCGTGGTGGAGCGATTCGGTGGGGATTTTACAATAAAGACGGGCATAAACTGGCGGCAGACCCTTAAGAACTTTCAGGGGATAAAGGTGCATCTCAGCATGTACGGCCAGCAGTTGAGCGATGCCCTTCCGGAGATTAAAGAAAGAGGAGGGGATGTACTCGTTATCGTGGGGGCGGAAAAGGTTCCGAGAGAGGTCTACGAAACGGCGGATTTCAATGTGGCCGTTGGAAGTCAGCCACATTCCGAGGTGGCGGCCCTTGCAATATTCCTTGACAGATTGACCGGTGACAAATGGGAGACCGGGGAATTCTCCGGCGGAAAACTGAGAATAATACCGGACGGCAGAGGAAAGACGGTCATCACTCCGGGAAAGATTCCGAATTACGGTGAATGCCTTGCCTTGCTGGAGCAGGAGAATGTTCCGGATGATGTTATCGAGCATGTTAAGACCGTTGAGCGGCTGGCCACGCACATGGGAGAACTGGCCAGACGGAACGCCTACAAGGCGGATGCGGACCTCATCACGGCCGGCGCTCTGCTCCACGACATAGGAAGGGGGACAACTCAGGGAATCAAGCATGCGGCAGTCGGGGCAGAAAAACTCGAGGCTATGGGAATTGACGAAAGGGTGGTGCGCATTGTCGAAAGGCATATCGGCGCGGGACTGGACAGAGAGGACGCAAAAAAGTTCGGTCTTCCCGTAAAGGATTATACTCCGGAAACCCTTGAAGAAAAGATTGTTGCTCATGCGGATAACCTCATTTCCGGCTCGGGATGGGGAGGGATTGAAGCCGCTCTTGAGCGGGCAAGAGGGCATGGCGAGAAGGAGTTTGAGAAGATGCTGGTGCTGCATAAAAAAGTGGGGGAAATCTGCGCCCTTGACCTGGATACCCTGAGATGGGTCGTGGAAGATGGTTAGTTAATTTCCTGTTTTTCAAAGGAAGCCCTATGTCTCCACACTGTACCCCACGCTCCCCCCTCCCTTGATATAAATCCAGAACCCTTCCGCTCCTGCATAGATATTAACCGCCCGGTTCTGCGCATCGTTGAAGTTGTTGAAACCGAACTTATAGATGTATGTCTGGTACTTCTGCGTTCCGACATCCCAGTATGAAAT
>JAJSAE010000039.1 GCA_024281315.1 archaeon | reverse complement strand
CACAAGGCCTTCATTATACTCAGACCAATTTCTTATATACTTCTTCTGTATCTCCATTTCGGCCATGGTGCATCCCTTCCATGGTTGGATAAGGAAGAATATGCACCATGGCTTTATAAAAGTATTTATGCAACAGAGCAACCCCACGGAAAAGCTTATAAACAGCAGGATGACTGGCAGCAGTGGTCTGCTTAAGTGTGGGAAAAGATACAGATATGAATAACTTTTCTGGACTTAATGAAGTGAGGACGAAAGCACCACGGACCCCATACATGAGGTTCTGATAATATGGCCCGGAATATAGAAAAAAACATCAGGAAATTGTTTGTAAGCAGAAATGGAATGAGTGCGCTCCGCCTCTTTGCGATTTTTTCCATATCCGTTATGATGCTAGCTACCCTAAATCCCACGGTGGATTCTGTGCTGAACTCGGATTCAGGCCTCTCTGACATAGGGAGCGCTCCGCCGAAAACGCTCCTTGAAGAAGGCAACATTACGGAAGCTAATCTGGATACCCTGATTGCGGCTTGTAACGACAGCACCGATACCGACGGAGACCTTATCCCCGACTCTGTGGAACTTGTTCTCGGCACGGACTGGAACAACACTGACAGCGACAGAGATAGGCTTGATGACAATTACGAGTTGAGGGCCGGATTGAACCCGATAAAAGTGGACAGCAACGGAGATGGCCTCTCGGATTACATGGAAACCTTTGGAGGACCTCTAAGCCTGTATATGGGATGGGAGAACGGAAGCGACCCGAATGTGTATATTACGGCCTCAAACGATGCCAACGCAAGATGGGGGCTTACCAATTCTCACTCTTTCAGCGGGAAAGCCTCTTTTTTCCTCAACGGCTCCACTAATGGCGACATGAACGGAGACCATAGGCAGTTCTTTTTCATAAACATTCTTAATGTCAGCATCGCCATAAGCGAAAGCACGCGGCTCACATTCAGACTGTTCCATGAGAACGGGACATCGCCCAATGTAGCTCTTGACGGCACCTTCTCTGACGAGACAACTATAAGGGAATCCGCCGTAAAGGACCAGTATGGTGTGGGCACCGACCCGAATATCAGGAAAGACCCGCAAGGGTTGTGGTATCTGGTGGAATACAACATGTCCTCCGAGAAGGGAAAAACACTGAGCGACATCGGCCTGAGCTATTCCCAT
The DNA here is from genome assembly GCA_024281315.1 of archaeon. Lineage (GTDB taxonomy): Archaea > Thermoplasmatota > Thermoplasmata > JAJSAE01 > JAJSAE01 > JAJSAE01. Next base: position 13,193 of record JAJSAE010000039.1, on the reverse strand, counting down.
GATGGCCCATTTATAAGTGAGGGATTTTGCGTATTTCTGGACGACATACGAATATGGGACGCCGATTTCGACGGGGATGGAGTGCCCAACGCAATGGATGACGATAACGACGGCGACGGAGTTCCCGATTCGTTGGACCTATCTCCCTTCGCTTCAAGGTCCGCACGGGACGGTTTTGACTTTTCCATGGATATGGAAGCGGCCCCGACATATATGGATTTCCAGCTTATTCCGGAGAATAAAAACCACCTGAAATATACAGGTTCCAGCTGGAACTGGCCCATTGACACGAAAGCCCAGATGCGCGACCTTGACAACTCAGAAGACGATGTTACTATTCAGCCCATGCTGGAGATGACCATGAATAAGGTTCCAGCGGCCGATTCTGTAGAAAAATACGGCATGGCCGTAAAGCGGTCCTTCGTCCCCGGCAGCTGGAGTGAGTTCATCACCTCGCCATCCACGCTGGGCAGATCCACTGCAGGGGGGGGAACAGCAGTAGCTGACATAAACGGCAACGGCATCCCAGATATAGTCCTCATGGGAATAGATAATCCCGAAAAGAACAACAGGTTCTGGTACATGATCGGCTGGGACATGGATTCAAACGGAAACCCAGATAGCTGGAGCGACATATTCAAATCCCCGGAAATCGGATATGATAACGAGGGAGGCGGGCTGGCACTCGGAGATATAGACGGCAACGGCATCCTTGACATGCTCTTAATGGGAATAGATAATCCCGAAAAGAACAACCGGTTTTGGTATATGGTCGGCTGGAACCTGGATTCAAACGGAAAAACGGATAGATGGAGCGACATATTCAAATCCCCGGAAATCGGATACGAGAACGAGGGAGGCGGGCTGGCACTCGAAGATATAGACGGCAACGGCATCCTCGACATGGTATTAATGGGAATAGATAACCCGAAAGGGAGCAACAGGTTTTGGTATATGATCGGCTGGAACCTGGATTCGAACGGAAAAACGGATAGCTGGAGCGACATATTCAAATCCCCGGAAATCGGATACAACAACGAGGGAGGCGGCGCGGCACTCGGAGATATAGACGGCAACGGTAAAGCGGACCTTCTGTTTACTGCCGCAGGTGCCGAAACTGGCCCGAACACCCTGCAGTACATGGTCGGCTGGGACATGAATGAGAACGGAAATATTGGAACCTGGAGTCATCTGCAAAGCATTGACGGGGTTGGCCTGAAGAACGACGGGGGCGGAGTTGCAATAACTGATATCGACGACAACGGGGAAACAGACCTTCTGTTGATGAGTATAGACACCCCATCCGAGCACGGCCGTTTTTCATACACAATAGGCTGGAACCTCAGACAGAGAATATATACGCCCCTATGGCCTGTACAAAAGGACGGGGGCGCCGTGGCTTTACAGGGACGCGCGTTTCTGCCGGAGGAGAAGGTTGGTGAACTGAACATCAGCGCGAATCTGGTATGGATGATTTCTGGCCGCACCGACTCATATAACCTGCAATTTCTTCCAGAATGGCAGGCACCTTCCGGAGATGGCTGGACAAAGGTAGAGACAGCAATAAAAACGGGATTTTATGATTTTTATCTGTGGGCTCGCTCCCCATTAAAGGGGCAGATTGATCTGGTTACCGGCACAGACTCCTTAGACATCTCGGTACCTAACGGCTGGAGCATGATTGACACGAATCTTAATTCAAACCGCATTTCCCAGAAAACATACATAATTGTAAAAGATGAGTTAAAAGACTACATAGATGTGGATGTATCGGGCCAGCCGCCCGGGGATGATTGGACGCCTGCTTATCTGTATCCGCTACTTGAGAGTGACATGCACTTTAAGACCGTGCGGATTTACATTCGCAACAGAGAGTCGCCGTTTATATCGTCCATTCCTGTAACTCTGGCGGTATATCGGGATAAAGCCATGCTCTCCGGTTTTAAAGTAACGCAGAATTTCGGAACGGATGTCGGTATTTTCTATTCAAATGACATGAACGAGACTCTTAGCAGTTATGCCGTATTGAACTACGATTTTCTATGGAACGATACCGCTATTTCTGATGCTCCTTCACGCCTCGAAGAATACAACCTCACGCAGGAAAACTGGATATCGAGTTACGCACACAGAGATGCGGCCATAGCATCTATACCTTCGGCCATTCGAGATGCTGCAAAAAATATGACTGCCCGCCCCATCATGCCAATAACCGTCCTCACAGATTCCTCGCTGAGGGTAATGGACCTGGAAAGGGTGTCATGGGGGAACAAAACTCATATAAACATGGATGCGGTCGAAACCATAAGGTCCAGAGATATCCAGATGCTCTGGGTGGATACGCATACCGGAGACCCTGCGGGCCCTGAAGACATAGTGGATGAAGTGCAGAGATGGACATGGATGGGGCCGGATGAAAGGGTTAACGCCACTATAGTCATGCTTGTATGGCGAGCTGGCGACTTTGTAATAAGCGTCGGGTCTGAGTACATCGACTTTTCAACAGAAGAGTCCTCTGCCGTTCTGGAAGAGATGCATAAGGGATACGATGCGTTCGATCAAATAGTTGGGCCCATTCTGAATGAAATTTCAAAGACGCTGGGTGCGTTTCAGCTTTCTAGGGTCAGAGGATTTGTTACTGACGCGATAAGCGAGAATATGCTTTACACACCGGGCGAATCCGAGGAGTTTCGAGGGTTGCTCACAGATTTCAGAGCGGCGGAATCTGCCAGAAACATGGAGGAACTTGCGCCGTTGATGGAAGCAAACGATATATCTCTAGCCGAAGATAGCAGGATTGGAATGCTGGAAACCGGTGGTGAAGTGCTTGAGGCACTGGGCATTTTTATTGCAATTGCTATTGCGATATACTCCTTCATACAGATAGCCAGCGAAGAGGACTGGTCTGGCTTCGGAATAACTCTCGGTGCAATTGTGGCGGGGCTAGAACTCGTATATCTGGCAATCATACTGCTCATAGCCCTCATACCCGTGGTCGGCTGGGTAATTGACCTAGTAATAATTGTGGCGGACATAATCGCGAGCATATTCGCTCATGGCTCTGGCTGGATAATAAGTGAAATAGTTAAGAAACTGGTTCATATCAAACTAAGAACGAAGATAAATATGGATATGAAAGGAACTCAGTTTTATATTAAGGACTATCACGATAACGGATTGACAGTTGGGGATAAGATTGTGGTTAAAAGCCGGGTCGTGGAGCATGTTAAAGCCACTGGAGAGGGAACTCACTCAGATGTGGAAGATGCTTATATAGTGCCTTCCTACTCAGTAAAGGCCACATCCTGCAGCGGAAAAACAGAAACCCATACATTTAGTTCGGTCCTTTCCACAACCTCCCACTCAAGCAAACGGGAGGTTGTCAAGGAAGTCGGTTTCTGGGTGAAGCCGGGAGAGCCCAGAATAAACTTTGCAATGACCAGCCACATACATGTTAAGTACAAGGTCTACTACGACAAGTGTGTATGCGGCATATGCTCCGAGGATAGCAAAAAGGGAAAGGAGAATTCGGATGATGAAACAACATATTTTGATGTCCTGCCCGACACTCTGGATGGCTTTTTGCAATGGAATGAAATAAAACCCAACGACAGGGATTTCGACGGCCTGAAAGACACTGCCGAGGGAGCAGATAATGTTTATTACTCTCTGGTGCAGAATTCCACGGGGCGTGTACTGAGTGGACATACATCGACAGACAGGCCCAGCATGGAGAGCCAATCCGGTCATAACCTCCAGAAATGGGCCGTGTCTGAAAGGGAGTGGCCTTACATAAGCCTTATTCAAAAAAAGACCGGTGAGGCCCTGAGTTTCGATGGAAACAACCTCATAACCGAGGCCCCGAATACGGAGGAAAGGCAGGACTGGTCGGTTTGGGATACGGGAGATGGCCACTACTATATCGTCCACAACTCAACTGGAAACTGGCTTGATGGCTCAGGCCTTTCTCCCGCTTCAAGGAGCGATTCACAGAAATGGTCGTTCTCTGTGGCAGAGAGTTCCAGTAAAAAAACGGTAAGCGACACCGACGGTGACGGGCTAAAAGACGGCTATGAGGCAAAGAACTTCTTCCTGTATGGAACGAATCCACTCAAAGCGGACACTGACGGCGACGGACTCAACGATGCACTGGAGATGCACATCGGCACGGCTCCCAACAACAATGACACCGATGGTGACGGACTCACGGATTTCGAGGAGTATCGGGGCTGGAAGGTCTATTTCAGGTATGGCAATGAAACATTCCGGGAGCATGTCTCTTCCGACCCGCTAAGAAACGACACCGACAATGATGGGTTGGGTGATAAGGAAGAATATGATCTGGGACTAAACCCAAAATCGACAGACACCAACGGAGACGGCATTGACGATTTGCATTCCACACCATATGCAATCTCACTACCCCTATCAGAAAGCGAGGATATCGACGGCGACGGGGTGAGCAATGTGGACGAGGAAAACGGCGCAACGATAAGTGTGACTGCCCCCAACGGAGAATACAACCTCTCGGTCAGTAGCGACATATGGCTTACAGACTCTGATTTCGACGGCATAAGCGACGCTGAGGAATACAGGCTCGGTACGAATCCATCCTCAATGGATACGGACTCAGACGGCTTACCCGATTCTTTGGAGTTGAACCTCTCAGGCAACCCGAAAAATTGGGACACCGATGGCGACGGGCTGGGGGATGCCGAAGAAGTCGAGAAGGGGACAGACCTCAACCTTAACGATACCGATGGTGACGGCCTCAACGATGCGCAGGAGGCAGCACTAGGTTCAAGTCCACTCAGTCAGAATACAGACGGCGACGGCGTAACTGATATGCAGGAGCTGAAGATGGGTACGAAGTTAACCGCCCCAGATACAGACGGCGACAATCTGGATGATGCCGAAGAGATAATGTATGGCGGAAATCCGCTTATATCGGATACCGATGGAGATGGGCTTAATGACGGTCTCGAGGTATCTCTGGGAACCGATATCAATAACAGCGACACCGATGGGGATGGGCTCGGCGATGGTTATGAATTTAGAATGGGGTTGAACGCAACCTCTACGGATTCCGACGGTGACGGCCTCAACGATACATATGAAATACAGGTCGGAACGAATCCCTTGCTGGAAGACACGGATATGGACATGATAAAGGACAGCGAGGACCACGACACGGGAATGGACTATTCTGAGGATATAATCATGGTAACCGACGGAAGCAGCGCGGCGGAGCGCATGTCTGCTTTTATGAGAGAGTATGCCGCCAATGTGACCATGGTGGATTCCAGCACCTTCCTTGCTCGCTACACCTCGGCTGAGAATGTGATACTGATTGGGAACCCCAACTCAACCGACAATTCCACATGGAACCTGATGGTTCCGATTCTGAGGGAATACGGAAGGAACATATCGTCAGTAGGAGAGGGTATGTTTGAAAGCCTCAACATTGCCTATGGTGTCTGGACGGCAAACCAGACCGTTATAATGCTCTCCCGTGTATCCTCCGAAGATTCGTGGCGCGCAGTTGGAATATTCAAATCCAGAGCTGTGAGCGCAGATGGTGGACGCATATCCGCGGTGTATCACTCCCCACAGCAATTCATATCTCTGGAAGCGGAGCGCGAAACGAACTCTCATGTGGGCGCTGTATTCGAGGAAGGGGTGATTCCAACAGTTGTGGTGAGAAACGAAACGGAGCACAAACTTTCCAGCGGCAATGGACTCCTACGGGAAGACAGGGCACTCGGCCAGTATCTCGATTACAGGATATACGAAAACGACTCAAGGCCGGCAGAGGGTATAAAATATACATGGGTTATAATGTACTACACCCTGCCAGAAGCGGGAGAAGTCAACGAATCAAATATCTCTATGTATTACTATAACGAGGATGCAGGAAAATGGGTTCGAATATCCGAAGACCTTGACTGGGTCAATGAAATCAGACACAATATGGCCAACATCTCTGTTGATGGAAGGAACTACAGCGGTTTCATAGCGATTAACACCTCGTGCACAGGGGCATTCGCACTGGCGGAGATGCAGGCGGAACAGACCTCACCTGATGCAATTCTCATCACAGTCATGGCTGCAGTAATAATCCTCGCCCTGCTGGGCCTCATATACATGATAAATCTTCGCACCAGAAAGAGCAGAAAAGCAATAATGAACCGGATGCTGAGCAGGAAACATAGAACATTGACTGAGGCAAAAACCCTTTTATCTCCCTTCCCATTCCCGTCCATGAACTGCAGAGCCCTTGAAATGCTGAAGACCATTGCTCTCATGGGAGGCCATTCCGGCAGCAGGATTACAGTCTCCTCCTCCCAGCTGGCCAGACGGATGGACATCAGCCAGCAGACCGCCTCAGCCCTGATTCTGCAGCTCCTTGAAAGCGGCCACATAACCCGCAGTTTTTCCGGCAGAAAACAGGTTATCACCCTCACGGAGAAAGGTATGTCTCTTCTTCAGTCCGATTATATGGACTACAGGAGAATTTTTGAAGGGGAGCAGGGGCTTGTTCTCAGCGGGCAGGTTGTCAGCGGTATTGGAGAAGGGAGGTACTATCTTTCCCAGCCGGAGTATATTCAGCAGGTTGAGAAACTTCTGGGTTTCCGCCCCTACCCCGGAACTCTGAATGTCAAACTGAGGCTCAATTCTCCGGCCATCCCGCAGGAGCGTGGGAAGCTCATTCGCGGCTTTGAGAGGGACGGCAGAGCCTTCGGAGATGTCTTCTGCTTCCCGGCCAGCATAAAGAACATGGAATGCGCAGTCATCATACCCCGCAGGACGCACCATACCGATGTAATCGAAGTAATAGCCGAAGGACATTTGCGGGATTCACTGGGCCTAAAAGACGGAGATGCAATTGAGGTAGAGGTTTTTCTGGACTGAATAATTTGTGTGGAACCTGAAAGCATGATTTCTGGTTTTACAGAAAATCGTTGAAAAAAGAGGATGAAAAAATGGTTTTATTTCTTCAGATACCTTGCAATCCCCTTGGCCGCAGTCTTTCCGTCCGCCGCCGCGCTCACGATATCCTTCTTCTCGTTTACAGCGTCTCCGCCGGCGAACATCCCGGGAATTGATGTCATGCCGCTTTTGTCCACCTTGATGTTGTTCCAGTTCATCTCCAGTTTTTCCTTTATGTTCTCCGGCAGGAACGAGAAGTCGATGGTCTGGCCCGTTGCCTCTATTATATAATCGCATTCTATGAAGTACTCCTGATCCTTTATCGGCTGGGGTTTGGCCCTTCCGCCGCCCTCCTGCTCTATCATCTCGTTCTTCCAGTACCTGACACCCGTGAGTTTCTTTGTCGCCGGGTCCTGGACATACTCGAACGGAGTAACCATCCAGATGAAATCGACTCCTTCCTCAACGGCCTCTTCGAACTCCTCTTCGCCGTTGCTGGTTCCTGCGCTGGGTCTATCTTCCTTTCTCCTTCTGTAAAATACGGAGACATAACTTGCTCCGAGGCGCAGCGATGTTATGGCCGCATCGAGAGCGGTGAAGCCGCCGCCTATGACGAGAACCTTCTTTCCCTCCACCGGTATCTTCTCTCCCAGCACAATCCTCTTCAGGTAATCAATGGCGTGGAAGACGCACTCGTTATCCTCCCCCTCGCACCCCACCATGCGCGGCTTATGGTTGCCGGCACCGATGAATATAGCATCGTAATTCTTTTGAACTTCCTCAAATGATATGTCGCTTCCAACTCTGGTGCCGTACTTTATCTCCACGCCGGGGAGAGATTCTATGAAACTTACCTCCTTGTTAATAACATCCATGGAGAGCCTGTATCTCGGAATTCCCACGGTCATCATTCCGCCGGGAACATCAAGGGCCTCGAATATGGTGGAGGAAATCCCCTCGAGGGCGAGATAATATGCAGCCGTAAGGCCTGCTGGCCCCGCTCCGATTATGGCTACCTTTTTGCCGGTTGTAGGCTTTATTTCCGGTTTGATAACATCGGCGTAGTTTTCAATGGATTCTGATATGAAGCGCTTAACATGGCGGATTGCCAGAGCATCTCCTTTTTTGCCAACGATACAGGCATCCTCGCATGCGTGGGTGCAGACGGTCCCGCAGATCAATGGAAGCGGAAGATTGCGGAATATTATAGAGAGACCCTCCTCCACATCTCCATTGGCCGTGGCCATGAGATAGCCGGGAATATCCAGCCTTACCGGGCAGGCCTTTATGCAAACGCCGCAGGAAAAACACCTGCTAGCTTCCTGAGCCGCTTCTTCCGGCGTATAGTTGAATACATAGGTGTCAAAATCCCTTTTCCGTTCCTCTGGCGGGCGGTGTTTCACCGGAACCCTTACATACCGATCCGTAACATTTTCCGAAGTCATGATTTCACATCCCGTGGGGGAATATTGCATTTTTCTTCGGTATTTAAAAGTATCGTCCTTAAAGTTATCACACATCGTGTCAGGCCATGGCAGTAAAAGAATGGCAAATGATAAATAGAGCGGCCCCATTATCATTCGATAACATGCACTGCAAACAGGGACACGGACCGGAGCATTTCGGCTTCTGCAGCAAATGGGAGGGCTCTATGGGAATGACGGCCATGCCGATGGTTGAAAATATATGCGATTACTGCATCTACTGGGTGGATGACGATATAGAGGAAGGGCTCGATGAGATGCCGAGGTACAGGTGAGGGAAAGATAGATAGAATCAACAAAGGTATAGATATTATGAGAGACATTTCAATCGAGTATGAAATTGTAGACCTACTTTGCAAGAAGCCTCTGACCCTTAATGAACTTACAGAAGCTCTGCAGAAAAATAGCGCTGTGATCTAGCCCATATTAGAACGATTAAGGGAGAACGGACATGTTGTGTTTTTTAATTCCTCAACAGGCGAGTACATTTACGCATTAGAGTTATTCGGCAAAGACTGTGATAATATAAAAAAGAAGCTGTACGAAAAAACCACCTCCACTACCAGAATAGTTTAAAGGACCTTAGAGAAGAGTGGGGTAAGGGGATGTTTACCCTATAAAATAAATGGAAAGAATAAAAAGAGGGTTTCAGAACTTCGGCGGCCCCTGATTGTTCTGTTCCTGCGGCTGGTAGTACTCCGGTGGGCTGTAATCCTGCTGTATCGGTGCGTCTTCCCGTACTTCCAGGGCCTCGCTTGTTTCCACTTCCGTAACTTCCGTTTCAGGAGGCGCCTGCCACTTCTTTTTCATGTAAATCATGGCGGCCAGACTACCGACAATCACCAGTATCAGCGCAATGCTGAACAGGGCCAGGGGGGTGGTAATAGCAGAGGGCGGATAGTCTGAAAAGGTCATTTTAACCGGCGTATCTCCTGAAACCGTGATGTTCTGCGTCTGTTCCGTATCAATGGCCTGCATCATGTAGGTAGTTATCAGCCTGCCCCGCAGGGTGTAATCACCGGGAGCCACGCGGAAGAACACCGCCCCGGCCTCTCCGGTCATCCCGTAATCTATGGTCTCGCCGTCCTTTTCCAGAACCACCGAGACATCACTCAGGGGCTTGTCTGAAGAGGAAACCGTGGAAACAGTCATGCGGTATATCGAGCAGTCCAGCGTCATCTGACGGGATGAAGAAAACTCCACATTGAGGGTTTCGTACACCTTCACATCGTGCCAGTAGGCCTGAATGAGCTTTTTGCCGCCGGGAAGCCGGAATGATACCTTTCCCGCGCTGTCGGTTACTCCGAAGTCTTCCACATTTCCGGTATCCGTATTTCTGGCCACGATACTGACGAAGGAAACGGTATCGCCGGAGTGGTCCTCTGCAACCATAACGATGTTATAAACCGTGCAGGAGACCTCCTCTGTAAAAGTCGGAGCCGTGGTGTTAAAGGAGGCAGTGAAGGTAACCGAGGCTACCGGCACACCCTTCCAGAATACGGAAGCAGAGTAATGCCCTCCCGGCACGCGGTAAAGCCGCGCATTTCCGGTAAGGCCGCTGCGAATCGGATTTATGCTGGATGTGCCGTTGGGGTATGAGATGTATATGTTAGCATTTCCAAGAGCGTTTCCATCGGCATCGACGAGATGAATGTTCAGGTCGCCGACATTTCCGTATATCTTCACCTGCATATCCGAGATAACGGTCAGTCTCTTCCCTTCCACAGTGTTGTTGCTATCTCCGTTTATAACCATAAGCGTATCTTCCCATATGATGTCGGTGCCGTTCCAGATGGCTTTCAGCGTATATGTGCCGCTGTAAACCCCTATGGACAGGTTGCCGTTCTCATCGGTGATGCCGGAGGCGAGGACCTCCCCCGAATAGATAAGCTCTATCTCGGCGCCGGAAAGCGGCTCGTCAAAGGCGTTCACAAGGGTTATGTCAAGCATGTTGGGGAGTCCGATGTTGAAATAACCGGTTCCCGTGGCCCCGTACGGGCCATACTCGTATTTCTGCATGTGATTGTAGTAGTTGTAGCCGTTGTTATCCATGGCATAGACGAAGGTTGTGTATGTCCCCACAGGCAGGTCGTTGTAATTGATGGTTTTTCCGTATATGTTATTATATGTGGAAGGGGTGCCGTCCAGAAGGTCCATAGTGGCGTTGTCGAGGAGAAGAGAGCCGTCGGGTCTAACAACCGTAACCATGACCCATCGAATGTCATAGCCTCCGAAGGGGTCGGTGAGGTTGGCCCTTATCTTTACAACCTTCTGCTGGGAACTGGGATCGAAGGAGAGGGTGGGGTTGTTGGCATAATCAAGGGTATAGACATCCGCAACACGGAGATAGTCCATTGAGTCGAATACTACGCGAGAGTCGTATGTGGCATCGCCGTACCACGCCGTGAAGTAGGAGGAGGCCCCGCCCTGCACCTCCACATGGATTCTTATGCTGGAGCCCGCCTGAAATGTGTGATGAACATCCACCGCCGTAACCGAGTAGGAATCAATGCTTGTGGTCAGTGTGTAACTCTCAGGACCACCGGTGGCCACGAGGCTTTCCGTCGTCTGGGTTCCACTTTTGTAGGTGACCTCGTAAACCTCAAGGTTGATGTTGGCATTGGCAGAAACGCCGGTGGTGTTGGCAAAAATGTTGAAAGTTATGTCTCCGTTCATCGTGAAAGGGCCGGCCAGCTGCGGAGAAAGATACCAGTCAAGCCTTACGGCCTGTACATCTCCGGCACTCGTTGCTCTACTCCCGAGAGTCGTGTTAGCCACATGGGTTGTGGAATAGTCGAATATGTATTGGGCCTCCGTGGCATTATGAACATAACATACCATCTGCTTAACTCCGCTTCCGTATGCTCTTGTTCCCTCGCCCCCTGCTCCGTGCACCGCAAACATTCCGGCAAGGAGAAGGGCCACCATTGTTACCGTGATAATTTTCTTCATATCAAACACCGTGCCAAAATGGTTGCGAAGCTTATTTAATGAATTTGGTACAACCGTCTAAGAATCGGCTTATCCGGCTCCGCAACGGAGGCGCTGAAAGATGAGAAAAGAAGTAAAATTATGAGCAATAGCGGCAGGAATAACCACCGGTTTTTCTCTTCTTCCAGCCATATCTGCTTCGCCTTTCTAAATTCATAATTGTATGGTGGTGCAGATGTCCTCCCGCTAGATAACACTATCTCCTGGTGGCAAACTGGTAGCAGGTGTGATGGCGCGCGGAGAGGGATTTGGATCCCCGTGGGAAAGTCCCAACGGATTAGCAATCCCTCGCCTTGCCGGGTTGGGCCATCCTCGCTTGATTGCGGTTCATTACCAAAATGCAGGAGGCTTTTAAATTTTTTGAGGAAGAGAGGCATTCTGATGCGTGGCCCCTTCTTTCGTCTTCCTGTAACTGCGTATCAAAAAAATAAAGACCAACAGGCCAACCACGCTCATGCCGATAACGCCGCTGAGTTCAAGCACTATGTCATAGAAAAGAACAATGGGAACCAGAAGGCCGATGGCGGAGGCAAGAAGATGCACAGGAGATTTCATGCGCATGGAACCGTAAAGAGAGAAGAGAAGCAGTAGGCCGAGAGAGCAGACAACAGGGGCAGGGAGGGGCGAATGCGGGAGGAAGACAAAATTCACGAAAATCGCCGAGGAAAGCAGAGCACTCCACCGCCCAGGCCTCCCGGAAAATCTCTTTATCACGGCGATACGACAGAGCGGGCGCCCGGAAGTCCGTGCGACCCACTTAAGAAGAGAGACCGTAATAGCAAAAGTCAGGATATACTGAACAGGAGGCGGAACATACGGGTTAAGTCCGAAAAACATTGCGGCGGTGGAGAGCAGAAAAGCCAGCATAACAAGCTTTTTCCCCCTGCTTTTAAGGAGAGGAGCATCTCCAAATTGTGGATAAAAGGCCTGCACTATGAAAACAGGAACGGTGATGCTGTATATCGTATGGAAAGCCACCAGCCAGAAGGCCCATGCAAAGTTTACCCCAGCAAAACGACCATATGTTGAAAAGATGGCGAGGTCGGCCCAGCCGGGGTCAAAAAAGGATTTTATGGCCAGCCCTTCCTCGGCTATCCCGTAAATGATACCGAGAGTCATTAATCGCGTATACCCCTTCCCCCACTTAACCCATGCATCTCTTACCAGAAGGACACCGCCGCCGTAGAGACCCCATAGAAGGAAAAAAGCGAGGGGGTTGAAGAACTCCATGGGAGGAGAGGAACCGCTAACCAGTTCACCAAAGACCGGAGATAGGACGGACAGAATCAGGGCCACCTTGATGCGCTCCTCCATAAAGAAAGGAAGCCACAGGAATATTTATAGTTTTTTAGGCCCTTATATCGCTGTAGAGTACTGAAATTATTTCACCAAAACTTAAGAAGGGAAGAAACTGATTGTTACCGCACAAATGGAGGTTTGGGGCTGCGATGACTCCGCGAATCTTCTACAATCAGAGAGGGGGCCGCTTACTATGGCCGAAAGCAGAGGAAGCTTTTCCCAGAAAAGCGGTGCGAGAGGTCTTGATGAGCCCCTTCATGACACAAATAGAACAATATGGATCATGAGAGCGGGTGAAAATTTAACGATACGAAAAAATAACCGTACTCAACAACACGGCACCAGAACCTGCTCTGTTGCATAACTCCATTCTGAGTTAGGGACTGCGCTTATTCACCTTCCCTATTTCTAACCCATCGTTTTTTTAACCGTGTGAAACCTCTTGTTTTTCACAGTTTTAGCATCATATTGTATATCAGAAACTTCCTT
>JAJSAE010000038.1 GCA_024281315.1 archaeon | reverse complement strand
GGCCCCCCTGGAACCGGAAAAACCCTCATCGCAAAGGCCGTGGCCAATGAAGCGGGTGCATCTTTCTTCTCCATACAGGGGCCGGAGATCATTGGAAAGTACTACGGAGAGAGCGAGGAGAGGTTGAGAGCAATATTCGAAAAGGCAAAGGAGACTTCCCCTGCCGTAGTGTTCATAGATGAAATAGATTCCATCGCACCCAAGAGAGACGATGTTTCCGGCGAGGTGGAGAGAAGAGTTGTGGCTCAACTGCTGACCCTCATGGACGGGCTGAACGGCAGAGGCCATCTTATCGTTATAGCCGCTACGAACAGAGTTGACGCCATTGACCCGGCACTGAGGCGTCCGGGCAGGTTCGACAGGGAGATTGAAATAGGGGTCCCCACGAAAAAGGGAAGAAAGGAGATTCTCCAGATTCACACGAGAGGAATGCCTCTGGGCGATGATTTCGACCTTGACTACTTTGCAGGGGTTACCTACGGATTCGTGGGTGCGGACCTCGAAGCACTGGCAAGAGAGGCGGCAATGAAGGCCCTTCGTCGGTATCTCCCGGAAATAGACATGGACAAACCGATTCCTCAGGAGGGTCTAATGAAGATGCGCGTTACCATGGACGATTTCCGCTCCGCTCTAAGAGAGGTCGAGCCCAGCGCCATGCGGGAGGTTCTGGTGGATATTCCTTCGGTGAAATGGTCTGATGTCGGCGGTCTCGACGATGTGAAAGAACTCCTCAGAGACATGGTGGAACTTCCTCTTAAGGACCCGAAATCCTTCGAAAAAATGGGGGTTAAGCCCCCGCGCGGTATTCTGCTTTACGGCCCCCCCGGAACCGGAAAAACTCTTTTGGCCAAAGCCGTTGCCAGCGAATCCGAGGCGAACTTCATCAGCATAAAAGGGCCGGAGGTCATGTCCAAATGGGTCGGTGAGAGCGAAAAGGCGGTCAGAGAGATATTCAAAAGGGCAAAACAGGTGGCCCCGGTAATTATATTCATAGATGAGATTGACTCCATTGTACCCAGAAGGGGGATGACCGGTGGTCCGGGCGTTACCGAAAGGGTCGTCAATCAGCTGCTCACATCCATGGACGGGCTGGAATCAATGGAAGGAATAATCATCATGGCAGCAACCAACAGACCCGACATCCTTGACCCTGCCCTGCTGAGACCGGGGCGGTTCGACAGACTCGTACAGGTCCCGGCTCCCGACCTGAAGACAAGGGAGAGCATACTGAAGGTGAAAATGGAGAAGATGCCCGTAAAAGGGGTTTCCTCGGGTGAATTGGCCGAAAGAACGGATGGATTCTCCGGGGCGGATCTCGAAGGGCTCTGCAGAGAAGCGGCCCTCCACGCCATAAAAGCCGGAAGAAAGACCGTTACCGCAAGTGACTTCGAGAAGGCATTCGAGGAAGTGAGACCATCGCTGGATCAGGAGACAATAGAGTTCTATGATAAGATACAGACAACACTCAAAAAGGCGGCAACCCCTAGGAAGAAGGATGAGAGTTATGCTTACTACAGCTGAGCGCAAAACTTAATATCCTTCCCTCCTTCCTCCATCCGAAATGATTGATTATTCGGGTATCCTAGCAGTGGTTCTCATATGCGGCATAATGGCATCTGTTTCGCAGTATATGGGCATAATGACCACGACAGGAAACATTCTCGCCTTTATCGAAGGGCTCATAATAGGTCTAGCCAGTCTCACATGGCTTGTTATTCTCCTTATTTTTCTTCTTACCAGCGTAGCGGTCACAAGATATGGATTCGACAGGAAAAAAGCCGCGGGGGTTCAGGAAGGAAATAAAGGCGAAAGAGGATGGCGAAATGTTGCGGCCAATGGTGCCACCCCAATGCTTGTTGCGCTTCTCCTTCTTTTAGTACCCGGCTGGATCTCTTATGAGGGCTTCAGCATACTGTTTATTTCTTCCGTTGCGGTTGCGGCATCCGATACTGCTGCCAGCGAGATAGGGGTGCTTAATCCAAGGGCCTACCTCATAACAACATTCAGGAGGGTGAAGGCAGGCACCAACGGAGGGATTTCCAGCACCGGACAGCTATGGGCCTTCCTTGCCGCTCTATATACCTCGGTGGTCGCTGCGGGATTTCTGCTCATCATGGAGTCCCTCGCCCTTGCGCCCGTGCACATTATCATACCGGTAATCGCCGGATTTGCGGGCTGCCAGATCGACAGCGTAATCGGGGCTACGCTTGAAAATGCGGGGCATATCGGAAAACTGGGGAATAACATGGTCTCCATTGCTCTGGGGACTGCGGGCGCTCTTGTTCTGTTTCTGTATCTCTGATCTTTTCCGATATGGAAAAGGATTTAATACCGTGTTCCTTATCGCCTGACGGATGTCCTTCATCATACTGGACCCAGAGGTGATATTCTGACCGAGAGAAAAGTATGCCCGATATGTGATTCACCACTCCCGCCCGGAGCAAAGAGATGCCCTGTGTGCAACGCAGACCTCAGTCTTTTCGAGGATATGTCCATGGCGGAGGATTTTGACATAGAGAGTCCGGATATAAAGATAGAGAACGAGTCACTGGACAGCCTGCTGGGTACGATAGTTTCGGAGATGAAGGAGGGCGTGGAAGAAGCAAGAGCAACCGAACAGTTCGAGTGTCCCATATGCGGCACCATGGTGGATATAGAAGCCGATGTGTGCCCCAGTTGCGGGGCCGTATTTGTGGAAGATGAGGAGCAGTTCGAATGTCCCGTATGCGGGGCGCTGGTGGATGCAGATGCCACATCATGCCCCAAGTGCGGTGCAAAGTTCGTAGAAGAAGAGGAAGCGGAGCCGGAAATACACGAAGCACCTGCGACTCCCGCCGAGGAAGTTGAAGAGGAAGCTGAGGAAGAGCCGCCACTCGAAACACCGGAAGTGGCCGTACCTGCAGCAAGACCTGT
>JAJSAE010000037.1 GCA_024281315.1 archaeon | reverse complement strand
CTTATATACTTCTTCTCTATATCCATCTCGGCCATGGTGCATCCCTTCCATGGTTGGATAAGGAAGAATATGCACCATGGCTTTATAAAAGTATTTATGCAACAGAGCACATGGGCGGGCAAAAGGTTTATATCGTTCGATAGCCTATTATCACTCATGGGACCGAATGCAAGAACCGCCGCACTCTTCCTCTTCATGATGGGGCTGTTCGTCCTGGTGGGCATGGCCATCGGGGCCTACTACGGAACCGATTGGTTCAGCACCATGATAGTTTTCATCATATTCGCCGCTGCGGTTAATGTGTTCAGTTATTACTTCAGTTCGAAGATGGTTCTCTGGTCGTACAGGGCAAGAATTGTGAGCAGAAACGAGTACCCACAGTTATATGCCATCATTGAGAGGATTGCATCCAATGCGGAAGTCCCCCTCCCCAGAGTGGCCATAATAGACTCCATGACCCCAAACGCATTCGCCACAGGCAGAAATCCGAAGAATGCGGTGGTGGCCGTGACATCGGGAATTCTTACTGTGCTGAACGAAAAAGAGCTGGAAGGTGTCTTATCCCACGAGATGGCCCATGTGAAGGATAGAGACATACTGATAATGACCATTGCCGCAACGCTGGCCGGGGCCATATCCATCGCTCTGCGTTTCGTCTGGTACGGAATGATATTCAACAGGCGGAGAAATCTCGACGGCCCGGCCCTTGCAATACTTCTGGTGGCCATGATAACCGCGCCCATCGCAGCACTGCTGATACGGCTGGCCGTATCGAGACAGAGGGAGTTCAAGGCGGATGAACAAGGAGGGCGCATATGCGGCCATCCCGAATGGCTGGCGGACGCACTTGAAAAGCTGGAATACAGGAACATAAAGAGGCCCATGAAGCGGGGAAACCCGGCCACGGCGTCCATGTTCATCGTCAACCCGTTCAGAGGGAGCAAACTGACCGGCCTCTTCTCCACGCACCCGCCCACAGAGGAGAGGGTGAAGAGGCTGAGAAAGATGGCCGAGGAGATGAGGAGGGGGGCCGTGAAGAGCGCGGGGAAGAAGAATCTGATTTCGGGGGTTACGAGGATTTAAAAACGAAGAAAGAAAAAGGTTTTACTCCTTCCTCATGTGTATATCCACCTGCGGGAAGGGTATCTCTATTCCGGCCTCCTTGTATCTGGCTATGACATTCTGCCTTATGTCGGCCATGACGCCGAACCTGTTTGCGAGGTCGTCCACCCAGACAAATGCCTTCAGGTTTATGCTGGAGTCCGCAAGGTCCACCACGCTCACCGAGGGGGCCACGCCCTCGTCCTTGAGGACATGCGGGTGTCCCCGTGCCACATCCAGCAGTATCTCCTTGGCCTTCTTGAGGTCGGAATCGTAGGCCACACCCACGGCCACATTCACCTTTATCCTGCGGTCCGGCTTGACTATGTTTATTATCTCGTTGTTGGCAAGGCTGTTGTTGGGCACACTGACAATCTGGTGCTTGAATACATTATAGAGGGTCGTAGAGCGCATCCCGACATGCCTCACCTCATAGACATCGCCGTCGCTCATAAGTATCTGGTCGCCAGTTTTGAAGGGTCTGTCCATGAGCAAATATATGCCGCTGAAGAAGTTGGCCAGCGTGTCCTGGGCCGCAAATGCGATGACCAGCCCCAGTATGCCCATTCCAGCCATGAACATGGTAAGGTCGTAGCCGAAGTAACTGAGCAGCGTCATGAGGCCGAAGAGCCAGATAAGAATGGAGCCGAGCTTATCCGCCAGAGGAATAAGGGTGTCATCAAGTTCCGTTTCGGTTTTTTCCGCCCTTTCCAATGCATAAAGGAGAACTACATCCTTGTAAATCCGATATGCCGTCCATGTAAGTAATATAATGACTGTGACATGATACAGTAGATTCAGGAAGAATATGTAGGCTGGCTGTATGTCCAGCACCTCAAGCGAACTGAGCGCCCCGAAGATGAAAATAAGGACGAATACGGGTCTTCTCACTATTTCCAGAAATCGGTCGTCGGCCTGAGTCTTGGTTTTCTTCGTATAATGATGGACAACAGGGTCTAGTATAAAGACTATGGCCAGTGATATCATTATCCAGAGAAGTATGTTGATAAAGAAGGTGTATATATTCTGGTTGTAGGGGTAGGGGAACGGGGTGTTGAACAATCCGAGGAGTTTGTTATTGGAATCGGTCTCGCCGCCGATGGGGAGGAGGTGGGAACTGGTATGCTGCGTTACGGAGAAGGTCGCATTGGAATCCGTTACCTGAAAATTAAAGATAACATCCAGAGGCACATCCGTTGAGGCGAAGACCTCGTCCCCGCTTACCGTAAGATTGACTGTTCGGGATTGGCCCGGCGCAAGAAGAAAGAACTCATCCGAAAGAGAGGAGGAATATACTTTGGAGGATATGTCAGGGGGGGAAGAGGTGCGGAGGGTGATAAGATAGGTAGTGTTGTCGCCGTTATATACAATCCAATTGTAAGAGGTGGAAGAGTGATACTCCACACTCCTTGCATACGACTGGTCGACCGGAAACACGGCGGGTTGTGCCGAGGCAGGTCCCATGAACACGGGCGAAAGCATTATTACAATGGCCAGCAGTATGAGTACTTTCCTGAACATAGACGGAGAATTGTAAGAGAGCATATATAGTTTTCTCATAAGGTGCTGTATTGTATAAATGATTTTATAAGGCTAGCACATATGATACGAAAGAGATCTTTTGCCTTTTTGAGTGGAAATGAATCGAATCACGGAAAAAGCGGTTATTTAAGGGAGTAGTCTCCTTCGTTAAGAGAATATTCTGGGAAAGCGCAAGGGCGGGTTGACAACCCCCTAAGTTGCAAGAAGGTTATGCAACAGTAGGCCCTGCCGAAAAACTATAAAATATCGCCTCTGGCCTCCCTTATGTCTCCGAGTTCTCCCATGTATGTCCCGTCCAGAAGGAATATGTGTGCACCATCTATGCAAGAAGAGGGGAGGGCCTTCGCAAGTGGGCCGAGAAAACCGTCTCTCACCACATCCACACCCCCAAGATACGGATTAAACGCAGGAAGCATTATCAACTCTCTCGGAATCGATTCGTACCTTGAGGCAATCTCCCCCTCCTGTCCCGTACAGCCGTGCATGGGTATTTTGAGCCACGCCTCTTTTTTAGAAAGAACACCGTGAGAATCCTCAAAGGCAAGAGAGGGATGGTTATGCCCCATAAGTACGCTCTCACACGACATGACTTCCGGGGAAGGCCATGTATGGCCGTGAAATAGGCCGACACCGCCAAGAACCGTGCCTCGATTGTCTGTGACCGATATGTTCTCTCTTCGAACGGAGGCCACAAGTTCTCCGATATTTCCGTCGTGGTTTCCCGGCACAAGAAGCACCCTCTTAAAAAGGAATGAAATCTTGGCGAGGAACTGAACTATTCTCTTCCTCTCATAGCCCTCGTCCAGAGATATGGAATGCTTGGTGTCTCCAAGAATCACAAGATTCTCCGCACTGTCTGCCAGCGGCATAATCCGTGAGAAGAGGGCCTCGTCCATGGACGGTACCCTGAACCCCTTCTTTCTCAGTTCGGTTTCGAGGCCCATATGCAGGTCGGCGATTACGAGGCATTTCTCTCCGCCGTATTCCACACAGTCCTCAATGAGAATAGCCGGCCGGTCCGGGATGGGTATGGGGCTACTCATTTAATCACCTCACAAATTCCCCAGATATTTTCTGAGAACGGCAGGTATGTGTTCCGCAACATCGCTGGCAAGAAAACCGTAGGACTTCTCGGAAAAAGCCATGTCTCCCGCACTCCCGGATATGAACGCGGCGAGCCTTGCCGCATCAAAGGGTGAGAGATCTCTGGCCAGAAGCGCACCAGTAATCCCTGCCAGAACATCCCCTGTTCCGCCAACGGTCATAGCCGGATTGCCGGTTCTGTTCCGTTTCGTTCTCTCTCCGTCTGAAATAATATCCTCCTTTCCCTTCAAAAGCACCGTCATTCCCGTTTTGCGGGCCAGTTCGCGGACCTCCTCCTCCGACGGCATCTCACCATCAAACGGAAGCAGGCGGGCAAACTCGCCTCTGTGCGGGGTTATAACCCCCTTTAACCGCAGGCTGCCCGAGATAAATTCCTCCATCTTCGAAAGGGCGAAGAGGCCGTCGGCATCTATGACAAAAGGCATCGATGGTGCATTGCGTATAAGTGCCTGCACCGCCTTGACGGTTTCTCTGTTCCGTCCCATGCCCGGACCCAGCACCACGCTGTCCGCATCTTGTATGAGTTCCAGAAGTTTTTCAACATGCCCTTCGACAATGTGGTCCCCCGGAAGGGAATAGGCGATGAACTCCGGCATAGTACTCTCTGCCGCTCTCACGACATTTTCCGTGCTTGCTATGTGCACAAGATCCACGCCGGTTCGGTAGGCTCCCATCCCTGAAAGAATCGGCGCTCCCGTGTAAGGCCCTCCCCCTATAACAAGACTCCTTCCCGAATCTCCTTTGTGAGCCGTCGGAGATGGCAAAGTATAATAGAGAAACTCTCCCGGCCCAACATATCTGATCGCCTCGTCTGGAATTCCGATGTCCGCAGTGATGATCTCGCCGCAGTTCTCCTGCGTCATGCCGCACTTCGTATCGTGGAATGTTACCGTAAGCAGAGGATTTACCGTTCTATCCGTACCGAGACCAGAAGGGATATCGACAGATACCACAGGCACTTCGGAGTTGTTTATGGTATCAATCCATGTGGTATATGGTGCCCTTACCGCGCCGGTAATTCCGATGCCAAGCATTGCATCTATGATAACATCGAAGTTCTTCAGTTCTTCCGGGCTGCTCACGGTTCCAGAGGCTGTGCCCTTTACCCGATAAAAATTTCTTCTGGTCACCGATGTCCTAAGGCTCTCCGGCCCTTTCACGAATGCAAGGTAAACACTGTTCCTATCGGCGAGGTAGCGCACTGCAACAAGGCCGTCTCCCGCGTTGTTACCCGTTCCGCAGACAACACATATTTTTCTTGAACTACCGAACCGCTCCTTCACAACTCTGGCTACGATACGGCCCGCATTTTCCATAAGGGTTTCCGGATGCACCCCCACATGCTCCGCGTTGATGTCAAGCACCTTTACTTCCTTGAAGGGTATCATGATAACGAATCGATATGTTATACTAAAACCTGTTGCCATAAACACGGAGAAACAGGGGGCACACATAAGCATGGAGCTCCATAGTCGGAGCCACTGAAAAAGTTATAGTATCGATTCTTTGGTGCTATCTATCCTATCTGAGCATGTAGCACCACAATCCATGCTCCCTGAGGGCCCTTCCGGTGCTTTCGGAACTGATTGTCCGCGGATTCACCTGCTCTTTCAGAACCTCGTCTACGGGCATCTCTATGAATGCCAGAAGAAGCTCAAGTCTTGCTCTGGGAAATGGCTGTCTTCCAACAAGTATCTGCCTGACGCTCCAACCGGGATGTGTTCTGGAACGGTATCCCATAACTCTTCCCAGATCGTTGAGACTGCCGCTTTTTTCGATTCCCTCTTTTATAAGGAGAGCAGTTACATCGGGCTTTAACCAGATGCGGTCCGGTGCAGGGCTTATATATGTTCCGTGACGCCCATAGGAGTGATAAGCTACCATGGTATCAGAGGGGAATTGCGTTATCGCTATAAGTATTTTTCGCTGCGGACCCATGGGTGTGGATTCACCGGAAATTCGATTCCTCTCAAAAAGATTTAGAAATTACTTCCACCCTCTTAAATTGTAATACTCCTCTCTCGCCCTCAGAAAATCAGCCCTTGGAAGCGTGTCGAATATCCGCTCCGGCAGGTCATCATCTTCCTCTTCGAATCCTGCCTCTACATTGAACCGATGCTCAATATCGTAGATTTTGCCGCCAACTCTCAAAAGATCCTCGGCCGTGTAATCAATGCCGGTGGCGGCTGATAGAAGCGAGGCATATTCGTCCTCCGTAAGGGCAAATGAAGTGAACTTGCAGACAACGAGAGAATCTATAACGGCGGAGAGGTTCTGAAAGAGCATGACAAGGGCGGGCTTATCTGCAAAAGAAAGGCGGTTGATGAGCTTCGGTTTTCCGATGATCTCCGGAGAAACCATATATCCCCTGAGATGATCGCCCCCTCTTGTGGATGTGGCATAACTGAGAGCCTGCCCGTAGATTCCTCTCGGGTCATAAGCGGGGAGTTCCATCCCCTTTACAGTCATGCTGGCCTCTTTTCTGCCCATTCCCATTGCGTATACGAGAGAGCCGTTCTGGAGTTCCGGCCCCCTCCCATCTCCGATTCTCTTTATTTCTTCAATCAGCGGAAAATCACCTTCAATCTCTTTTTTAGCGGCCAATGCGGCCCCTATGGTGATGGTATCCATGCCGTAGTTGTTGCACAGAAGATTAGCCTCTATGATGCTGTCCATGTCGGCATTTTCCATGTTTGGTCCAAATGCCCATATACTCTCGTATTCCGGCACCGGAACCCACCTGTCCCATTTTTTTAGGCGCCTGTTGCAGCCAACGGGGCAGTTCCAGCAGGGGTCTTTCTTTATATCGTAATTTTTGGAGATGAATTCACCCGAAACCTGCTCGGCCTTCTCGAAATGAGACCTGCGAAAGTTTGCCACGGGTAGAACCCGCATGTAGTTTATGAGGTTCATAAGCACGGAGGTTCCGTATGTAGCCAGACCCTTCGAGACGGGAGGGCTGGCGGTGAGAAGCCGAAGTGCCTCCCGGGTCGCTCTTTTAAAATCATCTGGTCTGGAAACCGCTGGCTTTGTGGTGCCTTTCACAGCAATGGCCTTCAGATTCTTGGAGCCGAACACGGCGCCGATGCCCCCTCTCCCCGAGAAGTGCGAGTAATCGCTGCAGACATTGGCCGAAAGAAACTGCTTCTCTCCGGCAGGCCCTATTACAAGTGCAGGGGAGTCGAAGCGGTTCAAAGTCTCTGATGTGGTGAGGCCCCACAGATGGCCGGCATCCTTTATCTCCACTTCTGGCCTATCTTTATCTCCGACTATCTTCAGATAAACGGGTTTTTCGCTCCTCCCTGTAATTATTAAGAGGGCCAGCTCCGCCCACTTCATCTCCTTTCCGAAAAAGCCGCCGGTGGTAGAGTCGAAAATCGTTCCGGTTAGGGGTGATTTTGCGGTTATTGAATGGCGACCAGACATGGTGGAGAGACCGGTGAGCGGTCCGGTGGCGATGATTATGGGATTTTCAGAAGAAAGAGGGACAATGGCAGGTGATATCATCTTTGATAATAGATGGGCGGCCACACCCCTTCCGCCTATGTATTTTTCGAAGAGAGCCATGTCCGTTTTCTTTATACTGATATCGCCTGTCGACAGGTCCACATAGGCCGTGAGTCCGGCCCATCCACCGGAATTCATAGAGAGGAGAGAGCAAAGGTCTATATTAGCGTACTGCTATGGGGTCTAAAAATATGCAGTCAATTTTGTTCCTAAAAAATACGGCCATCCGTTCTATTGGTCTTTTCAAAAAATGTCTCTTTTTTTTCTTCCATGAAATCCATTTTCAAATCTCCCTTAGGCCCTAACATCGCTCAATCCTCTTTCCATGAAGTCAGCAATACGCCGAGAATAAACACGACTACACCGAATACACCGATTACCACTGCACTCTCTATTATAGTGTTCAGATTCATGTCCACCATAGCCGAGCGGAGTCCCTCGTTTACATAATAAAGCGGAAGAAGTCTTGCCACTTTTTGAAGGAGGTCGGGCATCATCTCTACCGGGAAAAATGTGCCGGAAAGGAACATCATGGGGAACATGATTGCGTTGGCCGCGGCCTGCGCTCCGTCGGCATCTCTGACAAAACGGGTGATAAGCATTCCGATACCGGAGAAGGCAAAGACCTCAAGTATTATGAAAAGAAAGAGGTAACCGTTGAGATGCGGTTTAAGTCCGAAAATTACCACACCGACCAGTATGATTGCCGTGAAGGATATCATGGCCATAATAAACTGATATAAAATATTTGAAACAAGCCATTCCGATCTTGTAATGGGGGTGGTGGCCAGTTTTCTCAAAATCCCTTTCTGCCGGAGCTCTATGTTCATACCTACGGTGCCAAACAGACTGGATGTCATTACGGACATGGCGATAATGCCGGGTGCAAAGAAATCTATGTATTTGTAATCGTCGCTCACACTTGGAACCGCGTCAATCCCGACAAATGGTTGCGAGCCAGAGTAAGCCATGTTCATTCCATTGATAATCTGCGTGATAACGCCTATCTTCTGCTGGGCGGCACTATTGCCCGGATCATACAGTATGGTAATGTTCGCTGCCGGCAGGCTTCGGTTTAAAAATCTCATATTAACACTATCGGAAAAGCCTTCTGGAATCACTATGAATGTATTTACATGATGTGCCGTGATATAACTGTCAGCATCTGTCCCCGGTTCAACG
Organism: archaeon; assembly: GCA_024281315.1. GTDB lineage: Archaea > Thermoplasmatota > Thermoplasmata > JAJSAE01 > JAJSAE01 > JAJSAE01. Next base: position 25,155 of record JAJSAE010000037.1, on the reverse strand, counting down.
AGTTTTACATCAAAAACCCCCGACGAGTTGAGCGCGTTGATTAATGCTTCCGAATGAACACCACCATCCATATCCTGAATATACAGCGGCCCCATATTTTCACCCGTGTCCTGAAAGATCATGCCGAACAGGAGCATCAGAAGAATGGGGAAAAGTACTACAAAGAAGACCGTGGCTTTATTCCGATAGAAACCCCTGATGTTGGCATTGAAGTTGGCCGCAATCCTTCTTGAATTCATTAATGCCCACCTCCGCCGCTCAACCCCTCCCCCGTAAGCTTGAGGAAGACCTCCTCGAGATTTGCCTTCCTGATATCTATGCTGTCATAGCCTATATTCTTCTCTTTTAGTCGCATCATAATCTCAAGTATCTGTTCGTTATCTCTGGCCTCCATAACCACGCTTCCCCCGTTTTTTGCCTCCCACTGAAGCCCCATGGCTTCTGCGACAGAACTTATCCCCATCCCGCCTTTAATCGTCACATGTATCGAGGTACTATGTTTATCAATGAGTTCGGAAGGGGAGCCCGTAGAAATTATCCTGCCGCGGGAGATTATGGCCACCGTGTCGGCCAGCACCTCCGCTTCTTCCATGTAATGAGTAGTAAGGAAGACGGTTTTCCCCTCTTTTTTAAGCCCATTGATTACATCCCACACATCATGCCTTGCACGCGGATCCAGCCCGGTGGTGGGCTCATCGAGAAAGACTATCTCCGGATCATTAACAAGGGCAACGGCAATGCCGACCCTTTGTTTCAGACCGCCTGAGAGATTTGTGTAGAGCTGATTTCTGTGCTTGCCGAGATTGACGAGGTTGATCAGGTGTTGAACATCGCAATCCGATTCGAACAGAGCTGCAAAGTATCGCACTGTTTCCTCCACGGTAAGTCTATCGAATGAACTGAATTCCTGGGGAAGGACCCCGATTCTCTTTATTATTTCTGTGCGATTCTTCCGGACATCCATGCCGAATATTAGTACCTTACCGGATGTTGCGTTTCGAATCGTTTCTATTATCTCGACGGTGGTGGTCTTACCTGCACCATTTGGCCCCAGAAATGCAAAAACCTCCCCTGTTCTCACTTCAAAACTAATATCATCAACCGCCCTGAGATCGCCATACAGCTTTACGAGGTTCTCTACCGATATTACGCTCTCGGACATGGTTCAAAAGCAAAAAACGATGATATAAAAAGGTTTTCAAATAGTATTTCAGTTGTGGTATCCCAAATTAATTTTACACGCCTCGTTTCGGTTTATGTGGCGTTTCTCACTCCCTCTCCCCGCTTGGTCGTAATCCAGAGTATTTTTCTCTGGTTTAGTTTCCTCATGGGAATACCAGAGAGCACCGTTAAGTAATTTCGGGATAGGACAAACACAGCACAGGGTACAAAACCTTTAAATAACAGATACCGATAGTGCGGATACTCCACTTCAGGCGTTCATTTGGGCCCTGATAAATCCGATTTAAGGAGGTCAGATCTTGGCTGAAAAGAAACATACTCCAAAGAAAGAAGAGAAGGATGAGAACTTCAATTACATAGTCCGTATCGCGAACACAGACCTCGACGGTGAGAAAAGGCCAGTCATAGCGCTCACCGGTGTGAAGGGCATAGGCACGAGGGCCGCCGAAAGAATGGTTCGCCTGACGGGCATATCCAAGTACAGATTATTCGGAGAAGTCCCCCAGGATAAGGTTGATGAGGTGGAAGAGATGATTCTCAACTTCCACGAACACGCTCCCGCATGGTTCCTGAACAGACGAAGAGACTGGGAGAGTGACGAGGATATCCATGTGGTGGGGACCGAGAGGCAAATGACCATAGAGGACGATATAAACCGCCTCAAGATGATAAGATCATATAGGGGCATCAGGCATGAGACTCATCACAAAGTCAGAGGGCAGAGAACCCGTTCCAACGGGAGAAAGGGTCTCACGCTCGGTGTAAGCAAGAGGAAGTGATGGCATGGGAGACCCAAAATTCAGCAGGAGAAAATACAGTACTCCCTCTCACCCGTGGGAGGCGGAGAGAATAAAGGAAGAACTCGGTATGGTTAAGAAATACGGGCTGAAGAATAAGAGAGAGATATGGAAGCAGAAATCAAGGCTGGCAAACTACAGGCATCAGGCCAGACGGTTGCAGGCTCTTCTGAGGTTTGAGGACCCACAGGCAAAGAAAGAAACCGACGCACTTCTGAACAGCCTTTACAGACAGGGAGTCATATCACAGAATGCCAATCTCAACGATGTTCTCTCTCTTAATGTGGAAAACCTTCTGTCCAGACGCCTGCAAACCATCGTTTACATGAAGGGGCTGGCCTACACCACCAAACATGCGCGCCAGCTGATTGTTCACGGACATGTTTCTCTCAACGGAAGAAGAATAAGCGTTCCGGGCTACATCGTCAGGCGGGGAGAGGAGGAATTCATAGAATACAGCCCGATTTCACCGCTCTCGGATATAATGCATCCCGCAAGACCGGATGTTAAGGTCCTTGAAGAAGGGGGAGTAATAACCGCAGAGAGCGGCACACAGGCCCCCGAAAAGAAAGACCAGAAAGGGGCACCCGTAAAGGATAAAAAACCCGAACAAAAAGGAAAGAAAGAGTGAGGTGATGAAATGGGAAAACAGGGAATAGCACACATATATGCATCTTACAACAATATCATAATTACACTGACCGACATCACAGGAGCGGAGACCATTGCCAAGTGCACGGGCGGCATGGTCGTCAAATCGGCCAAGGACGAATCATCCCCCTATGCGGCCATGAGGGCGGCGGAAAGAATTGCGGATGTCGCCAAGGAAAAAGGGTTCGACTCCATTCATGTGAGGGTTCGAGCACCCGGCGGCAACAAATCTCATTCGCCCGGCCCGGGAGCACAGGCTGCCATAAGAGGACTGTCCAGAGCAGGCATACGGATTGGCAGAATAGAGGATGTTACCCCTATACCGCACGACGGCACCAAGCCCAAGGGCGGAAGAAGGGGGAGGCGTGTATAAGCGCCGAGTAAAGAGTGATCGCATGAGAATAAAGGTACTGGAAACAGACGAGCAGTTCGGCAGATTTCTTATAGAAGAAGCAACGCCGGCACAGGTGAACGCCATCAGGAGGACCCTTCTCTCGGATGTGCCCACTATGGCCATTGAGACGGTGGAAATAAATCAGGGGATAATCCGTGACGATGAGGGAAAGGAATACGAGAGCATCGCCCCCTTATTCGACGAGATAATCGCCCATAGGCTTGGACTCCTGCCGGTGCCCACGGATTTGGACAGCTATGTTTTCAGAGACTCCTGCGAGTGCGGCGGTGTGGGCTGCCCGCACTGCACCATAACCTACATAATAAACAAAAAAGGGCCGTGCACCGTTTATTCCGGGGACCTGATTCCGGTTGGAAACGACAGCAGTCTGAAAATAAAGGACGGCCTGATACCCATCGTGGAACTCAAAGAGAAACAGGCACTCATTGCCTACGCCATTGCGGAGCTGGGAACAGGCAGAGAGCACGCCAAGTGGCAGCCGGTTTCCGGCCTCGGATATACATATTATCCAACCATTCGCATTGATATGAAGAGATGTTCCGACAAATGCAAGGAACTTGTGGCCTCATGCCCGTCCAAAGCGAAGAAGACCGACGGGAACATCGTTACCATAACGAAGATAGAGGCGTGCTACGACCTCATGAAGTGTATTGATATGTGTGAGGAGGCCGTGGAAGTGGAGTATGACGAGTCCAGAATTATCATGCAGTACGAGACCGACGGCTCCGTCTCAGCCAAGGATGCCATTGAGTACGCACTCCTACTTCTTGACGAGAGCTTCAGAAGCCTAGGGGATAAGGTTGCCATTGTGGATAAAATAGCAAAAGTAAAGGCCCCGGAAGTCAAAAAAGAGAAGAAGAAGGAAGAGCCGAAAGAGGGCGAAGAGATAAAGGAAGAGAATTTCGGTTGAAACCGTTTCCGTTTCACATTTTCTTTAAAAATTAACATAACATTTCTCTCCGATTCCATCGGCGGCGAGACCTCTGCATGGGCGTGCAGCAAAATTCTTATTAACCACCTCTCTTTACCATGGCCGGAGATGCACATGAGTTCAATGGATGAACTTGCTGAAATCCGGCAGAGGAAACTTGAAACCCTGTTAAGGGAGATAAAAGGGAAGGAGAAGGGCATGTCGCCGAGGGGTGAGCTTGCGGGCTATCACGAAAGGCCGGTTCCCGTGGGTACGGGAAACTTTTCCGAGTTTATAAGCGAAAACGAGCTGGTAATCGTGGATTGCTGGGACCCCTGGTGCAAGCCGTGCCTTGCAATTGCGCCAACCATAGAAGCACTGGCCAGAGAATATGCGGGAAGGGCGGCCTTCGGAAAACTGAATGTGGATGAAGAGACCAGCGTTGCACAGCACTACGGCATAATGGGAATACCAACCCTCCTCATATTTAAGGGCGGCCAGCTTGTCGACAGGGTGGTCGGCAATATGCCGAGGGCGCGGCTCGAAGAGAAGATAAAAAGTTATGTGGGACATGTTTGAGCGGAAACCAATGCAAACCCTTTTATCCTTCCAATACCATTTAGCGGTGATGCGCCACAGAAAAATCGCACTGCTCCTCGCTCTCATAATCTTAGTCCAGTTAATTTGGATGCCGCAGGCCAGCATGTCATCAGACTCACGGATTCTTCCGTTGGCCAGCCCCATCTATGTGAACGGCACGGTCACCAACAACACCGGAGGCGCTCCCGTAGGCGGAGCGAATATCACCTTTTTTAATGCGAGTACGGGCGCATATCTGGCAAGCACGGTGACTAACGACGCCGGATTCTACAACATCACACTGGGAAGCGGAACATACAATATCTCTGCAAAGGCCCAAGATTATTATACCACATGGATCAGGAATGTCAGCTTAGGCGCAAACGCTAGGCAGGATTTGGTGATTTTCGAGATACCCGGCAGGATAGAAGGAACGGTGGACGACTCCGTTCATCCGCTTTCGGGGGTTGTTGTGAACATAACATATGTTCCGGTAAACAAGACCGCACAGGAGGGCCTGAACGGTATTACAGGGGCGGGGGGGCATTTCACTCTGGAGAACATCACTGCCGGCAGTTATACGCTTGAAATAACTGCGGCCGGTTACCCTGCGGAGCAGCGCAGTATTTCAGTGGTATGGAATACAACCAGTACTATCGGCATTCATCTTGCCGGAGCCACTATGAGAGGGACGGTAAAAGACGACAGGGGCAGTCCCCTATCCGCGGCAGTCTCGGTTGATAACGGGAGTGCGTGGTTCAATACGACGAGCGGGACCGACGGAATATACTCCGTTTCGGGGCTTAGAGCAGGGCAGTATAACATAACGGTAACGAAAAGCGGATATGTCTCGTATGAAAATCTGAGTCTTTCCGTGGCCGCGGGAGAAACCATCTGGGAAAACGGAACGCTTTTCGGAGGCAAACTTGCAGGTAATGTCACGGACAATGCGGGAAGGAAAATCGGGGACGCATCGGTGCGGCTGACTAAATCCGGCATTTAAATTCGGTCTGCCTTCAGCGGCTCGGACGGCAGCTTCGAACTATCTTCCGTAGCTACGGGAGACTATGTCCTTACCGTTTCAAAGAGCGGATACCTTCAGAGTTCCACAAATGTGCACATCAGGGCAGGTCAAACCGTATACACGGATGTTATTCTTACCGGCGGAAGCGTGTGCGGTTCAATCCGTGATGATGCGGGAAGGGTTGTTTCGGATGCAACTGTGGAACTGCTCGGCACAATGTACGCCGCAGAAAGTAACAGCTCCGGGAACTACTCTATTGACGGTGTTGCAGAAGGAGACTACTATGTAAGAGCTTCCCATGCAGGATACATAACATCCACCAGCGAGACCGCAATACATCTTTCTCCGGGAGAGGCTGTCTTCCACAACTTTACACTAAGAGGGGGGACACTTACCGGCATAATAGACAATGGAACCGCTCTGCTTCGGGGGGTGAATGTTACTGTCATACTCACCACCGGTGTAAACCTTACCGCCGAAACCGATGATAACGGACGGTACATAATAAAGGGGATTCCGGGGGGGGTCTATGCCATGATCACAGGCCTTGCGGGCTACCATAACAGCACCATAGGAGGAATAGTAATAACTGCAGGAGAGACGACGACACAGGATGTGACAATGGAAGAATTACAGGGAGAAATCTCCGGCTGTGTTCGCTCCAGCACGGGCCCAATCGAGGGAGCGAGGATATGGGTAAACATACCCGACGGCATTAAGTTTTCGTACACAGGAGCCGACGGAAATTACACTATAAAGGATGTGCCTGCCGGCATTTACAATGTGACGGCAGAGAAGAGCGGCTATTACTCAGATTATGTACCAAATGTTATGGTCGTAAGAGGGGAAACAACAAGTAACATAAACTTCACGCTGGAGGGGAAATTGAGCAGTCTTGGTGGGGTCGTATCCAACGGAACATACCCGATTGTCGGGGTGAACATAGAGATACTGGAACTGAAATACAGTGCGTATACGGATCCGTACGGGACATACAAAATCGAGAACATTCCCCCGGGAACATATACTGTTATTGCTACAAAACAGGGATACAGGGCTAATGCCACATACGGTGTCGTTATATCAATGGGAGAGACACTAGAACTCAACTTTACTCTGGAAGAGATTCCGGGCATTGTATGGGGCTATGTAAAAGATACAACCGGAGAGGCCATCGTTCAGGCTACTGTGGAGATTTCCGGAGAATCATACAGTACCACCACTGACATAAACGGATACTACAAACTCGCGGGGGTTGCGCCGGGAGTCTATGTTCTTACGGTCTACAGGAGTGGATACGAGACCTCGGTAATCAGTGGCGTTAATATAACAACAGAGTATGAAAATCATGTGGATGTGACGCTGAATCCGACGGGCAATAACGGCAATGATAAGAACTGGACCATCATACCCGGAATGGATATGGTACACTCCTTTATGGTAATCGGCCTCATTATAGTTCTCGGGCTCATGTTTATCTCTATCATATATACGCACAGATACGGAAAAAAGTTTGCCGACACAAGATTTATGAATATGCTGAAACAACTGGCGGAGGAAGGAAACGAAGAAGAAGAAAAAGAGGATGAGAACAGAGAAGACTCCTCTGAACAGAAAAAGAGCGACGAGGGGGGAAAATCCGGGGATGAGCGGGGAGACGGGGAAGAAAAGACCGCCGCAAAGACTCTCAAAAAGAAGAAACTGAAGAAAAGATAAAAAAAAAGAAATAGGAAGCGGCCGGATGGTTTATATGCCGAGTTTCTTTCTTACTATCTTTGCTTTTTCCTCCACCGATTTTCCAACATCCGAGTATATGCTGCGACCATGGGAATCTATGCCCACCAGAAGAGGGCCGAAGTTCTCCGCCACGATTATCCAGATGGCCTCGGGCATACCGAATTCGAGCCATTCCACACCTTTCACGGTTTTCAGGCCTCGGGCGGCAAGGGCTGCCGCACCTCCTGTAAGGGAAAGATAGACCGCACCATGCTTCCGCATGGCCTCAACCGTCGGCTGTGACATTCCCCCTTTGCCTATTATTGCCCGAACATGGAACTTCTCAATGAATTCGGGCTCCAGAGAGTTCATTCTGGAACTGGTCGTGGGGCCTGCTGCCACGACCTCCCAGTTCCCTTCCTCATTCTTACGCATTATCGGACCGCAGTGGAAGAGCACTGAACCTGCAAAATCCACCGGTGGTTTTTTACCCTCTTTTAGTCCTTCAAGGGCGTGTATGTGAACCTCATCCCTGCCGGTATAGACGATACCGTCCAGATAGACCACATCTCCCACATGCAACTTCCTGACATCCTCCTCGCTGAGCGGTGTCTTCAACCTATATTCCATCCTAACGCCTCCTTTCCGGCTTGATGTACTCAACCTCTCCGCTCTCCCGTATCCTCGCAGTGGCCTTTCTACCGGTCCAGCACTGGGTATTCACAGCGATGGGGAGGCTGGCGGTATGACAGTAGGCATACTCCACATGCACATCAAGAGTCGTGGGTGAACCTCCCATGCCCATGGGACCGATGCCCAGTTCGTTGATGGCATTCAGAAGTTCCTCCTCCAGCTTCGCCATATCTTTTTCGGGATGTCTGTCCCCTATCGGCCGCAGGAGAGATTCCTTGGCAATGTGCATGGCAATATCCGATGTACCCCCGATGCCGATGCCAATAATGGTTGGCGGACAGGGTTTTCCACCGGACTTTATTACGCAGTCCAGCACAAAATTCTTTATCCCCTTGAGGCCCTGCGACGGAGTAAGCATGGCCATGAAACTCATGTTTTCCGACCCTGCGCCCTTGGGAAATACGGTTATCTCCAGCCACGGGTCGTCGGTGGGAATGTAGTTTATGTGCGGCAGGCCGACACCGATGTTATTTCCCGGATTTTTCCTTGTGATGGGGTGGACCGCATTGGGCCGCAGCGGGACCTCTTTTGTTGCCCGTTCCAGAGCATTTTTGATGGTTTCCTCAAAATCCGATATGCTGTCCAGCAGTTTTATATTTCCTCTCACAAAGAAGATATGAACGCCGGTGTCCTGACAGAGCGGCCTCCTCTCCCCCATTGCTATGTCTATGTTCTGAAGAATGGCCTTGAGATTCATCTTCACCATATCGTTATCCGCTGCCTTGTAGGCCTCGGTGAGTGCTTCCTTCACATCCGGAGGGACCCCCGTGCTGGCATCGGCCAGAAGACGAAAGACCGTTTCCTCAATAACCTTCATGTCCATGATAACACCTGCGGAGAGATAGAGGGTAAAAACTTAAAGGTTGTGGCGAAATCGTCGGGAAACAAGAGAAGGTTTATATCGGTCACGCGGATGTCCCATCAGAAATGCCTGCATGAAAGTCATAACCACAGGCACAGGAGAGATAAAGATGTCCAGCAGATTACCCGAGATGTTTGAAGATAAAAGGCTTGTAAAGAAGATTAAAGAGAAACTGCCCTATTTGTTCCAACTTGCAGAACTAGAGAGTTCAAGAGCAGGCAAGATAGGAATGGAAGTCGGTTCTCTGAGGGAGCGGATTATCGTGGCCCTGCTGATTTATAAGTTCGGGGAAGGAAATGTGGAGACTGAAATTCCCATAACCGAGGCGGAAACAGATGTAATGGTATCGGGCGAACCTCTTTCCATAAAGACCATAACGGGCAAAAGGCTCGGCGGTGTGAAGTTAATATGGACTGTTGACGCACAGAAAGCGGTTGAATTCAGGGAGAACTACATTCCGTCATGTGATATGCTTCTTGTCCAGATATACTGGGGAGGGGAGGGCGGACTTTACTACATTCCCATGGAGGTTCAGAAGGCCGTTCTAAACGAAATAGGACGGGGGAGGTACATCAAACTGCCAAAAGCGGGCACTAATCCCAGAGGTGTGGAGATGAGCCGTGAAGCGATGGAGGCCATAACTTCCCATAAAATGGCAAGAAGCATCCCGATAAAATGGGAAAAGAAAGATATAGAGTACAATGCCTTCGAAAGGTGGGTGGATTTCTGGAAAAACGATTAAATCGGACTATCCACTGATTTTTCCACCTCCGGGGCCGAAACCGATTCTACGGAATCATATTCGGTGAGTTTTCTCTGATTACGGTATGCGTCTATTCTCTCCTTGGCTAATTCTATGTACTCCGGCATAATATCGTAACCTATGTAATGCCGGCCATCCTTTAATGCTGCAAGGCAGGTTGTTCCGCTTCCGCAAAACGGGTCCAGAATAACATCTCCCTTGAAGGAGTATAGTTGAATAAGTCGATGCGGCAATTCCTCCGGGAATGGAGCAGGATGGCCAATGCTCCTCGCAGAAACCGCAGGAAAATGCCAGACACTCTTTGTCCATTCGAGGAAATCCTCTTTTTCGATTGTATTCACCTTTCCATTTTTCTTTCTGGAAAAAGAGTCCTTGGAAAATACCAGAATATACTCATGCACATCCCTCAAGACAGGATTTGCGGCGGACATCCAGCTCCCCCATGCGGTGGAAGGACTGGCACTGGAGCCTTTGTCCCAGATGATTTCTCCGCGCATGAAATAGCCAATATCCAGCATATCTTCAATTATGTAGCTATGCAGGGGGATATACGGCTTCCTGCCGAGATTCGCAATATTTATACAAAGGCGGCCGCCGGTAACAAGTTTCTTATAGGCTTCGGCAAAAACGCTTTTTAACAGAGCCCTGTATTCGTCAAGAGAAAGGTCCTTATCGTACTCTTTCTTTGCGTTGTAGGGGGGAGAAGTGATGACAAGATGAACGCTACTGTCCGGTATGTCTTCCATGTTTTCGCTGGATTTACAGTAAAGGCGGTCGAGTGAGTTGGATGAAATGGAATTCTCAACAAAATTTACGCCCTCTTTTGGCCTGTTGCCTGAATAAAGCCTTCCATTGTAAAACTCCGAAGAGTCATGGTTTATTCTGCCGGGTGTGCCAAAGGAGCTTGTTTTTGTCCCGTTTGCCTTCTTCATCCTCATCACTCTTCTGCCTCTGTACCCTTATGCACTTTCTCCTATTTGAACCTGCCCCTCACACGATCCTCTTAAACCTCTTCTCCACCTCTCTCCTGTCCATGGAGATTATTGTCGGCCTTCCGTGCGGGCATGTGAACGGGTTCTCACAGGCGGCCAGTTCTCTCAGCAGGATTTTGATTCGTTCCAGCGTAAGGGTCTCACCGGCCCGTATAGCTCCGTGGCAGGCGGCCAGTTTTATTATGTTCTCCGAAAACTCCCTGCGCTCCTTTATTCTTCCGCCCTCGATAATCTGGCCTAGCAATTCCTTAACTGCCTCCTTCCCAATCTCCTGCCCCATAACCACAGGCACCGCACTTATCTGGATTGTTCCGCTACCGAAGGGCTCCAGAGCGAGGCCAAGTTTCCTCAATTCTCCGGAGAATTCCGTCAGGTATGACACATCCCTCTGGCTCATCTCCATGATTACGGGGACGAGCAGCTCCTGCGACTTCACGCCCTCCTCGTAATCCCTTCTCAGCATCTCGTATCGGACGCGTTCATGGGCTGCGTGCTGGTCTATCATCAGGAATTCGTCCCCCGCCTGAACGAGAATGTATGTGTTCCATAACTGGCCGATGATTTCGCCGGATAGCCATCTGTACCTTCCGCCGCCTGCGGTTCTTTCTTCATGGGTCTCAATCTCCGGCAGTCTGGCCTGCCTCCCCATGTCCTGAATGTGTGACGGCGCAGTTCTCCCCTGCCAGTGCTGGCCCGAGTAACTCGCAGCGGAAACGCCCCCAGCCAGACTCGCGCGCCTTCCGATATCCCTCTGCTCCGGTATTATCTCCCTTGAACCGAGAGCACTTCTAACCGAGTCCCTGACGGCCCCGAAGACCTTTCCGTCCTCTGAGAACCGGACCTCCAGCTTTGCGGGATGAATGTTCACATCCACCCACTCCGGGGCCACATCAACGAATATGAGGCCTGCGGGCTGCCTCCCCTTCATGAGCATGGTGCCGTATCCCTCCCTCACCGCCGAAACGATGAGGCCGTTCTTAACCGGGCGGCCGTTCACGAATATGAACAGATGCGAGAGAGTGGGGGGTGTTTCAAGGGGCTGGGCTATGAATCCAGAGAGCTGAGCCTCCCCGGTTTTCGAAATAGGTATAAGGGACCTTGCGAACTGTGAGCCGAGCACCGCAACAATGGTGTCCAGCAGCTTGCCGTTTCCGGGAGTGGTGAATAACTGGGTTCTCCCATGAGAGAAAGAAAAGTGTATCTCCGGATGGGCCAGCGCTCTTTCGACAACAACCTGACTGATATGGGACAGTTCGACCCGATCCGTCTTGAGGTATTTTCTCCTTGCGGGCATATTGAAGAAGAGGTCCTTCACCTCTATCTCCGTCCCCAGCGGGCAGTCGGCAGAAGAAACCGAGATTATTTCACTCCCCTCGGCCACAATCTCCATGCCCGGGCTTTCCGCACTTTCCCGGGTGAGCATTCGGAATCTGGAGACCGCCGATATGCTGAAAAGAGCCTCACCTCTGAATCCCATGCTGGTTATCCTTCCAAGGTCGTCCATCTCCCGTATCTTGCTGGTTGCGTGCTTTTTCAGGGATAACTCTGCGTCCTCTCTGGACATCCCGTAGCCGTTGTCGGAAACCCTTATAAGGTCCTTGCCGCCCCTCTCAACCTCAATTCTTATGATTGTCGCACCGGCATCTATGGAGTTCTCCACCAATTCCTTCACTGCGGAGGCGGGCCGGTCTATAACCTCTCCCGCCGCTATCTTCGCCGCAACAGCGCTGTCCAGAATCTCTATTTTTCCCATTAATCTCCCTCCTCAAGCATCTTCTTCAACCTGTGCAGGAGATTCAGGGCCTCTATGGGCGTCATGCTCATTACATCCGCTTCCTTCAGAATCTCCTCCACCTCGCTCTTCCTCTGCGGTTGAGCCCTTGCGAATGCCTCCAGCGTGGCCTGAAGCCTGCCGGAGCGCCGGACTTCCAGAACATTCTCCTCCTCCAGCCCCTTGAGAACCTCCTTCGCCCTCTCTATAACTGGTATCGGGATGCCGGCAAGTTTGGCCACCTCTATTCCGTAACTCCTGCTGGTGCTCTCCGGCACAATCTTTCTCAGGAATACGATGTTGTGCCCCTCCTCCTTCACCGCAATGCTGTAATTCTTCGAACCTTCCAGATGCTCGGCAAGGTCTGTCAGCTGGTGGTAATGGGTGGCAAAGAGGGTTTTTGAACCCTTCTTAACGCTGTGCAGGTACTCGGTAACCGCCCATGCGATGCTGAGGCCGTCGAAGGTGCTGGTCCCCCTGCCTATCTCATCCAGAATTACGAGGCTCTTCTCCGTTGCGGAGTGGAGTATGTTGGCCAGTTCCGTCATCTCCACCATGAATGTAGACTGCCCTCTTGTGAGGTCGTCAAACGCCCCCACCCTTGTAAAAATCCTGTCGTGAAGCGAGAGGCGGGCAACATCCGCAGGGACAAAGGAACCCATCTGGGCCATGAGAACGATGAGGGCAACCTGACGCATATATGTGGACTTTCCCGCCATGTTCGGCCCGGTGATTATGAGCATTCTATTCCCATCCGAATCCATCCGCGTATCGTTGGGAACAAACCTTCCGGACAGGAGTATCTCCACTGTGGGATGCCTGCCGTTGAGTATCGTTATTTCCGGTGTATCCAGTATTTCCGGCCGCACATACCTGTTCTCCACCGCAACCGTGGCGAGAGAAAGGAGGACATCCAAAATCGATATGGCGGCAGCATTCCTCTGAACCACGGAAACCTCGGCTGCCACGCTGTTCCTGAGCTCCGTGAACAGTTCGTACTCCATCTCCTTCATCCTGTCTTCGGCAGTGAGTATGAGGGCCTCTTTCTCCTTCAGTTCCGGGGTGATGAAGCGTTCGCCATTGGTCAATGTCTGCTTTCTGATGTAGTCCTCCGGCACGAGTTTCAGGTTGGACCTTGAAACCTCTATATAATAGCCGAATACCCTATTGAAACCGACCCTCAGACTCTTTATTCCCGTCCGCTCCCTCTCGGTCCTCTGAAGTTCCGCTATCCATTCCTTCCCATGTGCCGCCGCATCCCTGAGTTCGTCCAGTTCGGCGCTGTAGCCCTTTTTTATAATGCCTCCATCCCTGTATGTTACCGGCGGCTCGTCTATCATGGCCGCATCGAGTTTCTCAACAAGAGCTTCCAGCGGATTCATATCGCTGTTCAATGCTGAAAAAAGGGGAGGCCCCCTCCCGTCTATCATCTTTTTTATGCCGGGAACAACCTTCAGGGATTCCCGGAGGGCCACAAGGTCCCGGGGGTTTGCAGAGCCATACACCGCTCTGGCTATGAGCCTCTCCATGTCTCTCACCGAAGAAAGGAGAGAGGTCATATCACCCCTGAGTATGGGGTCGTCTACGGCCTCACCTATTGCATCCAGCCTCTCGTTTATTCTCTCTTTATCAACAAGGGGCCGGAGAAGCCAGTTCTTCAGGAGCCGTGAGCCCATGGGAGTGACGGTTTTGTCGATAACACCGATAAGGGAGCCGTCCTTTCCGCCGTCCCGGATGTTCTTCAGGAGTTCCAGATTGCGTATGGTGGAGGAGTCGAGAATCAGATAATCGTCGATTCTGTACGGCTTAATGGTGTCTATATACTCCAGCGATGATTTTTGAGTGCGGAAGAGATAGTCCAGAGCGGCCCCGCATGCCGAAACCGCAAGGTTCGCACCCTCAAGGCCAAGTCCTTCTATGCGCAGTACGGAGAAGTGCCGCTTCAATGTGTCCTCGGCCTTCTCCTTCGTGAAGGAATAGGCAGAGTGCCTTGTTATGAGGATGCCGCTTTGCTCCGCTTCCTTTAAAATATTGCTGCCCGCCGCCTCCTCGGAAATAATTATCTCCGAGGGCGAAAAGCGGCTTATCTCTGATAGAACGCGCTGTTCCGCCTCGTCTCCCTGAATCTGGGTTGTCAGAAACTCGCCGGTGGAAACATCCACGAATGCGAGGCCGTACCGGTTCCACTCCTGAGATATGGCCATGAGGTAGTTGTTGCTCCCCCCTTCCAGAATGCTGTCCTCCAGCACTGTTCCGGGGGTTACCACGCGCACCACATCCCTTTTGACCACGCCCTTTGCCTTCTTCGGGTCCTCTATCTGCTCGCAGATGGCCACCCGATAGCCCTTCTTTATCATTCTGGAGAGATAGGTATCGAGGGCGTGATAGGGGATGCCCGCCAGCGGGGTCTTGGCCTTGTCCCTCGATGTCAGGGTTATATTGAGTTCTCTGGCCACAACCTTCGCATCATCGTAGAAGGTCTCGTAGAAATCGCCCATTCGGAAGAAGATGATTGCATCTGGGTACCTCTCCTTCATGTCGTGGTACTGCTTCATTGCGGGCGTCAGTTTCTCTGTCAAAATCTCCCCTCTGGCCGTTGTGGGAAGAAGAAGGGAGAAAGGATATTAAAGGGTATCGGAAGGAAGAAAAGTTTTATCCCTCCCCTCCATTCTCCTCGCATGTGCCGCCTGTTCGCATCCATCGGTATTGATAACGCAGACGAATTCCTCAGGGAAAAAGAATGTTCCCTTCTGGCCCAGAGCGATTCCGACACGAAGCACCTCCAGCAGGACGGATGGGGCGTAGCCGCGCATTCCGGCGGAGGATGGAGAGTTATAAGGAGCACGACACCCGTTTTCAGTGACCCGCAATTTCCGGAGATAGAGGCGAAAGCTGAGATAATAATAGCCCACATCCGGAGGGCCAGCAACCCCCTCGGCCTCCCGATCGAGGAGCTCAGGGCCCCGGAGAACATCCAGCCCTACCGGTTCGGAAATATTGTCTTCGCCCACAACGGAACGATAAAGATACCCGAGGAGATGCGGCCGTACCTCGGAGATTTTGCGGGTATGGTGCAGGGAAAGAACGACAGCGAGATATACTTCTGGCTGTTGATAAAGAACCTTGAATCTGAGAGGGATGTGGGAAAGGCCGTGCTGAAAACCGTGGCAGACATGAACGATGCGTGGGAAGGCGTGCCGGAGGAGAAAAAAGAGAGGCTGAAGGCACCGTACAGAGGGCTGAACTTCGTGATGAGCGACGGAAAGAACCTTTACGCGTACTGCAGGCACGACGGGGTGAAGGATGCGGGGCCGACACTCTGTTATAAAAATGCGCCTTACTATCGGATGGTTTACAGGGAGGAGAACAGGGGGCTTGTTGTGGCCTCGGAAAGGATGGATAACGGAGAATGGAAGGAGATAGGAGACGGAGATTTGCTCACGGCGCGGATTAAGAATGGGGAGATAAAGGTAAGTACAGAAGAGGCTCGTTAAAGGCTAGCGGGCTAGCATCTTCTCAACCTGTTTTCTGGCCCATTGGTTCAGAAGCCCTGTTATCATTGCGGCCTTGACTGCGGTATCTATTATGAACATTGCAGTGGCCTGAAGATATGTTTTCGTGATAATCGCAGAATTCCAACAGGGGCAACCACCCACCATATTATAGAACAAAAAAGCAAGAAGGAAGGTTATATAACTCATGATTAAACCGCGCACTATCCGATTCTTTCTTCCCGCCGTGGTAAAAAATACTATTCCCGTGAGCAAAATAAGCGCTATAAAGTAAAAAGATGAATTCAGCGGCCATGCGCCGCTGCAGTCTACCGGTAATGATTGTATTTTAATCTCATAGAGGAGGGAGAGCCACAAAAGATAATTAAGGGCCATAACCACAGCATTTATTCCTCTTTTAATTCTTCGAATGCGCGGACTTTCATTCCTCTGCTCCTCAAGATAGGGGCGAAACATTATCTCTCTGTTCACCCGACTTAATTCTCTCAGTTCCAGAGCATGGCGTCTGTATGTCCAAACCATATGATATAAGGCTGCTATAGCTCCAACCAGACAGGCAACCCCAACTAAAAAATTCTGGCGCACTATTCCAACAAATAGAACAATTGCAAAAAAGACAACAACAGACTCTATGGCCAACCTCGCAGAAACCATCTCAATGGCCTTTGACTCTTGATTGCCAAATCCTGATGATAACAGCGTCCTCCGCTCATTCATTTCCCTCTCTGATGAGTATGTAAAGTAGCCGGCTGTCATAAATATAGCCCCTACAAAACTGGCAAAGGAAAGAATAAGGGACAGGGTTTCCAGCGAAGGGATGAACATCCCAAACAGAGCAAATATTACGAATAATGCAACGGCAAAAAAAGAATAATGCCTCCACCTTATAAGCCTGTTCTTTCCATCCAGAAGTGACTTATAAAAATCCGTCTGAGCATAATAGCCAACAGCCAAAAGAGGGAGGAATAGAAGCGCAATGCCACACATAAGAGTCAGAAGCAAGATGATGTTAAACATCAGACCGGGCAGGGAAAAAACAGACATAATAAGGAGGAAAAAACCGGATATGGCCGCACACACAATAAGAGCCAATAGAGAGCGGCGCCCCTGCCTAGAATACTTCTCCGCAAGATATGCCGGTTCGTCTTCCTTCCCCTCTTGCTCGATTACTTCTTCCACAAAAGGATATGTACTTCCTATATAATAAATGTTTCCGAACTAGGGCAAAAATAAGTGGGCCACCTCACACCAACCCGTTAAACATTGCTCCCTTAATCGCAATATCTCCCATAAAGATCAGAGAGAAGGCGACATAGGTCTTCGTGATGGTTTCCGGGTCGCTGCACCAGCACATGGCCGCTACGGAAACATAGAGAACGAACGCAAGCAAAAAAGAGGAATACATGATGAGGAAGGTAAACCATATTGCAGAACGTCGTTTGCTTCCCCGGGTGCTGAAAAAGACGACAAAGTTCAGAAGCAGTATTACGAACACAAAAAAGAAGGCACCGGCAGGAAAGGCCCAGCCGCAGTTATGGCGGCCCTGACTCTTAATCATTACCAGAACAAAGGCCCAGAGGAGATAGGTAAGAATTATGGCCCCACCGGCTATCTGCCCTTTAATACGCGTGGGCCGTATAGCAGAACCCTCTCCTCTCTCGGGGATGTTCCGACCGCCTTCTTTCCCCTCTCGCTCGATTACTTCTTCCACAAAAGGATATGCACTTCCGATATAATAAACCTTCCCACCAAAACCCTTAAACCTTTCTCCCCTATCCCTCTCCGATTGACATGGACATAGAATCGATAATCTCATCCGGCCGATGCTCGCTATCCGAGGGCGAGGTCAAGACGCTTCTGAAGGAGAACGGAATACCCACAACCGACTTCCATGTGGTGCGGAGCGAGGGGGAGATAGAGGGCCTCAGAATGCGGTACCCACTCATCGCAAAGGTTCATTCCCCGAAGATTCTGCACAAGACCGATGTCGGCGGCATTTTCTTGGACATAAAGGACCACTTCGCTCTGATAAAGGCCTTCCACACGATAAAGGAGAAGTTCCCGGAGGCAGATATGCTGGTTGAGCCGATGGAGGAGAAGGGCGTTGAGGTGATAATCGGCTTCATACACGACCCCACATTCGGCCCCACCATCATGTTCGGCATGGGCGGGATCTACACGGAGATTTACAGGGATGTCAGTTTCCGGCTCATTCCCATAGACGACTACGATGCGGACGACATGATGAAGGAGATTAAATCCGCAAAGGTGCTGGAGGGCTTCAGGAACATTCATGTGAATCGGGAGGCCCTGAAGGAGCTGCTCATATCCTTCTCGGAAATGTGCACAAAGTTGCAGGACACCGTGGAACAGATAGACCTGAACCCGGTCTTCGTGAGGGAAAAGGATGCGATAGTGGTGGATGCGAAGGCTGTGCTGAAGTGTGGGAAGGAGTAGGGATATCTACATAATTTTAGCCTAGGAAGATACGCATAATCGGAAGAGGCGTTAGATATATATATGACAAGGCTTTACTACTTCCAGAGGAATGTAAATGGAACATGAAAGAAAGACATTTGTGATCGGTGTATCTGGAGCGAGCGGCTCTGGAAAGTCTACATTTCTAAGATCAATGTTTTTTTATTTGAAAAATGTCTACAGTTACCTAGATTTGGATGGCTATCATAAGCATACCCGAAAAGAAAGAAAGAGCCGAAATGAATATCCTGATCAGATAAAAGCCAATGATTTTAACAGAATAATCAATGATGTAAAAGAATTATCCAATTGGAAGACGGTATCGGCACCAAAATATAACCACAGAAAAGGAGTCTTCTCTAAACCAAAAAAGATAGAGCCGAACGATATATTGTTTATAGAAGGTTTACACGCCGGAATGATTAATCAGATATCAGGAGAAAAACTGATAGATTTATCGATTTTTATCTATCCTGAAGAGGATCTGAGAAAATCTATGAAAGTAAGAAGGGATGTCTGGCGTAGAGGATATTCTTATTCGGAAGTCATCGACCAGATAGAGAAAAGAAACCCCTTGGTAGAACAATTTATTCTTCCACAAATTGATTTCTCTGACATAATAGTGCGTATGTATAGGGAGAGCGGACATATATCTTATGCTGTTTTAACATCACAAAAATTTTATGACAAACTATGTCATAACGGCAGGGACACATACTTCGAAAATAGTAGATTTTACTTGATGGGTGAAAAATATTATAATGTAGTGTTGAGGGACGAGGCCGTATTGGATGGGTACATAAACTATATGTTTAAAAATAATCCATTTAATAATATCTATGAAACTCCCTATAAAAAATCAATAAAAAGCTTAATAGCGCTAATTATATCTGCTCAGGGAGGTGAAAAATATTAGTTATGAATTAATAGCGGCTAGTTTGGCGCTAATTATCGCGATGCCAGAAATTATGGGTAGCAATTGGAAAGAAGTATGGTTGTTTTATTATAAAGGTTTACTTTCGTGGAAAACTGTAGAAAAAAGTCTTTCGAAAGTCATAAAGGAAATTAATAGGAGGAGAATTGTCCCAGAGGTTATAATAGGAGTTGGCAGAGGAGGTGTAATTGCTGCTGGCATGTTGTCTAATGAATTCATAGAGGAGGTGCTTATGGAAGATGTGAAGAATAAAAAACATAAAACAATGACTCCCTCCATTCAAATTCTTTCTATAAATACGACCATATTTATGAGGACTGATTCCGGTAACCGAAGAATTGAAGAAATAAAGGTCAATATGGACAATGATATCAATTTAGTAGATAAAACAATATTAGTCGTCGTAGCACAGACATATACAGGACAAACATTGAGGGAAGCTGTTCATTTACTAACAGAAAGGGGGATACAGAGAGAAAACATAACCACGGTGTCATTATTTAAATATAAACATAAGAGAAATTTGCGACCCGAAATCGTTCACGAACCGGATATTTTTGGAGAGGAAGTGTCTGCTGAAAAAACAGTACCTTGGAAAAATGCAGACTTGAACACCGACAGATATTGATATTGTGCTCAGTCTGCCTACTAATACTCATTGTAAACCGACACCTTTTTATTCTTTTCTTCTCTTGCCCACCCATGACCGAAGACACGAAAGACATGGTAAAAGATATACAGAGAACAATCGTCAATCTCAGCAAGGAATACCCCGAAGAGACGGGAGGATTCATGCAGATGCTGAAGGCCGTGAACACGCCCAAGGCCCTGAGCACAAAGGATAAGGAGATAATAGCCGTCTCTCTTTCGGTGGCCACGAAATGCCACTGGTGCATAGCATTCCACACACACAATGCACTGAAGGCCGGAGCCACGAGGGAGGAGATAATCGAGGCCTCCTTTGTTGCTGTCACCATGGCCGGCGGGCCGGCGCTGATGTATATGCAGCTGGTTCTGAAGGCGATAGAGGACTTCGAAAACTAATCCTTCCTCTCCTTCGCCAGATACCTCTCCCTGAAAATATCGTAAATCCCCTGGGCCGTGGCCTTCCCGATCCCCCTGACCTCAGTGAGTTCCTCCACAGATGCGTTTGCAATGGCCTTAATGCTGCCAAAGTGCGACAGAAGCCGGCGGGCCAGAACCCCGGAAACACCGGGCAGGCCCTCTATGATAAACTGCTGCTGCTCGTGTAGCTCAAAGCCCGCCCTTTCACCCCTGATGCGTGCCACATGCCCCTCAGAATTCTCCCTTTTCAGCATGGAGACAATGATGTCCGCGGTCTCCTCCGCACTTTTTGTAAAAATCACAGGGATGCCGAAATCGATAACTATGGACGCGAGCGCGCCGTTTATGGCCTCCTTGCTGATGTTTCGTATTCCGTGCAGGCTTTCCCCTTCGATTATCACCACCGGCCTCGGATATGCGGATTTCAGCGCCCCCATCTGTGAGAAGAGGCGGCCGTCCAGAAGTGAAGAGATGAAGTCCTCCGCCTCCTTCCTCTCCACCGCCACCCGCTCGGAGATTATGTAATCGCCAACATCCATCTGCTTCGGCTCCACAGTGATGCCGTATCTGGCAAGGGCCGTTACAACCTCCGAGCGGAACTCTCTGGTGTCCGCCACGATTTTCATGGGTTCGTCTTTCTCCTCCGCATTCTTCTTTCTTGCAAAGTCGAAGAGTGTGGCCTTCTTCCTTTTCCCGATCCCTGCTTCTGCGCCAGAATCCTCGGGCATATCCGGTTCCGGTATCTCCACCGGTGCATGCGCACGTATATCGGAAGGAACGGTGATTCTTTTTGCCAGCGCCTCCCTGAGGCGTATCATATCCTCCTTCATCTGCTTCTCCTGACGCTTCACGCTCCAGTAGTACCCCTCGTCCCTCGTCTTTCTGGTGATTAGGATGATTACGCGGCCGCTCTCCTGCCTGCCGGTCCTCCCTCTTCTCTGGATTGTGCGGATTACCGAGGGCACGGGTTCGTAGAACACAACGAGGTCGGTGGACGGGATGTCCAGGCCCTCCTCGGCAACGCTGGTGGCCACGAGCACCGGGAACTCGCTGTTCTTGAACCTCTCTATGATTTCCACCTGCTCTTTCTGCTTCAACCCTTTAACCCCTCCCCTGGATGCCTGCCCCACGAATCGCTCCGCATGTATACCCTCCTCTCCCAGCGAGTCCACCACGAGGTCGCAGGTGTCCCGGATGTTGGTGAATACGATAATCCTGCTGTTCGGCCGCTTCTCCACCTCTCCCTTGACGATTTCAATCAGGCGGTTCAGTTTCGGATGCTCGTAGTTCAGCGTACCGAGGTACTTCACTATGTCCCTGAAAAGGATGCTGGATACTATCTCCCGCGCTGCCTTGGAACCGGTCCTGCTGTTGGCCTCCTGCATCAGTCTGTCCAGATAGTTCTTCACCGCCGTGATGTTCTGGGTCTCCGCAAGGTCTATGGCCGTTTCTATCTTTAAAAGCGCAGCCTGAAGGCTCATGGCCCGGTAGAGATTGGAAGGGGTCTGGCCAGGCATCTTCATCCTCATCTGAATCTGCCTACCGAGTTCCAGAATCTCGCGCTTGCCCGGAATCCTGTTGAAGCCCTGAAGCATTCCCATTGCCCGCAGTTCCTTCAGGCTGTCGTTAAAAAGAGAGCGGAGCATCTCCACCAGTTTTTTCGTCTCGTCCGGTAGGTCCACGCGCACCCACTGAAACCTTATTTTCTGCACATAAGGAGCCACATCAGGGTCGCTCTCGCTGCGAATCTCCACGGCCGTTATTCCGAGGTTAGCGCAGACCTCCAGCGTGGTTTCCTCATTCCCCGGTGAAGCGGTCATGCCGAGGACCCTGCCTTTTCCAAGAGCGAGATATTTCTCGGCCACAAAGACATAGGCGTACTTCCCCACGGCCCGGTGGGCCTCGTCGAATATTATGAGGGAGACATCGGAAAGGGAGATTCTGCCGCTTATGAGGTCGTTGCTTATGACCTGCGGCGTAGATGTGATTATCCTTCCGTCATTCCACGCCTCAACCCTCTTTTTCGGCGACACTTCCCCTGTAAGAATCACGGGTTCCGCACCCTTAACCACTCGGCGAAGAAACGAAGCGTGCTGCTCAACCAGAGGCTTCGTCGGGGCCATGAAGAGTATCTTTCCGCTTTCCTTCGCCATAATATCCGCTATCACAAGAGCGGCCACGGCTGTCTTTCCGAGGCCAGTGGGCAGGACCACCAGAGTGTTCTCCTTCGTGCAGGAGGCGGCGATGGCGGCCTGATACTCCCTGTGCTCCAGAGTTTCAGGGTTAATCATGGGGTGAGATATGTACACGGAGGGAGGGAAGGGGAGGAGAGATATTAAAGGTTCGGCAACGAAAGATACAAATAGGCCATCGGCCATAACAAACTATGGCAAAAACGGGAGTCGGCGAGGTCCTTCTCTATGCCGGAATCGGCGGTGTTGTGGCCCTCCTGCTCGTAATGTACCTCCTTACCCCGCTGTTTAAGGGCATAAACGGCCTTACTATCCTGACTATCGTCGCAGTTGTCCTGAACGCGCTGGTCATTGCCGGGGCCGAGCTCATTTACAGGCGCAGATAGGAGCAAAGTTTTATTTACCTCCTCAGTATTGGGCGAATTGCAGGGCCTGATTCGGCCATATAGCCCTTAATGGTTAAGGTTCGAATCCCTTCAGGCCCGTTATCATCCGCAAATCCCATAGGGTTTGAAGCTTAGCTACACGGCGCACCTATGCAATCTATGTTGCGCCTGTATCTAACCTCCAGGCCCTGCGGGCATTCATCCGCCACCCTATAGGGTTTGTAGCTTAGCTACACGGCGCACCTATGCAATTGGTGTTGCGCCTTAAGCTAATCTCCAGGCCCTGCGGGCCTGTAGCTTAGCTAGGTAGAGCGATCGGCTCTTAACCGATAGGTCAAGGGTTCGAACCCCTTCAGGCCCGCTTCAATCTTTTTCTTTAACACTTACTGCGCTGGCTCGGCCTCCAAAATTAGTAAGAAAAATTATTTAGGGAACAAAACTACTTCATCTTACCCCTAATTAGCGTCTCGTAAGCATCTCTTGATAAAGGGCAATCTACGAGATTTAGAAACTGTTCTAAAGTTAGGCCCACCTGTTTAGCCATTGAGCTTAAGAGCGTATCACCGATATCACGCCCCGGAGTCTTGTGACTCATTATTGTTTTCATGCCAGTTTTTGTCCCATCAGAATAATGAAAAACATATAAAGAATGTTTCTTCCCATCTCTCTTCTTAAATCCTTTTTTTAATAAGTTTTTCTCTATCTTCTTTGCTTTTCTCGTTACCATTATTTCACCCAACATATTCTAAAAATGCATTACGGATTGCTAATGCCCCCTCTGTCATCTTATGAGGATTTCCTTCACTCACATATTCTGCGAACAAAAGGGAAAAAACCTCATTAAAAGCCTCATAAGCCTCTGGTAAATCCTTTTCAAGCACCTCTATTTTCAGCTCTTCGTTACTCAAGAGCCAGTAATCTTCCTCAATCCGAATGTTAACTTCTAAGGGCTTTCTTAATGATAACTCAAAATCTTCTGACACAATACGCTGAATTTGAATGGAGTTGGTCGGCTCGACATTCAGTATCCTCAAACCTTTTACTTTTTCACTCTCATTTATCTCTAGTTCACACTCTGCGATTACCACCCTATTGAGCAACTTCTTAAGCTTCTCTTCATGTTCCTTCTCAAAACTTAGTTGTAACTTCCCTAAAGTCCCTCTCAGTTCTATCGACTTCTTAGGTCTCACTCTCATCTCTGCAAGAACCCCCACTAATCGCTCCTGAACAACCTTAACTTCTGGCTCCCATATATTTTTTATTACTACCCTGTCTTCTGGCTTTGCCCAACCCTTAAATTTATGAACCCTTAATTCTAGACTATAAGTTCCCCGTTCTGTTGGCCATATATTATTAATATCATGCAATATCCTCTTCATAGAAAGAGGATCATCAAAGTCATTTTTCAATGCTTCCTCATTGCCTTCTGCGATATGAGTCAGTATCTTATCGAATGTTCGCACGCTTGTTCCAATAAGTGTTTCTTCTGGGTTCGTATAATCTTCTAAAGTCTGCTGCGCACTTGATTGGAGTTCCGCAACAAAACTAGAAACGGCAGTTTGCTTAAAATAAAGCTTAGTTCTTTCAGAAATTACAGGATTCCTCTTACCAGCAATCCTAACACTGCCCGCACTAGCTTTCATCTCCGCAATATGGTATATAGCACTCTGAAGCCCAATAAGAATTTTTCCAACATCCTCAATGCCCACAGTTCGGCTATTGCCTGTTGTATCTTTAACAGTTAAGCCAATGCTCTCTCCTTCCATCAACATCCGTATGTAATTATCACTATATGTACTTTTGGGTAAGAAAAAAGATCTGTTGAGTACGGTTATTTTTTCGTTTCTCTATGTCCATGTTTCTTCCTCTTTTCACTCAGTTTCGCAACGAGGCCTCTTTCTTAGAAAAACTTCGTTAGGTTTTCCTCCTATTTTCAGCCATAACGCTCCATAATTCTATGATTGTACCACTCTGCAAACTCATCTATTGATTAAAATCTCCATCTGTGCCTATCATGTCGGGGGAAGATTTTTCGTCCCGCCGACAGAAGCGAAGAAAGACAGGCCTCTTTTGTTCTCCACTGAATACTTCAGCCAGAATGTTTCAACCTTGCCATTTGTTCATTGCCGATCGGTAATGTCAAGAGCGGTCGTTGCCGCTCTGGGTTGGGGATTGTTCCTTTTCGAAGGCATGAAGTCTATTCCCTGCTCTTCAAGGAATTTTTCAAACGCTG
>JAJSAE010000036.1 GCA_024281315.1 archaeon | reverse complement strand
TCCGCACCGCCGAACATTATCGGATGCTTCCGCACCATATCATCCCCTTCCGTGACAGAGATTACGACAATCCGCATATCAGTTCCGAGGGGGAAATCTGCGGGGCATACGAGATTACCAACATTCTCCACGAAAAGAACATCTGTGTTATCGAGGTCTAGATTCTCAAGAGCATGGTCCGTAAGGTGTGCGTCCAGATGGCATTCCTTTCCGGTATTCAGATTGACCGCCTGCACTCCGTGGGACAGAAAACGCATATAATCGTCGTTTCCTGAGACGTCCCCCGCAATAACAGCTGGCCTCTTTCCGCCGGCCTTCAGCCTCTCTATTATCTTCTCGATAAGAAGGGTCTTTCCGGAACCGATAGATCCGAGAAAGTCGAAAGAACGGATGCCGTGCTTTCTCAGCAGTTCGTGGTTCTCATCGGCAAGCTCTCTGTTGGCCCTGAGCATGTCGGCCTCCAGTGCAATATCCACTATCTTGTGCATTATGTCACCAGCCTGTGATGTGCTTCTTCTATATAATATATGCTTCAGGCCTCTTTCTTTTCCTTGCTGTCATTCTTGTCTCGTCTGTAACAGGGCAGGACGGCAACGCGATATTGATGTTCCGTAAGCTCTCCTTTCATAGCTTCCAGTTCCGTCTTGGTGATGCACAATTTCCCTTCTTCGGCGTAATGAGGCAGTTCCTGAACCTTTAACTGGTGCTCCGTCGGCTCCGTGTGGAATACACGCACCTCTCGTGTATAAGACGGAGGGGTATATACCTCTTCCAGAGTGATACAGTCCTTGGGGCAGACCTCCACACAGACACCGCAGTTGATGCAGAGAGAGAGGTAAATCTCGTTCTGCTTCTTCTCCTTGTCTATCTTTATGGCCCCCACCGGACACCTCTTTTCACACAGATGACAGTATATGCATTTGGAGTGGTCCATGGTGTACTGACCTCTGAAGTCGGGAAGAGGAGGGATTGGCTCTACTGGATACAGGATGGTTGCGGGTTTCGAGAAGAGGTTCTTCAGGGTATTTTTTAGCATTCCCATTTTTTCACCCCCTAACGCTCCGTACAGGATATACACGGGTCAAGAGAGACCACTATGTACGGCACATCCGCAATCTGCATTCCCTTCACAAGCGGAGGAATCCCCGGTATGTTCGCATAGGTCGGCGTTCTTACTTTAACGCGATACATCTCCTTTTTCCCCACACCGCGAGCATAATAAAAGAGTTCTCCTCTCGGTGCTTCGTGACGGGCCACCGCCTCGCCTTTCGGGAATCCTTTTGGCCTTGCGGCTATCTCACCCGGCTTCAGCAGGGAAAGGGCTTCTTCTATCAAATCCATTGATTGGTAGAGTTCCTTAACACGGACCGATGTTCTTTCATGGCAGTCTCCCGCTTCGCCCAG
This sequence comes from archaeon, assembly GCA_024281315.1. Taxonomy (GTDB): domain Archaea; phylum Thermoplasmatota; class Thermoplasmata; order JAJSAE01; family JAJSAE01; genus JAJSAE01. Next base: position 40,949 of record JAJSAE010000036.1, on the reverse strand, counting down.
TATAGGCTTGAAGTGCAGGTCCTTGTATGCACCGTACCCCGTGGAGCGAATGTCGTAGTTCACTCCGCTAGCTCTTGCGTTGGGGCCAACTATACCAAGAGCGATGGCATCGCTCTTTTTCAGCACGCCAACGCCGCGTCCCCTCTTTTTGAGAGTGTAATCGTGATACACTATATCGGCTATATCGTCTATTTTGGGCCGCAGTTCCGCCATGGCTTTTTTTATGAGCGCGATTCTTTCATCTGTCAGGTCTCTTCTCACACCGCCCACCTTGTTTATTCCGTAATGAACGCGGTTTCCGGTAAGAGTGCCTAGGAGATTCATCACAATCTCTCTGTCCCTCCATGTCTGCATGAAGAAGTTCTCGTACCCGATAGCATCTCCAACAAGGCCGATTATTAGCAGGTGGCTGTGCAGGCGCTCCAGCTCCAGAATGATGGCCCGGATAAGTTCCGCCCTCTGCGGAACTTCTACACCCATGATACTTTCTATTACCATCGAATAAGTGGATGTGTGAACACCGGAACATATGCCGCATATCTTCTCCGCCAGAAACATATTCTTCTCGTAATCATTCTCCAGCCCCTTCTCAATGCCCCTGTGGACATATCCTACAACAACCTTGACATCCGTGACAATCTCGCCCTCGGTCTGCATGTCCAGATGAATGGGCTCCGGAAGCACCGGGTGCTGCGGGCCGAACGGAATAATATTAACTACTTTCATGGTGACCGCCTCTGTGGTGTATATATATCCGCATCCGCTGCCAGAAGAAGATGGCCCTCCACGCCTTTCATCTCTATGCCGTACATCTCCACCAGTTCCTTCTCTACCAGCACGGCAGCGGGGAATTTATCGACTACACTCTTGAATTCCTCCTTTATACCTCTGGTGAGTCTGAGGGTTACGACATCTCCGTTGTTTATCACGAAGTGGTAGTTCACCTCCATTGTCCTTTCCCCCGTATCCAGCCCAGAGATGCAGATGAGCCTTGCCTTCTCCTCTGCTTTCTTATCCATTTCCGCATCGAAATTTTCCCATGTTATCGGTATCACATTCATTCTCCCACCTCCTTCCAGGTTCCTTCCTGAAGTTTCTTGAGCTTTTCAAGGGCCAGAACCACTCCGTCTATGATGGCTTCCGGCTTGACGGCACAGCCAGGGATATAGACATCCACCGGTATAACCTGATCCACGCCGCCTTCAACATTATAGAGGTCTTTAAAGACACCACCGGAGCAGGCGCATGTTCCGACAGCTATAACAACTTTGGGACCCGGGGTCTGGTCGTAAAGATTCTTCAGGACATGTATGTATTTCTTCGTTACCGGTCCGGTCACCAGCAGGACATCGGTATGCTTCGGATTCCCCTTATTGAGGATGCCGAAGCGCTCTATGTCGTATTTCGGTGTAAGGCAGGCAAGTATCTCTATATCGCATCCGTTGCAGCCTCCAGTATTGATGTGGGTTATCCACGGAGACTTGAGCCTCGATTTCTCCGTACCGTTCATGCAATCACCCCCATGCTGCTTATCACAATTAAAACTATGTTTATGATTATCAGAGGGAGACCTATTCTGACACTGAACTTCACCAGTCGATCTATGGTCAGACGCGCGGTGGAGTTGTCTATCACTAGGATGAGCAGGAAGACCGCAAAGTCCAGTGTGAGTTTCCCGGCTATTGATATCCAAAGGACATCAGAGCTGAAGAATATGCTCACGAACGCAAAGAGCAGGGAGAGTTCGAACCAGTGCCCCAGTTTCGTTATTGCCAGATAGGGGCCGGAGTACTCGACGAAGGTCCCGGAAACTATCTCGCTGTGGGCCGTCGAGATGTCGAAGGGAGATTTTTGAGTGTCGACTATGGTCGCCAGAATTACTATAAAGAAGGCGACAGGCAGCGAGAGCAGAAGGATCGTGTTGATTCCGAAGAACGGGTATGTGCTCCGGGCATAGATATCGCTCAGCACGAAACTGCCCGTCTGCAACTTTATCGTTACGGCGGCCAGAATCAGCAGGGGCTCCACGGCAACCATCTGAAGAAGGTGCCTGTGAGCCCCGACATGGCTGTAAGGGGAGCGCACACTGAATGCCCCGAGGGCAAGGAATACCTGAGAAGCTCCAAGAGAGAAGCATATTACGATAAGGTCTCCGTCCATCAGGAATATTCCAAGTGCCAGCATTATGAAAGCCACATAGGCAAAGGCGAATACCAGATGTATGTGATTCACTATCTCCTCGGTCTTGCCCATTAACTTCTTGAAATCGTACCAGGGCTGAAGAAGCGGAGGTCCCACTCTGTTCTGCATCCTCGCAGTTAGTTTTCTGTCTATCCCGAAGAACAGACAGCCGAATGCCGGTGCCAGTACGAAGAGCAGGATCCTTATGGCTATATCAATAGTATTCATATGAAAATCACCCCCAGCATGATGACTAGGAGAATTACGGCAATGGGATTTGCGTATCTGGTTATCCTGTCGTCGGGAACCTCTCTTTCGTAGAAGAAACCCTTTAGGCGCAACTGTTCGAAGTCCTCACCGCAGCGATAAACCGGTTTCACGGCCTCTTTCGGAATGGATTTGAACATCTTCAGCGGAAGGAATATGGCCACCACGATAAGGACAAATATCAGAAGTGACGGAACCCAGCCCATCGGCGTGAAGAAGGTTATGTTATCGGATGTCATGGGCGTAAGTCCATAATAGGGAGCAACTGCAGGCCCTATCAGTTCGCTTATGACCGGCCCCATAAAGACGCTGAAGAATATCGCACCAGCGAGCAGTGTAAACATGGGTATAGTGTAGAGTTTCGACAGGGGGTGCGGTTTCGGGGGGTGCTCCGGCTCTTCCGGAGCCGATAGCACAAGACCGAGCCACTTTGTATAATAGAGGCTGGTCAGAACGCTGCCGAATATGACAAAACCAGTCAGCAGGAGAAGCTCGGGCCTTGTGGTGCTTACCTCCAGTGCAACCCACTTCCCGATAAACATTCCGAAGGGGAGCATCATCATGGTCATTACCGCCGCGACCACTGTGACCGCAAGGACCGGTATGGAGCGTATCATTCCCTCCATTCCCGTTATCTTCTTCGTGTGTCCCTCATGGTCCACCACCCCCGCACTAAGGAAGAGCAGGGCCTTGGACATGGCATGGAAGAAGAGGAGAAGGATGGCCGCAGAGAGCGATAGCGGGGTGTTTATTCCGACACACATGACTATCAGGCCGAGATTACCGATTGTCGAATATGCCAGCACTCTCTTGATCGTTACCTGAGAAACCGCCATCAGAGCCGTTACAAAGAAGGTGAAGCCGCCTACAACCGCTATCACGAATGAGAGCCAAGGGGCCAGTCCGATAGCGGGTGCGCTGCGGATGAGAACATACACTCCGAGATTTACCATGGTCGCAGAGTGAAGAAGAGCCGAAACCGGTGTCGGAGCAACCATCGCACCGAGAAGCCAGCTCTGGAACGGTATCTGAGCCGACTTTGTGAAGGCCGCCAGAGCAATGAGTGCCACTGGTATAAATGCAAGACCGAGCGCAGGGCTTATCGCAAGAATGTCAATGAAGGATACTGAGCCAAAGTACTCGAATATCAGTGGAATCGCCAATGCGAAGGCAACGCCGCCGCCAAGGGTTACCACAAGGGCCCGTGTTGCCGATTTTATCGCTTCTTCTGTTTCCTCGTGTCTTATGAGGGCGTAACAGCACAGAGTGGTTACTTCCCAGAAGAAGAAGAGCCAGAGCAGGTTATTTGAAAGAACAGCGCCGTTCATGGCTCCGAGGAAGAGCAGCATGAAGAAGAAGAATCTCGCCTGTTTTTTGTCATGCTCCATGTACTTGATAGCGTAGATAACTATTAACGAGCCTATAATGGAGACTATGAGCACCATTATTACCGCCAGAGAGTCGATATAGAATGAGGGTGTTACTGCCCCCTGATGCTGGCTCTCGAACCAGAAGAGCGGGATCATTTGAAGAACCGCAAAGATAATGGTAGGAAGATTTTTGAGTTTTATTCCTATATAAAGGAAATAGAACATCAAAAACGAGTCCAGCACCATAATCAGTTCGCTCACCGGTATTCCGGCAAATTCATTCATATCCAGGCGTATTCCGCCTCCATTGTCCCGTACCATCCAGAATAGAACGAGGGATGTGGCTATCAGCACCGCAGACGATATGAACGATAGTGCGGCAATGCTGCGCCGGTTACGCAGTGCGTAACACAAAATCCCCATAAGTACGGGAAAGGCGACTGCAAGCAGGACAGGTATTTCGGCCGACATGATTATCAATATGGTGATGGTTTTTCAGGCATAAATACTTTTCCGAAGTCACATGTTGGCACGGCACTTTTGATGCGTGGTTTGTCAACAACGGTGAAAAAGCGGCATCGGTTTTTCTCTCCGCATGATATGGCGTAACACGATTTGGGGCCTTTCCGATAGGGTGTTATTAATAGAGATTGCTCTCTTTAAACATGCGCGGTTTTGCAGAAAAATCCCGTAATATGGCAGAGATAACTTCAAGTTGTAAAACTGCTAAGGGAACGGAATATGGTCGAGGATAAAAAAGTTTGAGGCGCACACTGTTCTTCAGTCGGGGTGGGAAGACAATAGCATATTAGAAAAAAGCTCCGTCTTCTGCCATAAAAGAAAGGAGTGAAAGGTTTTTAATTCACAAGAGAGCAACGGCTCTCGCTATCAGTTCCATGAAGAAATTGGGGTATAGGCCGAGCAGAAACAGAAGTATGACGCCGATTCCCATAGCAATTCCCGTTGCGGGAGGCACATACACATCATCGTCTGTAACTTCACCCTCCTCGTGTCCGTACATGGCCATCACGGGCTTCAGGTAGTATGCGAGAGAGAATACGGAGAAGCCGAGCCCGAGGAGCGAGAGCCACCACAGGCCGCCGTCAAGGCCCGCCTTGAACAGGAACAGTTTGCTGGTGAATCCTGCGAGCGGGGGCATTCCCGCAAGGGCGAAAAGGCCCAGGGATAGTGCAAGCGCCGTCTTCGGAACTCTTCTGGCAAGCCCTCTATAGTCATCCAGCATGTATGCTCCGGTACTGTGGAATATGGCAAAGACTGCAATGAAGGCGAGGGCGTCCATAACCGCATGAGTGAGCGCATGGTAGAGGGCCGCCTCAAGGCCGAACTGTATGTTCACCGAGAACCCTATCAGTATGTAACCCATCTGTGCGATGCTCGAGTAGGCAAGCATGCGGACCACATTCTTCTGCTTAAGCGCCGCCACATTCCCCCAGAACATGGTTATTACGGAGAGGAATAGGAAGACCGAGGCGTACTGACTCTGCGAAAAGACCGCTGCTACGAACACCACCATGATCAGGGCGATTATTCCGGCCTTCTTGGTAACTGCACTGAGATAGCCGGCAACCAGCCTGGGGGCTCCCTGATAGGAATCCGGTATCCACATGTGGAACGGTACAAGACCAATTTTAATTCCCATGGCCACCACCAAAAGGACGCCCGTAAGGAATGTGAGGTCGGTTCTGTTAGTTGGAAGGCCCAGATACTGACCGATACCCGCAAGGTCCGTATGGCCGCTAGTAACTATGAGAAGCATCATGCCGAATATCATGAGAGCAGAGGACAGGATGCCGAATATGAGGTATTTCACGCCCCCTTCAACCGACTTCTTCGACGGGCTGAATAGAACCAGAGCATAGGTCGGCACAGTCATGAGTTCCCATGCGAAATAGAGCGTCAGAATGTCCCTTGAAAATGGGAGCAGGAGAACGCCCATTGTGCTGAGCAAGAAGAGGCCGTAGTACCTTGTCTTTCTGGTGTAATCCCATGAGGCCAGAATAAGCATCAGGACTGCAGTGAGAACGAGTATCTCGAAGAATATGGCCAAAGGGGTGACATACATTTGTATGAAAATCCCATGATATGAGGCCGAAAACAGTCCTGCCGGCTGATTGAAAGAGAATATCGCAAGGCCGAGAGCGGCAAGAATGCCGCCTATTATCAGGCCGAACTCCGCCTTTCCCATCTCGTTCTTTACCCTGTTGAACATTGTTATAACCACAGCCAGTACTGCGATAAGCGCAAGCGAATATACTGCACAGTTCATTAGAACACCCCCATCCTGAAGAATATCAGGAATATCATAAGGCCGCCGATTGCAAAGTAGAGGTAGGTGGAAATCCTTCCGGTCTGCGCCATCGACATGCCCTCCGCCGCAAGATTGGAGAAGTAGTTTATGCCGCGGTTAAATCCGTTCAGCCCCCACTCCAGCGAGAACTGAAGTCCCCTGGCGAGCCCGAGAATCCCGCCGACGATGATGACATAGTAGGCCTTGTTGATGTACCATCTATTAAACAGGAATTTATTCAGAACACCGGCCACCCCTCTCCCCGTGTTAATCTTCCAGTCTCCGGCGATGTATATCATGAATGCAGGGAGGCCGCCAACCGCAAAGATGCCAAGACTGATATAGACTGATGTCATGCCGGGATGGGGGCGGGCTCCTTCAAAGCCGAAGAAACTCCAGAAAACAGGGCAAAGAAGGCATATCAGAAGAGAAACCGCAGCAAGAATAATCAGAGGAACGGAAAGAAAATACGAGACCTTTACCTTTTCTCTCGCCGGTCCGTAGAAAGTCATCCCGATTGCCCTGAAAATATAGAACACCGTAAGTATTGCTGTTCCCGTGCCAACGATATAAAGAGCGAGTCCCAGATTGCCAAGATCGGCTTGCAGCATTATTTCCAGAATACTCTCTTTACTGAAGAAACCGGAAAAGGGTGGAACACCCGAGAGCGAGAGGGCGCCCACAATGAATGTCCAGAATACCACGGGAACCGCCCATCTCATACCGCCCATCTTCGTCATGTACTTGGTCTCGAATATGTGGAGAATGACACCGGCATCAAGGAAAAGCAGAGCCTTGAATAAGGCATGAGACATGAGATGGGACATGGCCGCAAAGAGGCCCACATCGTGATTCGCCATTAGCCCCGCCGCACCGAGGGCCATGAACATATAACCGATCTGACTGAGGGTCGAATACGCCAGAACCTTTTTGAGTTCTATGGCCGAAAGAGCCATGGTGGCGGCCATGAATGCTGTGAAGGCACCGATTATTGCAACAGCGGTAAAGTAGTCTGCGGCGTTTATGGAAACAAACAATGGCATGGTTCTGGCCACCATGTAAACCCCGGCATTGACCAGTGTGGCCGCGTGTATGAGTGCGGAAACGGTGGTCGGACCTGCCATGGCATCCGGAAGCCATACATGGAACGGAAACAGAGCGGACTTGCCTATCGCACCCGTAAGAAGCATGAACGGGACATAGGCCAGCAGAGCGGCCGGAATCAGGACGGCCCAGTGGTTTCCCTGCGCTATGAGGGACTGAATGCTGAATGTGTGGGTATAGAAGAATATGACAAGTATGCCGAGAAGGAGGCCCACATCACCACTCCTTGTGACTATGAACGATTTCATTCCTGCCTCTGCGTTATCCCTGTCCTCGTACCAGTATCCTATGAGAGAATAACTGCATATACCGATAATCTCCCAGAACACATACATCAGCAGGAGCGAGTCGGAGAAGACAACACCGACCATGCCGCCGATAAACAGCATCATGAGGAAGTAGTACCTGCGAGTACTCTTTTCATGGGACATGTATTCCACACTGAAGAGCAGTATCAGGAAGCCGAGGAATGTAGCCACAAAGGCGAATATGAAGCTTATCTGGTCCACATAAAGATTAGTGGTAATCCCCAGTGATTCGAGCCACGGCACAGAAACCGTTATTCCATGCTCTGCACTTGCGAGGCGCGGATAAAGGGCGAGAACATCCGCTGCCGTTATCAACCCGATAATCACGGCGAAGATATTCCTTGCCCTATTCGATTTCAGTGCAAGGCTCATCACGGCAGCCAGAATCGGAATGCCGATTGCGAGATAGACGAGCATTTCATTCGTATTGACTGCCATCTAAAACACCCCCCCCACAATTCCAAGGATATGCATTACCGCCGGAACCAGTACATCCAGCAGGAAGCCGGGGAAGAGGCCGAAGAGTATGGAGAGCACCGCTAGAGTTGCGATTGCATATCTCATACTTGCCGGAGGCACCTTTGCATTTTCCACCGCCTCCGACATGGGGCCAAAAAAGACCCTCCTTATGAACCACAGCATATAGGAAGCGGTTATCAGGGAAAGGACGAGCGTTACAGCAGTGAGCAGGAAATTCCCGCTCTGGATTCCTCCGGCAAACAGGGTCCACTCCGATATGAAACCGGCCATTGGCGGGGTACCGGCAAGGCTGAACACCGCAATCAGGGCGGATGTGGCCACCACCGGCATCTTCTTGGCCAGGCCGCTTATCTTCCGCATATCGCGGGTCCCCATCTGAGTTATCATCACACCGGCCACCATGAATAACAGACCTTTTCCGAGAGCGTGGGCAAAGATATGGTAGTTGGCGCCGAGGAAACCGAAGTATGTGAGGGTTCCGGCACCAAACATGATATATCCCATCTGGCTGACCGAACTGTAAGCGAACATCCTCTTAACATCGGTCTGCATCAGAGCCATGAGTCCGCCGTAGATTATGGAAACAGTGCCAAGGAGCATCATTATCGGAGCATACTGCTGCAGCTGTGGAAGCATGAACCCGGCAAACCTCATGAGGGCGTAACCGCCGGTGGAAACCATGACTCCGCTCAACAGCACGCTGATTGGGGTCGGAGCATTGGCATGAGCATCCGGGAGCCATGTATGGAGCGGAAATACACCCATCTTTATCAGAAAGCCCAGCAGCATGAATACAATGATTAACTGGAAGGCCCATGCAGGAGCGTGAAGCATTGCTGTGATATCGAACATGTTGGTAGTCCCCGAATAGAGCCAGAGCATAAATATTGATATCAGCAGGAATATAGCACCGAAGTGCGTGTAAATAATATACTTATAGCCCGCCCCCTTGGCATTTTCATGCCCCCAGAAGGATATGAGCAGATAACTCGGTATCAGCATCAGTTCCCAGAACACATAGAACTCTATGAGGTCGGCTGCAAGGACGAGGCCGTACATCGCAGCCACAAAGAATATCAGGTTGGCGTAGTAGGAATGGAGGGCGTGCTCTCCCTTCATGTAGCCAATGCTGTATATACTGGCAAGAGTTCCGAGTAGAAGTATTGCTAGGGCAATGGGCCAGCTGAGCCCGTCGGCATAGAGGGAGAAGTTAATCCCCAGCGGAGTAATCCATGCATATGTCTCCAGTGTATCCGTACTGTAAACCAGCATGAGCAGCGCAAGCGGTATCAGCAGCGATACGGCACTTATCGCACCAAGCAGCCTGTTAGACATGCCTTTCCCGAACAGATAGATTCCGAGGCCGACCAACACGGGTATCAGAATGGAAAGCAGAAGTATCATCCTCTCAACCCCCTTATAACATCAAGGTCCACGGTTTCAAAGGTCTTATAGAGCCAGAGAAGTACGGTGAAACCAACCATGGCCTCTATCGCACTTGCACCCAGCAGGAACAGGGCCAGAGCCTGATACTGACTACCGGCAACCAGAATTATAGCGCCGAGGGATACCATCTCCGCCGAAAGAAGGACTTTCAGGGCATTCCTGCGAGTGAGGCCGTAAAGCCCGGCGGCGAGCAAAAAGAACGGGATGTATTCCATCATTCTTCCACCTCCTCTATCATGGAAAAGACGCTGGCAAGCGCCGAGAATATCAGAAGTCCAAGAAGGAGCAGGACAAAGCCGTACTGCCCGAATATCGTTCCTGCTATGTCATGCATCGTAAGCACAGGGAAGTTGAACGCAACGGAGAAACCTGATAACAGGAAGAAGAGTATCCCAACGAATGCCCAGCCGGCGAGGCTTGAAGCGGCACCCCCCTCTTTCATCTCTTTATCTCCCAGAAACATCCCCATGAAGAGTATGAATATCATGGCCACACCGCTGTACACAACAATAAGGTAGAGGGAGAGGTAATAGACATGCTCCACGAAGAGGTACAGGGCAAGTCCCAGAACCAGCAGGAGGAAGTACATAATGCTTCTTACCATCCTTTTGGATTCCATCATTCCTATTGCGCCGGCAATGACCATAACAAAGGCCAGAAAATCCATAAACCATTCGATATTCAGAGCCATTACAATACACCTCCCGTTTCGTTATCCTCGGAATGGGGGGCATCTGGGTTGTAAATCGTACCGTCTGGACTCAGGAGTTCCATATAAAGGTCCTTCTGATAGGCCCTTACAATATTGTGCTCCTGAGTGTGAATCATCTGAATGGAGCCGGTGGGGCAGGCATCCAGGCATATTCCGCAGAAACTGCAGTACCTATAATCCGCCGTGGGATAGCCATCGACCATTTTAAGCACATTGTTGGGGCACATTCTCGCACATATGCCGCAGTGCTGGCAGGTATCCCGATCCAGCGTATGTATGTTTCTGACCCTGGGAGATATGTCTCTCTTTTCGTAGGGATATTTCACGGTTATCGGTCTTTTGAACAGCTCTCTGAGGGTGTACAACAGCGGTTTAATCAGGCCCATCCGAGCACCTCCATTATGATAAGTGTTATGAAAATATTCAGGAACGCAAGCGGAACGAGTTTTCTCCACGCCACCTCAAGGAGATGCGGGACCCTCATTGCAGGAAGCGAATGCTCCAACCATATGATAATCGTTCCCACCACCAGTGTTTTCAGGACAAAGCCCAGGGCCGGCGGCACAGACGGAAGCGCCCAGCCCCCGAGATAGAGCGTCGTTATAAGTCCCGCACCAAGGAATCCCATAAGAAACTGACTGAGCATCTGAAGGGCGTAGAACGGCCCCCCATACTCGGTGCTTGAGCCGTAAATAACCTCCGGTTCGGCGTGAGGAAGGTTAAACGGCTTCTTCTCCGTGGCCATCATCACCGCAATGATGCTGAGAACTAGGGCAAGAGGCTGAACAAGGCCAAACCATACTCCTCTGTCAACGAATGTGTGAAGGACCGGACTCGCCCATGTCGGGGAAACCCCTTGACCGTAGACAATTCCCACAAGGCTCCATGAGTGAGAGAGCATTATGACCGGAACAAATGTGAGGGCTAGGAAGACCTCATAAGCAAGCATCTGAATTCCTGCCCTCTCCCCGCCTGCGACCCCATATTTATTATATGAGACCCAGCCGACAAGGAATATGAAGAGCGGTTCAATGGCCATGACCGCAAATAGCATGATAAGACTCGCGTCAAAATCTATTATTACCCAGTGATCGCTAAAGGGTATGAGCGACAGGAAGAGGAAGGATAGGACAAAGGAAAATACGGGCATGAACCAGAACCATCTGCTCGCCCGTTCCGGTACTATGGACTCCTTTGTTATCAGTTTTACCACATCCGCTATGGTCTGAAGGGTTCCGGCGGGACCCACATGTTTCGGCCCATATCTGCTCTGGATAGAAGCCCCTATCTTTCTCCACCACCAGAACAGGAACAGTACGATGATGAAGGAGAAAACCGTTCCCGGAAACACAAACAGCTTGAAGAGTAGTGAATCTGCCAGCATATTATCACCGATCCATATCCGCAGGACAAGTGTCCATGCTCCCTATGAGGGCGGGGATGTCGTATAGATACGAGCCCTTCTTGAGTATATGTTCCACCGCATACATGTTGGAGAAAGACGGCCCCCTTATCTTCGTTCTGTACGCCTTATTGGTTCCATCCGATACCAGATGTATGCCAAGGCGCCCTCTGCAGCTCTCAGTAACCGCGTATGTCTCGCCCACCGGAACCTTCATCCACGGCATTGCCTTTCTATTAAAGAGGTCCGCCTCCGAATTCCCGGGCGGAAGTCTGTCAAGAGCGTCAAGAATAAGGCGTATGCTCTCCTTCATTTCGCCGAGCCGCACCATACCTCTGGCCCACCCGTCGCCGCCGGTCTGGGTGACAATCCGGAAGCCGAGGTCCTCATAAATCGGAATATGTGCATCCTTTCTGGTGTCATGAGCAACACCCGTTGCTCTTAAAGACGGCCCACTTACGCCGAGCCCAACGGCCTCCCCAGGGGTCAGTTTACCAAGACCTGTAAGCCTCTCTTTAATAATAGGCTGCCTGAACATCATTTCCTCGTACATAGGAAGCCTATATTCAAGATACCGGAGGTTCTTCTCAGCCATATCCCGGAATCCCTCCGGGATGTCCCATCTGACTCCGCCGGGCCGTATGTAAGCAAATGTAATCCTTCCGCCGGTCAGAGCCTCGAGAAGGTCCAGAACTTTTTCTCTGTCCCCAATGGCCCACATCATTACGGGCATGTATGCAAAGTCTCCGCCCTGCTGCGGCCCCATCCAGAGAAGATGGCTTGAGAGTCTGTTCAGTTCCACCGCAATGAGTCGAAGATACTTCGCTTTTTCCGGTACTTCAACACCAAGCAGTTCTTCCACGGCTCTGGCCCACACATCGATGTACGGCATGCCGCACATGATGCAGCCTCTTTCCATATTGAGAATATTCTGGTAGTAATTTCTCTGCTCCCCTATCTTTTCAAGGGTTCTATGGACATAACCGATTCTGGCTTCCGCGTCTACGATGGTATTCCCGTTCAAAAGAAGGTCGAACCCCTGGGGCCCGTGAGCACCGGGATGCTGGACGGCAAAGTGATAGACCCTCTCGGGATTTCCTTCGGCCAATTTTGAGGTGGGCACATTCCAGTCAATCTCCACATCGTCCACATTGAAGTCCTTTCTGAGGGGGTATGTATCATTCCATCCCTCCGCAAGGAGAAGATGCCGCGGATTCGGGTGGCCTTTTATGTCGATTCCGAAGAGTTCATGCGCCTCCCTTTCATGCCAGTTGGCCCCTTCCCACACGGGCATTACCGTGGGAACGGACGGATTATCGCGGGAGAGCGGAACAACGACCATTTTCTGCTCGTTGGCGGCGGGATTCCAGAGCATATATGTCGCATCAATTCTGTTCGCACCGGGCTCCACCCTATTTTTCGGAATATAGTCAACGGCGGACATGAATTCTAGAAAAGTGAAACCGGAAGCCTTCAGCCCCCTCATCGTATCCACAAGTGTTTCCGGAGAGGCGGCGATTTTCTCAAAACTTGCCATAGGAACCCTCCTTTATCCTGTTTTTTAGCATTATAAACGCTTCCAGTATCCCTTCCGGATTCGGTGGGCAGCCGGGAATGTATGCGGCCGGCTCCACATGCAGAACATCCCTTATGTCGGTAACGATGTTATAAGAGCCCTGATACGGCCCTCCGCTCATTGGGCAGGCACCTATGACAATGAGATACTTCGGGTCGGGCATCTGGGCCCATAGCCTCTGAATTCTCGGAACAATCTTTCTGGAGATAGGGCCGTTAGCCACCAGAACATCGGCCTGCCTCGGAGTGTCTGCGGGAACGAAACCGAACCTCTCTATGTCGAATCTCGGCATCATGGTGGCCATTATCTCGGTGGAGCAGCAGCCGAAACAGAAGTGAAGATTCCACAAAGACGAGCCCTTGATCCACGACAGGACACTCATTATTTCCTTCAGGTTCACCCCCTCCGGAACTTCACGCGCCATTTTCTCTCCCTCCTATGTGGGCCACGGAATACAGAAGACCGAGAAGCAGAAGAACCGTGAAAAGGGCGAGTGGAACGAAGAACTCGAAGAGGTCCAGCGCAGCCGCCCATATAACGAAGAATATGGCACCCACATCAAAGACCAGAAACATAAAGGCGTAGGCGTAGAAGTGAAAGTCATGCCTCGGCCTGTTGCTTCCCACGGATCTGTCCGCGCATTCGTAAGACTCATACTTCATATCCTCATATCTGGACTTCACAAGTATTCTGGCTATGACAAGTATTAAAATACCCGTGAGGAGTCCATCAAGGACAACGGCAGTTATGGTGCTCAGAAGGTCCATATTTTGTGCCTCCTTATTATATGTGGGAGATTCCCATAACCGTGCAATACCGAAAGATTATTTAAAGATTGTGCTGGACAAATTCTAACACGGAGCACTATTTTTCTCCGGCAAAAACACATTAATTCCTGTTTTTCTATCGATACGGCGTGTTTTTATTTGGAGTGAAAAACCGATGTCTGGGGAAGAGGGCGGGGGGTTCATGAGGAATGCAGCAGGGAAATGCGGTATTTTATGGAGTTCCTCCCCAGCTTTTCGCGCTTAATGTCCACATTTGCCCCAAAGTGCAGGGCCACACCTTCAAACAGGCCTCTAACAAGGTCATCCAGCATTCGAGGCGAGTGGTATGTGACAATCAGATCTCCATCTGTGAGCTTCTCATAGGTAAAATGAGGGGGAGATGCGCCGGGCATGGTCCTCGTGACTATATCGTGTATCCGATCTATATCCAGCACAAAGGAGAGGAAGTCCTTATTTCTGTAAAACATTCGATACTTTCGAGCCGCAAAGACATCCACGAAGTATATGCCGAACTCCCGAAGGATGGAGGAGGTTTCTATTATAGTCAATTCAGCAGTTTCCTTAAGAACCTTCATAAACTCCCCGTCGTCATAGTTGTGTGTTGCGAGTATTGTCCTATTTGAGATAAGACTGAGATATGCTTCCTCTCCGAATCTCTCCTTCACAAAGTCCATATAGGCCTGAAGTATGACACCTTTCATGTTTTCACCGCATCGAGATGCGATGGAAGGTATTTATAAGAACGGAAGAGGTTCTCAGGATTGATAATAAAAAGGTCAGCGCGTCAGAAGTCCCCTTTTACTATAAATCAGAATGGCCAGTGAAACGGAAATGCCAAGGGAGATGTAGGCCGCCTGCAAAAGTAGGCAGAGGTTATTCTCAAATTCACCATGAAAGATGGGGAAGAGGATTATAGTAAAGATGATCAAAACGGCAACTGCCAGAGCAAGACCGAAAAACGATTGAAGTCTCAGGAAAGAGACCTCAAGAGACGCAGGCTCCTCCTTAACCACTGGCCCGCCGGTGCGCAGGCGGTATCTCACATAGGCATGGAAGAACACAAGTGACAGCATAAAGGCATAGGCACAGGCAATGAAAAATGATATTGGAATAGAGGAACGGGTAGAAGTGACGGCAAAAATGTAAGATAGGCTGAAAATCATGGGAGAGAGTAGAAGAACAAGAAGAATCAGCTGCCAGACCCATCCGAGATTGTCAAGTAAAGGAGAGACCTTATGTGCGTCATCCGGAGGGGGGAGCTTGAAGTAGTCAGAATTCTTTCTCATAAGGCTGACCGCAAGAGGGAGCATGAGGAAGACGGAGAACAGAAAGGAAAAGAGGGCCAGAAATAGGCCCAACATAAGGAATTTTGCGGCGATTACGGGGGAAAGAGTGCCCCCCACGCGCCGGGAATAAAGAATAAATGCCGAGGCCCATATCAGGGTGAAAAACAGCAGCATAATCAGGACGGCAAGTTTGTTCGAATTGTCGTATGCCCAGCCGTTCATTCCGGCCGAGAACTCGGCCCATGATGTTCCCATGCCCTTTTCTTTCTGGATGCCGTTTATGTCGTAATCTGGCGCTTCGTTCTCGAAATCCCATATATAGTAGTGCCGGCCGTCCATGAAAACCTGCTTCCCTGGAACATTGAAATTCGCCTCCTTGTCGTCATAAAGGTCGAAGATTACGGTTGTTTTTGTGATAGAATTCCATGATGGGCTTGTGCCGAGAGGGAAATAGCACTCGTTTCCATTGGCAAGGGGAAGGTCCACTAATAACTGAAAGCCATTTGCCGGTCCGATGCCGTAGGTGGCAAAAATAAGGTCATAGAATGTACTTCTGAGTTCGTAATCAGATATCCTGCCTATGATACTATTGAGTTCTTTGTCTTCGAAATAAGAATAACCGTAAACGCTGATTTGGGAATGGGTGCTTACATATTCCTTGAAATCGGCCATTACTCCTGGTTCCGCCGTTGTGAGGTTGTCGAAATCGCTCTCTTTAATAGGGGGCTTTGTCACGGTGTTTATTACGGCGACAGAATAGTCCTGATACTTTGTTAGGATATCACCGACATTCTGGGGCACACTAACATTCAGGGACTGATAAAACTCTCCGAGAGAAGCGGAAGAGTTAAAGGAATATACATCAACGGAAAGGCCGGGCTGCCCGTAGTGGACATACGGATTCCCATATGTATCGCCCCCCATAGAAGCGGTCATGCCCATCATAGAATAATATAAAAGCATCGGTGCGCCGAATATTTCAACTCCGGCGATGGGAGAAGCGGCGGAAGAAAGATCCTTCCCAATCTGCGCTAGACCTTCGTGCTGCCTTACGGCCTCTCTCCGAATGTCATAAAAGTTGTATGCTTTCATGAACTGGGACTCAGAGGTATTGCTCACATCAAGGGCTGCGGGCCGCGTCTTCAGCGGAACCACTATGGTCAGGGGCCGCCCCGGGTCAAGAGATACGACGCTCAAAAAGAGGCTCAGGGTCTCTTCGTTCTCACCGACGGAAACATAGGCCAGCTGTCTGTTCTCCCGGAGGGTCGAGTAGCCGTCAACAACGGTTATCGCGCACCCATCTCCACTCACCGGCATGGAAAATACGGGCATCAGAAGGAGAAAGAATATCAGTACCGCCGGCCACCTCTTCATGAAACCTTATTGTGCCCGGAGTATATTTTACTTTCGTTCGCAGAGAAGCAAAGAAAAAATGGAAAGAAAAAGGGTTTGTTTTTTGTTTTAATAGATACCCTGATCTATCATTGCGTCGGCAACCTTCACGAGGCCGCCGATGTTGGAACCGAGGAGCAGGTCGCCCTCATGGCCGTATTTCTTGGCATAGTACTCGCCGGTGTTGTAGATGCTGACCATGATGTCGTGGAGCCTCTTGTCAACCTCTTCTCTGGTCCACTGCAGCCTGAGGCTGTTCTGGGACATCTCAAGGCCGGACACTGCGACACCGCCTGCGTTGGCAGCCTTTGCGGGTCCGAAGAGAACGCCGTTGTCCATGAAGAACTTGATGGCATCCAGCGTGGACGGCATGTTTGCGCCTTCTACCACAGCTATTGTTCCCTTATCCACAAGCATCTTGGCATCGTCCAGTGTGATCTCGTTCTGTGTTGCGCTGGGGAATGCGACATCAACCTTATCGGCAACCTGCCACGCGTTCTTGCCGGGGAAGAAATCGACGCCGAACTTCTCGGCCCACTCGGAGAGCCTGCCGTGCTTTATGGCCTTTGTCTCGTAAACGCCGTTCCACATCTCCTTCGTGAGACCGCTAGGCAGATAAACAGCACCCTTTGAATCGGACAGCGTCACCACTGTACCGCCGAGCTCTGCGACCTTCTCCGCCGCAAACTGAGCGACATTGCCGCTGCCTGACAGGGCAACCTTCTTTCCGTTCAGGTCGGTACCCTTGGACTTCAGCATTTCCATGAGATAGTAAGTGGCACCGTATCCGGTGGCTTCCGGCCTTATCAGAGAGCCGCCCCAATTGAGGCCTTTTCCGGTAAGGATGCCCTCAAATCTGTCGGTTATCTTCTTGTATGTACCGAACATATATCCGATCTCCCTTCCGCCGACACCTATGTCTCCTGCGGGAACATCCGTGTTGGGGCCGATGTGCCTGTAGAGTTCCATCATGAAGTTCTCCAGAAATCTCCTGACCTCAGCATCGCTCTTGCCGTGGGGGTCAAAATCGGAGCCGCCTTTACCGCCGCCCATCGGGAGGGTCGTCAGAGCGTTCTTGAATACCTGCTCGAAACCGAGGAACTTGATGATTCCTATGTTCACGCTGGGGTGAAGTCTCAGTCCACCCTTGTAGGGGCCTATGGCACTGTTGAATTCTATTCTGTATCCCCTGTTCACCTGTATCTCTCCGTTGTCATCTTCCCAGGTGACGCGAAACATTACCTGCCTCTCCGGCTCGGTGATTCTCTCAAGAATCTTGTGCTTCATGTACTTGGGTTCCTTCTCGATAACAGGGGTCAGAGTGTGCAGTACCTCGTTCACTGCCTGCAAGAATTCCTTCTGGCCAGCGTTCTTTTCTTCCACCTTCTGGATCACGCTTTCCACATATTCGTTTGCATTCATATTTTCACCTCCTAGAGTATCCCCCTAGGTGGCGGGGGCATTGGGTATTCTCTATTTATTGCTTTCGTTTCTAAAATATATCATGTGTCATGTCATGTGATATACAGGCGACATAAGGATAAGGAAACTCTTTTATCATATTATGTCTTTTAAACGCCCATGAACACGGAAGAGCGCATGGAACTGGTATCGAGAAACACAAGCGAACTGGTTACCGAAAAAGAACTGAAAAAACTGCTGGACGAAAAGGGAAAGCCGAGGGCATACATAGGCTTTGAGCCGTCCGGCCTCGTTCACATAGCCCAGGGCATGATATGCGCCGACAAGATTAAGGACCTCGAAAAAGCGGGCTTCAATGTCACCGTGCTTCTGGCAGACTGGCATGCGTTCATAAACGACAAGATGGGGGGGGACATAGAGAAGATAAGGGCCGCCGGAGAATACATGAAGGATGCGTTTCTCGCCCTTGGTGTTGACCCGAAAAAGACCGATTTCGTATGGGCTTCCGACCTCATAGACAATGCGGACTACTGGGAGAAGGTTCTCAGGATTGCCAAGGTATCCTCCCTCTCCAGAATAAAAAGAGCGCTCACAATAATGGGCCGCAAGGAGGGGGACGAGGAGATGGACGCCTCGAAACTGATATACCCCCCGATGCAGGCCGCTGACATATACGCTCTCGATGTTGACCTCGCATATGGAGGAATGGACCAGCGGAAGGCACACATGCTCGCTAGGGATGCTGGGGAAAAACTGGGCTGGAAGAAGCCCATTGCACTTCATACTCCGCTCATATCCGGCCTGAAAGGCGGGAACAGGATGGACCCTGTGGACGCAAAGATGTCGAAGAGCGACCCGAACGCAGCCATACTCGTTCACGACTCCCCGGAGGACATAAAACGGAAGCTGAAAAAGGCCTACTGCCCGGAGGGTGAGACGGAAGGGAATCCGGTGATGGAGATCTGCAGGTACATCATTTTCTCGCAGGCAGGGCACCTGATAATAGAGAGACCGGAAAAGTGGGGAGGAAACATGGAATTCTCCTCCTATAAAGAATTAGAAGACATATTCATAAGGAAGGAGCTGCACCCCATGGACCTGAAGAGCGGGGTTGCAGGCGCGCTGGTGGAATTGCTGGCCCCTGTGAGAGAATACTTTGAGAGTAAAACGGAGAATCTGGAAAAGATGATGGAGATGGCCCGAAAATGAGCGAAAACACCATGCCCGGCGGCATATTCACGGGCATCATACTGCTTTTCATAGGAGTTGGAATACTGCTGGGCCAGACCGGAGAAAGAAGGACTAGGCTTTTTTGTGTTCTCTCAGCCACTCCTTTGTCTTCTCAACGGCCATGTGCAGCATCGCATCCGCATCCCCGGTGCCCGAAACTCCGGCAGCACCCGCATGTCCCCCACCGTCGCTCATTGTCTCCGAACCGAGTTCCGACAAGAGCTGCGCAAGATTGAAACCGTTCTTTACAAGCGGATATTTGGCCCTTGCGCTGATTCTGAACTCTCCCTTTCTCTGGGAGCCGACAAATACAACATCCGCTCCGAGATTGAGTATCGCACGGGAAACAGAGGCCTCGAATGCGCTGCCGTTAGACTGGGCCACAATATAGCCGCAGCACCTCTCGAAGCGCAGGCGCTGGGCCCCTTTCAAAACGGAAATGATTTCCGATGGATCGGTCCGGGCGGATATGGCCGCTAGAACCTCCTGAAGGTCAACGCCCCCGGATTCCATGATCTCGTGCACCGCAAGGAATGTTCCGCTGTCCGCAAACCGGAAGTGGCCTGTGTCCGTGATTATTCCGGCGAGCAGCAGCCCGGCACTTTCCGGACTCACCTCCGACTGCATGCCCCACTCCCCAAGAAGGGACCAGACAATCTCCGCACAGGAAGTTCTCCGCTCTATAAACGATAATGGAGCCCCCCAGTCGCCGCTGGTTGCATGATGGTCTATAACAATCAGCCGCTCATCCCCTGCAATATGCTTTCCCACCGGGCCGAGCTGCTCCGGTGACGAGGTATCCATCACTATGATGGCCGAGTAATCGGAGAGGTCCACCTCCTCCTTTAATTTCAGGCCATACCTTTCCTGAAGAATCTTACTTATTCTGTCAAGGCCCTCCGGTGCGTGGACATCGGTTTGGGGGAAGGCCGAGACAAGGGCGAATGCGCTGCTGAGAGCGTCCGGGTCCGCATTTCCGTGGACAAGGACCAGATTGCGGCCCTATTTCAATCTTTCCAGTATTTCCTCCGGCACAGGCATGGGGCAGAGATGGAGGGAAGATATATCAAAGTTAGGGTGAGATGAATAAGCAGCAGGCGTATGCAAAAATTTAAAAGGCATGACAACATACTGCTTCCTGAGCACAAAACCTCAAGAAGAGAGACAGGATTTGAGATGAGCATGACAAAGTTATTAAAATGTGAGACACTTGATAATGTATAATGGGATGTGCTGAGAATATATGTATGAAGTGATGAAAATGAGCGGCCAAGCAAAGATAATAATAGGAGATAGCCGAAAAATGCTTGAAGTAAAGGATAATCATGTCCATCTAATAGTTACTTCCCCTCCATACTGGCAGATAAAAAATTATAATGTAGAGGGACAGATAGGATATGGACAGAGCCTACACGAGTATTTAAGAGACTTATACCGAGTTTGGAGGGAAAGTTACCGAGTTCTTAAACCCGGGAGAAGGCTTGTAATAAATATTGGTGATCAATTTGCCAGAGCTATAATTTACGGGAGGTATAAGATAGTTCCTCTGCACGCAGAAATTATCGCAGAATGTGAGAATATTGGGTTTGATTATATGGGGTCTATAATCTGGCAGAAAAAAACAACAATGAATACTACTGGTGGGGCCAATGTAATGGGTTCATATCCATATCCCCCAAATGGTATGGTTGAAATTGACTACGAACATATATTAATCTTCAAAAAACCCGGAAAAAGTGAGAAAGTCCCCAAAGAAATTAAAGAACAATCTATACTCAGCAAGGAGGAGTGGAAAGAATACTTTTACGGCCACTGGCATTTTGGAGGTGCAAGACAAATGGAACACGAAGCAATGTTCCCTGAAGAGTTGCCCAAAAGAATCATTAAAATGTTTACATTTGCTGGAGAGACCGTTTTGGACCCTTTTTTAGGGAGTGGGACGACAGCTAAAGTTGCATTGGACTTGGGCAGAAATACTATTGGCTATGAAATTAACGAGAGCTTTTTAGACATTATTAAAAAGAAAATAAAAACTACTAATCTAATCTCTTTTGAAAGGGAAATTGAAATTATTCTGAGAACTGAGCATCCTGAAATTGAGAAAATTGATTATACACCAAGAATTAATGATGCCGCCCCAAAAATTGAGCCGGATAAGTTAAGATTCAAAAAAGAGCCTTTGTATCGAGTGTATGAGGTTTTCGATGACGGTGAAATTAAACTAGACAACGGATTACTGGTTAAATTTCGTGGCTTAATAATAAAAGATGTGGAAAAAACAAAAAAATACCTCAATGACTATTTACTGAATAAGAAAGTTTATCTCCGCTTCGACAAAGATTATGTTGCTGATGAAAACTGCGTAGAGGCTTATGTGTATCTCAAAAATAAGATATTCATAAACTACTACCTGATAAAACAGGGTTATGCTTCAGCAAACAGAAAAAGTAGATATGATATGAAGGACAAATTTATGAAGGCAGATAAGACATATGAAGAGTTAATCAAAATTGTTAGGGATGAGGCAGTTACGGAAGTTCAATAGGGGGCCCATAAAATGCAAATTAAGATTAAAACCGAAGAGATTCGGATGTTGATGGATGTGGAAACTCCAGAATTTCCGAAATATGTAACACAGATTTTGAACCTAGCCAATCAAAATGCACAGCGAACACGCCCAAAAGTTGTGGGACAGATGAGCGAATTGATAAAAAAATTTCCCGATAAGACATTAGATGAGTGGGAGAAATGGTATATAGAAAAACATCCAGAGGCAATAGGTATTGCAACCAAAAAAATACTATACATGGTTGAAAATCTCAAGGGAGCAATTACCGAAATAGATGAGGAAATGGTCCGCAAATGGGTGAGAGATTTAGTCATTGTTAAAACATTTCTTGGCCTTAAATTTCAAGAAGCGATTATAAAGAAGGTTGCCAAGCAACTCAGTGTAGATTATAGGGTCTCAACGCCAGAAGAGGAGAGCAAAGGCATTGATGGATTTATAAAGGGAATCCCTATCAGCATAAAACCTACAACCTATTCCTCTAAAGACATGCTCTCTGAGAGCATAGAAGGGCAGATAATATTCTATGAGAAAGAGAAAACGGGCATTAAGATTATTGTTCCAGATGAGTTGGAAAAGCTTCTAAATAAATAGTGTTGTGTCTGATGGAAAGCGTACTCCTTTAGCCATCGTCTGCGATAAGAGCCTATCAGTAACCAATTATTCTTTTGAACTTCTATTTTAAAGGCGCACCCAAAAGAAACCCCTTAAATATCTCCTCCCCTTTCCCTGAAACGATGACCTCATGCTTACGACCGAGATACGAATTAAGCTCAAGAAGGCTCTGAGCATGAAGTAATAAAAGAGATGAGATCATTCCGAAAAATGAAGATGGAGGCCCTGGGTGAAATACAAAAAGGAGTTAAGATTGGCTCTGTATTACACAGCAATCGGCGGAATAGCTGCTATCGTTCTGGGTGCTGTAAGTGATGCTCTTCTTTTTAATAATCTTTCTTCGAGTGAGATTTTCGGCCTGTTTATACTTGGAAGCATCCTTGCTAGTATTGCCCTTCTGACGATGAAGGTAGAGCAGTAAAGGTCATAGTACTTTTAATAGGAAAAATGGGTTGCTTCAATTCGATAATGAAATTCCAGCGCACTCTTAAATATCTCCTCTCCTTTCCCCGAAACGGTGACCTCATGCTCAGGGCCGAGATACGAATAGAACTCAAGAAAGGGGTGGCAGACCCCGAGGGAAAGAATGTGAAGAAGACGCTGGAACTCCTTGGTTTTGACGGTATAAAGGCCGTCAGGACAGTGAAGGTGTTCATGGTTGAGAT
The DNA here is from genome assembly GCA_024281315.1 of archaeon. Taxonomy (GTDB): domain Archaea; phylum Thermoplasmatota; class Thermoplasmata; order JAJSAE01; family JAJSAE01; genus JAJSAE01. The sequence continues at coordinate 17,831 of JAJSAE010000036.1, read as the reverse complement.
GGAGACCGATGACAGGGAGAAGGCCGCGCGGGACGCCGACGAGATGTGCCGGAAACTGCTGGCCAACCCGGTGATTCAGAACTACAGCAACAGCATCGAGGGATGATGATGGATGATTTTTACATAAAAAGGGACGCTCCGTTTCCGTTCTTCGATGTCTCACTCCTGGATGCATGCGATGAAAAACTCATGGAGATCAGCGAGAAGATGGAGCTTGGCCTCAATCTCGACGAGATGAAGCGGGCACAAGCCTATTTCAGAAACGAGGGGAGAAATCCCAGTGACCTCGAAATGCAGGCCCTCGGACAGGCGTGGAGCGAGCACGCGTGCTACAAGAGCTCCAAGGCCGTTCTGGTGAAGTACTTCGGCGGCATAGATAACGAAGATGTCCTCTCCAGAGGAGATGCTGGAGTGATGCGCTTCGACGAGAGTCACGGCTACGCCCTGAGGATTGAATCCCACAACCACCCCTCTGCGGTGGAGCCCTATGGAGGGGCTGCCACGGGAATCGGCGGAATCGTAAGGGATGTCCTCTGTATGGGGGCTCAGCCAATCGGCCTCATAGACCCGATATACTTCGGCCCTCTGGACACGAAACCGGAGGAACTCCAGAAGGGAATCAAACATCCGAGGTATCTCTTTTCAGGCGTGGTTGGCGGTATCAGGGACTACGGCAACAGGCTGGGAATCCCCACCATAAGCGGCGGTGTCTATTTCGACCACTCATACACCGGAAACTGCCTTGTAAATGTGGGGTGTGTCGGCATTGCGAAGGAGAAGAACATCCAGAAGAATGCGGTTAAAGAGCCGGGAGACCTCTTCGTTCTTGTGGGCGGAAGGACCGGAAGGGACGGGATCCACGGCGTCACCTTCGCATCCACCGTCCTCACGGAAAAGTCCGAAACGGAATCCAGAGGCGCTGTTCAGTTAGGGGACCCAATAACGGAGGAACCGGTAATCCATGCGTGCCTTGAGGTTGCCGACCTGGGCCTTCTGCAGGGGATGAAGGACCTCGGCGGCGGCGGGCTTTCTTGCGTCATCGGCGAGATGGCCCTTGCCGGAGGCTACGGTGCGGAGGTTGAGCTGGATAAGGTTCCTCTGAAGGAGGACGACATGCTCCCGTGGGAGATGTGGATATCCGAGTCTCAGGAGAGAATGATGCTTGCGATTCACCCAGACAATCTCGATAAGGTGATGGAGGTCTTCGACCTGTACGATGTGGAGGCCAATGTGGTTGGAAGAGTGATACCGGAAAAGATTGTGAAAATCAATTTCAAAGGGGTGAAGGTGGCCGAGATAGATCTGGAGTTCTTCACCGAATGCCCCGCGTACGACAGGCCTGCAAGACGGCCGGAGACGAAGATAGAAGAAAAGAGGCCCGCCGTGAGCGATTACACCGAAGCCCTTATGAAAATGCTCGCAGACCAGAATGTTTCCAGCAGAGACTGGGTAATAAGGCAGTACGACCACGAGGTCAGGGCCGCCACCGTGATAAAACCGCTTCAGGGAAAGACTGGTAAATGGTCCCACGGAGATGCCTCCGTTCTTAAACCGCTCCCCAATTCATACAGAGGGCTGGCCGTATCCACGGCAACGAGCCCGTGGACCACCGCAATAGACCCGTATCGCGGAGGAAAACTGGCAATGGACGAAGCCTATCGCGCTCTCATAGCTGTGGGTGCGAGGCCGAAGGCCATAAGCGACTGCCTGAACTTCGGAAATCCGGAGGTGCCCGAAAGGATGTGGGAGTTCAGAGAGGCCGTGAGAGGGCTGGGGGAGGCGTGCGCATATCTCGGAATACCTGTCCCCTCGGGCAATGTGAGTTTCTACAACGAGTCCCACGACGGCTCCATACTCCCCACAATAACCGTTCTGGGCACGGGAATAATCGACGACATAAGAAAGGCCGTTACAACGGATATGAAGGGCAATGGAAAACTAATATTCATGGTGGGAAACACCGGAGAAGAGATGGGAGGGAGCCTCTATTACAGACTTTACGGCGGCTCGTCCGCAAAGGTTCCGGATGTGAATCTGGAACGCCTGAAAAATACGGGCGAGGGTATGCTGAAGGCCATGAATGAAGGGCTCATAGAATCGGCCCACGACATATCGGACGGGGGGCTGGCCGTGGCCATTACGGAGATGTGTCTCGGAGGCGATATCGGAGCGGAGATAGACCTGTCCAGCATGAAAGAAGCGGGCCTCCTGGACGATGTGCTCCTGTTCTCGGAATCCCCAACGAGATGGCTTATTGAAGTTGCCCCGGAGAACAGGGAGAGACTGCTGGCCATACTGCCCGATGCTGCGGAAATAGGGAGAACGGCAGGAGAAAAAATTATCGTCCGGAATGGTGAGCGGCTGCTGATTGATACTGATGTAAACGGGACGAGAGAGGCCTGGCAGAATACTCTCTGGGAGCTGATGGGGTGATAGAATGAATGTTGAAGATATAAGGGTTGCAATTCTCAGAATCGAGGGGACGAACTGCGAGGACGAGTCGTTTCAGGCCTTCAAGACCCTTGGAACGGCCCCGGAATATGTGCACCTCAAGCAGCTCACGGTCAGCGGTATAAGGGATGCCAGAAAGCTCTCCGATTATCAGATTGTCATGTTCCCCGGAGGGTTTTCCGCGGGAGACTATGTAAGAGCGGGAGCCATACTGGCCGCAAGGATAAAGAGCAAGCTGGAAAGCGACCTGAAGGAGTACATATAGAACGGATACCCAATGATAGGGATATGCAACGGCTTTCAGGTAATGGTGGAGCTGGGAATCTTGCCCGGGCTGGACAGCGCGGTGGCAAAGCAGCCGGAGGCCGCACTCTTCACCAACGACTCCTCAAGGTTCGAATGCCGGCCCACTCTCTTAAAGCATGTGAACAGAGGTAACTCGAAATTTACAAGCAAAATACCGTATGGCGACATAAGGCTCATACCCTCGGCCCATGCAGAGGGGAAGCTGACATTCGCACCTAAAAAGAGGGACGAGATAATGCGGAGGCTGGAGGATAACGACCAGATAGTGTTCAGGTATGTCAATCCAGAGGGGAACGAGGACGTTGGCTATCCGTGGAACCCCAACGGAACAGAGGGAAACATTGCTGGAATCACAAACCCGTCTGGAACCGTTCTGGGAATGATGCCCCATCCCGAAAGGGTCTTCACCCCCTATACGCACCCGGACTGGACACGGGAGAAAATAGCGGAGGGAGCCGGCAGGGCCATCTTCGAATCCATAGTGGATTATGTGAGAAGGACATTCTGAGGAAACGGTGCCATAAGGGTACAATAAAGACAAAACTCAGTTGCCGGCCAGCGTATTGAGGCCGTCCTGTGCCCCTTTGAAGTCCGGGTCAATTTCCAGTGCCTTTATGAACGCCTTTCTGGCCCGCTTGGGAAAACCGAGAGCGGCTAGCGCAATCCCCTTGTTGCACCACGCCCACACATAATCGTCCTTTATGTTCACGGCCTTATTGTAGCAGCGAACCGCCTCCTGATACCTCCCCTGCCTGCTATACATCACGCCGAGATTGTTCCATGCGCTTATGTTTTCGGGATCAAGGGCCACCACCTTTTCAAATGCTTTTGCGGACCTTTCATAATCCTTCATACGGCTAAGGGCCTTGGCGAGATTGAACCACGCTATGGAGTATTCCCTGTCGAGAAAAACCGCCTTCTTGTAGAACTCCACCGCCTGCGCGTCATTCCCGCCCCGTGAAGCGGCGAGGCCGCAGTTGTTCCAGCCTACCGGGTCTTCGGGCATCTGCCTCGAATACTCACTGTAAAACTCAAGGGCCTCCCCGTAATTGAGCGTGAAAAAGAGGGAATCTCCCAGAAGCATGATGCGTTCCGGACCGGAAAAGGCGGCGGCGCGGTCCAGAGAAGCGGCAATCTCCCGCACCGGGCCGGAGAATCTCTCTCTTATGTCTTTAAGGCTGCCGTCACCGTGGTCAATAGCCGTGTTCACCTCCAGCAGAACGCCGTGGACGGCCGAAAGGGGACTGGAAAGAACCCAATCCGTTACTGAAAAAAGCTCGAATCCGGCGAGATGGTCAAGGCACTTAAGAACCGCATCCCTCGGCTTATCATCCCGGCTCACCGGGCAGTCCGAGCATATGTTCTCCTCCGGTGTAATCCTTCTGGAGAGGGGGCAGGGGGGCAGGGCTGGGCCTTTGAGTTCTTCGGACATCTTCACACCTTGGAAAAACGGAAGGAGGCGGGATATTTAATTGTTTTTGAAGGAAGGCATACATTGAGTGAGCTTATTTTTGCATTTAAATCCATAAGCTTTCCTTCCGGTTCCATTTTTTTCTGTTTGTCTTATGAAGAGTCCTATTCTACTGCTTCAACAGGTCAAGTATGGCGTCGCCTTCCGAGAATGTTATGAGGGGCATATCTATTATCTCCTTGTTTCTCTCCAGAAGGGCCATTTCTCTCTCTTCGAAGGCATTTGGACTCACGGAGATAATCAGTATGGAGTCGGAGCTGACAATCCTTTCATGTACATACTCCACAAACCTATGAACCACATCGAATCCGTTTACGAGCATAAGATATTCTATCCCTTCCAGAAGAATTATAGAGGAATCGTGCTCATTTATGAAATTCTCGATCTTCATTGCCAGCGGCCCTATTTTCACCGGGTCCATATTATTCTCCCCCAGCGCTCTGCTGAGCCAGATGCTGTGCACCCCTTCCTTTCCTATCTCGTACTCTTCTTCAAGTTTCTCCGGGTAGAGGCGTGTGACCGTGAGGCCGGGGAGACCGCTATTAATAACGCTCTGAAACAGTTTCGTAGAGAGGTAGGGCTTCGCCTCCTTGATGAGATAGGTTACTCCGGATTCCAGTTCGGGATCGCTTTTTTTACTCATGTATGCCTCCGCAATTCATCCATCACCTGTTGCCCTATATAAGGGTTATCCTCGTACTATCACAAATTATAGCGATGTTAATTTCATAAGACAAATATGCGCAGAAGACCCCATGTTTTTTTACTATTTCTTTCCACTCAGGATGCTTTTTACCGCTTCACTCAGGTCTTCTGCCGCCACATCCCTTATTGTAAGAAGAGAGGTATTTCCCGCCTGTCCCTTTCCGGAAATTCGCCGGTCCAGAATGCCGAGAATCTCCAGGTCGTTCAGATATTTCCAGAACTGGGTGTGCCCCCGCTGCTCCTCCCCGTGCTCCTCACAGACCGCCCCGTATTCCTTTTCAAGTTCTCCTGTGGTCACATGAATTCGTCCCCGTATAATGCGGGAGATTGCCAGAAGAACGAGAAGTTTGTGTTTCTCCAGCTCCGCAAGCCTGTCTGCGGTTATAAGTCCGTATGTTTCCGCCTTGGCACTTCTCACCTCTTCAACACCAACCCTCTCCATGCCCCTTTCATCAGCCAGCATTCCTGCGGTTTCAAGTAGTTCTATGGCGAATCTGGCATCCCCTTTCTCGGCGGCAATCTCGGATATTAGATGTATGGCCTCCTCTTCCACGGCTCCGGGGTAGAGTGCAAGGGCTGCCCTCTGCATGGTTATATCGTAGAGCTCATCGGCATTATAGGGCCTGAAATGAATAGTGTTACTTCTCTTCACCGTGCTGAGAATGGCTTCGTCCAGAAACTCCGCCGGAAGATGCTGTGAGATGAGTATGAGTGAGAGATTCTTTCTCCCTCCGACCGAATCCTCCTCGAATCTCGAAAGATTGTATATGAGGTCGGTTCCGCTGCGCCTTGCCAGAACATCCACCTCGTCAAGGACGACGACGAAGTGGCATTCCCTGTTCCTGATGTGATTCCTGAGTATCTCCAGCATCTCCGGGACCGAAAAACCTCTGTCCGGAAAATGAGGGTCAAAATATCGCAGGATTTTGAGCATGGCCGCTGGGTTACTTGCTTTTTGCCTGCAGTTCACAACCGCGAATTCCACGCATTTCCCCCTGTCCGCCGCATAGTCGGAGAAATCGGTACAGAACCTCTTGGCAAGGGATGTTTTTCCCGTCCCGACTCCGCCGGTCAATGCCGCGGATCTTCCACCGGTTTCCAGAAGGGGAGAGATTATCGCAAAGAGCCTCTGCATCTCGTTATCCCTGTGAACCAGCTCCTTCGGCACATACTCGAATGCAAGCATGCTGCGGTCGCTGAAGACGCTTCTCGAACTTTGCTTGAACGATGACACAACGACGAATGCACGCTCCCGTATAAATAAGTATCATCGAACCTTTAAATATCTTCATCGTATATAGGGCATTGACCATGAGAATAGCGATGTTCACCGATACCTATTATCCGACAAGAGACGGGGTAATAACCTCCATGACCAATACAGTGAAAGAACTCAGGGATATGGGGCATGAAGTATTCATATTTGCGCCCGAAGATGTAAAACGCAGGATGGCCGACGAATACAACGACGACCATGTTTATCTCCTGAAGGCGAGGGAATTCTACTGGTACCCCCAATACAGAATGGCTATTTTCCCAACGGACCTGAAGAGAATACTCTCCTCTCTCGGTGTTGATATAATACACAGCCACGGAATCGCATTCATGGGATTCAAGAGCATGATGCAGGGGCGAAAGCTGGGCATCCCCGTGGTTCTTACATTCCACACCATGGTAACCGAGGGGCTGAAGTATTACTTCCCGATAATTCCATACGAGCTTGTGGAGCCGCTCAGTAACCTGTATCTCAGAGTTTTTCTTCAAAGGTCGTCCGCTGTAATAACTCCTTCCTCCCCTATACTGAAAGAGATAAGAAAACTGGCTCCGAACATCAAAAAAGGCGCAATAATACCGTCAGGAATAGATCCAGAGCGCTTTCACGAGGGGGTGGATGGCTCGAAAGTGCGCATGCGTCTCGGGCTTGAGGACAAAACCGTATTTATTTATGTGGGAAGGATGGGGGAAGAAAAGAACCTGAAACTTCTCATAGACGCACTCCCTCTGATTATCAAAGAGAGGCCGGACTCTGTTCTGGTAATGGTTGGGGACGGCCCCTCAAGAAAGAAATGCATGAAATACGCCGAAGAGGTGGGCGTTGACGATAAAATACGCTTCCCGGGTTTCGTTAGCGACGGAGAGGTCGCAGCCTTTTATAGTATGGCCGATGCCTTTGTTTTCCCATCCAAGTTCGAGACGCAGGGACTTGTGGCTCTGGAAGCAATGGCCGTCGGAACGCCGGTTGCAGGAATAAAATACAGGGCGATCCCAGACTTCATTGAGGATGGAAAAAACGGATATCTGTTTGACGACAGCCCGGAATCCTGCGCCAATGCGGCATTGAAGGCGGCGGACGCTCCCGGAAGCATCATAAAGGCAGGAATAGAGACGGCAAAACACTACTCCAGGCGATTGTGCGCCCGGCGTCTCCTGAAACTCTATGAAGAGGTCGTAGAGGACTACAAAATGAAAGGGGCGAATGGGAAAAGTTAATATTACATCGCTCCAATGGGGTCTCATGAACAGCAGCAATTCCCGGCCCGGTTCGTCGGCCCTGAAGCTTCCCCCTATGACAGAAACTGTTATTACGGATTTCATACGCAGGAAGGTGGATGAGGCCGGAGCGAACGGTGTTGTTCTCGGTCTCAGCGGGGGCATTGATTCGGCACTGGTAGCGATGCTCTGCAAACTGGCCATCGGAGAGAAGAGAGTGAAGGCTCTGATCATGCCTACTGACGACTCTGACCCGCAGGACAGGGAGATAGCTCTCGGATTTGCAGAGGAAACAGGCATAGAATACGAGGAAAAGGACATAAGTCCCGCCGTTAAAGTTCTGGAAAGACTCCTCCAGAATGATGTTCTTGATGAGGATGCAAAGAAAAAGGCTCTGGGCAACATAAAGGCAAGAGTTAGGATGATTTTCCTCTTTCATGTTGCGGCTACCGAAGGCAGGGTTGTCATGGGGACCGGAAACAAGAGCGAGCTTCTTACAGGATACTTTACCAAGTTCGGAGACGGAGGGTGCGATTTTGCACCTATCGGAGACCTTTACAAGAGGCAGGTACGGGAGATGGGCCGAAAAGTGGGAGTTCCCGACCACATCGTAAAGAGAAAGCCGAGTGCGGGTCTATGGGCGGGCCAGACGGACGAGGATGAACTCGGAATGGACTACGGAACACTGGATACCATCCTTCACGGCATCGAGATGCTGAAAACATGCGAAGAGATCTCGGAGGAAAACGGCCTGCCAATCGAACTGGTCGGAAAGGTGGACAGCATGGTAAAAAAGAGCGTTCATAAGAGAAAGATGCCGCTCATCCCGAAGGTTGGAATGAGGACGATAGGGCTGGACTGGAGGGAGTAATCACTCCTCCTCACATCTCGTAACAGTCCTAAGGTTTTTAAGGAAGATATCCCTCTGTTCCACATCGAAAACAATGGAATCCACCTCTTTCCACAGCACCGCGGGTAATTTTACCGGTTCGGCAAGTTCCACGATAACGGCCGATTTCGGCTCTGCAATTACATACGCTCTCTTCTGCTTCCACGGAGAATATACGCCGGTTCGAAGCTTCTTTACGCTACCGGTATACGGTCCGCATGACTCGATGCTCTTCAGAGGAAGCTCTATCCTCGCTCCAGCTCCATGTCGGATTATGAGCCAGTCCTTCGTTAGAGAGTGGTGCGTGAAGGCAGGAGTGAGCAAAAGAAAAGCATAAAAATAGAGAACCTGAAGAAAAAGAAGGCCCCACGGCCCGGAAGGATAGAGTAGAAAGAACAGACTGGCCGTGATGGCAAATATAAGATACATGAGAAAGCGGCCAATTACATCCTTTCTCCCGTATGTGTATATCATCCCTCCCCTCCTGCAATTCTTCTATTTATGCCAGATGCGAAGTAGGCCGCACCGTATCCGTTGTCTATGTTGACCACGGCAACGCCGGGAGAACAAGTAGAGAGCATTCCGAGAAGTGCGGTGAGGCCGGAAAAACTGGCCCCGTAACCCACCGAGGTCGGCACCGCAATCACCGGTATATCCACGAGTCCCGCAAGAACCCCCGGAAGAGCTCCTTCCATCCCTGCTATGCAAACTATGGCATTAGCCTCTTTAATCTCATCCAGATGCTTCAAAAGGCGGTGTATTCCGGCAATTCCCACATCGTATGTTCTAAGGACATTGTTGCCCATTATCTCAAGAGCCACTGCGGTCTCCTCCGCCACGGGTTGGTCCGATGTTCCGCCGGTAACCACCGCAACCATTCCAATCCTTTTCCGCCGCTCTCCGTGGAAGATTATTCGCGCCTCCTCGAAGAATTCGACTCCAAGGTCCTTCACCGCCTCGTGGTTTTCACGCGTCGCCCTTGTGGCAAAGACACTGGCCCCTTCGACAATGTTTCTTTCCATGATTGCCCGTATCTGCTCGTTAGTCTTTCCGGGGCAGTAAATGGCTTCGGGCTCCCCCCTCCTCAATTCTCTGTGATTGTCTATCTTTGCGAATCCGATATCGTCGTACGGAAGGCGGCGCAGAGCTTCCACACCGTCCCGAACATTCATGGAGCCGTCATGTATTCCGGCCAGAATCTCTTCGATTCTCCTGCGGTTCATGGACACCGTATCTTCACCGCCTTTTAAGAGTTTTTTCGCTCAGCACCACCCTTCCGAACCCTATCTCTTTCAATCGCCCGACAACATCGCTCAGGGGGAAATCGCCGGGGTAATCTGGAGAAATCTCTATGCTGGCAGTATATGGCGGCTCTATGAACCGCACCCTGCACTCGCTGGCGCCCTTCTCTCTAACTGCGGCCTCGGCCTCCGCTATCATCCGTATTTTTTTCTCCGTTATTCGTTCTCCGTACGGTATTCTCGTTGCATAACAGGGCTGGGCAGGCGTCTCGTGGGGTATGCCGAGGGCTTTCGCCATTTTTCTTACTTCTTCCTTGTTTATATTCAATTCTGCAAGCGGGCTTTTTATACCCAGTTCCCTCAAAGCGGCTATTCCTGGCCTGCCGTCCCGGAGGTCGTCGGCGTTGGTTCCGTCAATAATGGCAGGGGAATCGTATATTTTTGCGGCATATTCCGATATCCTTTTCATCATTTCTCTCTTGCAGTGGTAGCACCGGTCAGGAGGATTCGTGATGAAATTCGGGATGGTCTGAATATCCAGATTTATGAAGCCCGGGGAAAAACCCATAGCTCTGCCTGCGTTCTTAACCCTCTCCGTATCCGTCTCGGGTGTGGCCTGATGAACTGCGGTAACGGTTGAAAACTCCACATCCTCTCCGGTTGCCACGGCTACCAGAACCCCGGAATCCACACCGCCAGAGAATGCAATGATAAGGGGCCTTCCGAACCCTTCTAGATATTCTTTGAGGCGGCGAATGTTGCGCTCCGCATTTTCTTTTGCCATCGCTTCCGTATGTTTTTTCGCATATATCAGCCTTCCGTCCTGAGTCGGATTATTTTTTCGCATATCTAAATCCATCGCCTTCCTGTTTCCATATTGTTCAGTCGGTGTCATGAAGGGGCTAGATAAGGCCTTCCGCAGTGCTTTTCTGAGAAAAAACGCCTCGTTTTTCTACTAGTTTCGGCCATCGGCAGAGAGGAGTTCTATGATTGTATCGGTTTGCAGGTTTATTATAGGCGAAAAACCCGCTTGTGCGGCCCCAATCAGTTTCTTCCCTCTTTAAACTTTGGCGAAATAATTCCCGTACTCTACATGTGGTATCCCCGACCAAAACATACAAATACTAGATAGTCAATTATGTTATGAAACAGAGTCGTGAAATAAATGAAAACCCTTGAAGTCTGAATGGAAAGGAAGGCGCTTTTTGCAGACTTGGATTAGATTAGGCTATCGCTCTCCGCAATCTTTAAATATGAGTGGCTTTTTACTCCCAAAACCCATCTCTATCCCGCAGTCTCTGGGCCCGTAGCTCAGCTAGGTAAAGAATAATGAGCCAGCATTATCTTCTAGAAAGAGCATCTGGCTTTTAACCAGGTGGCCAGGGGTTCGAACCCCCTCGGGCCCGCGGGAAAGAAGATGGAATCCCAATAAAAAAAAGAGGTGAGGTATGATATGGCCCGGTTCAATGTCTTGGAACATCAAATGGTTCCTGAACACTATCTCCTGTCGTTGGAGGAAGAAAAAGAGGTTTTGAAACAGCTTAATATAACAAGGGACCAATTACCCAAACTAAGAATGTCGGACCCTGCCGTAAGAATCCTCAGAAGAATAGAAACGGATGTAAAAGAGGGCAGGATTGTCAGAATTATAAGGGAAAGCCAGACTGCCGGTCAGACGATTATATACAGACTTCTCATAAGAGGTTGATTTAATGAGAGAACTCGTGGATATTTACTTCAAGGAAAGGAGTATAGTCAATCACCAGATTGCCTCCTTTGACGACTTTCTGCCCACACTGTGGAACAAGAACAGCAGGATGCAGCGTATTGTGGACAATGTCAAGGTGAGCCCGGATGATGGCAAAAGAGGCATGTTCAGGCTGGACCCGGAAAAAACCGAGGGAAAAGAAGTCTGGGTTAGAATAGGAAGGAGAAGAGGCCCGGACGGCAAGATTCTGCCTGATGAAAAGGGAACTGTTTTTGTGGGAAAACCATCTATAAAGGAAGCGAACGGTGCAAAACATACTCTGACTCCCATGGAGGCCAGACTCAGAAATATCTCTTATATGGCCCCAATGGAACTGGAAATAACCCTCACAATAGACGGTATAGAGCAGGAACCGAGCCGCGTATACATTGGTGACCTACCGATCATGGTCAAATCAACCCTTTGCAATCTTAACAGAAGGCAGCTGGAACTGGAAAAAGGTCTGAACGACGAGGCCTTCCGGAAGTTTCTCATTGATGCGAAGGAGGACCCGCTGGATCCCGGCGGATACTTCATAATAGGCGGTACGGAGCGGGCATTGATAACCCTTGAAGACCTTGCTCCGAACAGAGTTTTGGTGGAGAGAGATGAGAGATATGGAACGCCCATGGAGGTCGCAAAGGTATTCTCTCAGAGAGAGGGATATCGTGCGCTCACCCTTATGGAGAAAAAGAATGACGGCATACTTCAGGTGGAGGTTCCCACGGCCAGCAGCATTCCGCTTGTCGTATTGATGAAGGCCCTTGGCATGGATAACGATGAGGATATCTACAACACCATTGTTTCCGAACCGGAAATGGCAAATATAGTATATACTAATATAGAAGATGCGCAGAATGTGGAAAAGTACCCTCCTACTGGTATATTCACAACCGAGGACGCATTGAACTATCTGGAGAAGAAGTTTGCCACGGGACAGGCCAAAGATTACAGAGTAAAGAAGGTGGAATCGGTAATAGACCGCTCTCTCCTCCCGCATCTGGGTGATACGGCAGAGGCAAGGCTCAAGAAGGCGGTTTTTCTGGGAAGAATCGCCAGAAGTGTTCTGGAGTTGGCTCTTGATTTGAGACCGGAGGATGACAAAGACCACTATGCCAACAAGAGATTGAAACTGGCAGGAGACCTGATGGAGGACATATTCAGGGTCTCTTTTACAAACCTTGTGAAGGATATGAAATATCAGCTGGAACGGGGCTGGAAGAAGAAGGGAATGAAGATTAATTCTGCGGTGAGGCCCGACCTGCTAACGAACAGGCTGATGCACGCGCTTTCCACCGGGAACTGGGTCGGTGGGAGGTCTGGGGTTTCACAGCTTCTGGACCGTACATCCAATCTGAGTGCAATCAGCCACCTGAGGAGGGTTACCTCTCCTCTGACAAGGAGTCAACCGCACTTCGAAGCGAGGGACCTGCACCCGACGCAGTGGGGGAGACTGTGTCCCAACGAAACACCGGAGGGGCAAAACTGCGGGTTGGTGAAGAATCTGGCCCTGATGGTAAATGTTTCCGAAGGCGTGGATGAGGATGAAGTTCTCTGGATTCTCAAAGAACTGGGACTTCAGGGCGTGGATGAGAAATCCGCCGGCGTAAGGGTCTATGTTAACGGCGATCTTGTGGGTCTTCATGAAAAGCCAGAGGACCTTATCAACGAGATAAGGCAGAGGAGAAGGGCCGGGTTGCTTTCCAACGAGGTCAATATAAGGTACGACCCGAACATGAACGAGATAATAATAAATTGCGACGGAGGTAGACTTAGAAGACCGCTACTGGTGGTCAAGAACGGCAGAACCGCACTGACATATCAGCATATCCTTGATGCGAGGGAGGGGAAATTGAAGTGGTCCAGCCTCCTCAACGATGGTATGGTGGAATGGGTTGATGCCGAAGAGGAGGAAAATGTCTTTGTCGCTATTTATGCCTATGACACCCCGAAGGAGTGCCCTCTCTGTAAGGCACCCATTTCCAAGAGCGATGTTGATTGGGTAAATATGGGGAGCGATGACAATGAAGTCTCGCTTAAATGCAATAAGTGCGGGGGAGAGTTCGCTGTCGAAAAGAAGCTAACGAAGGAGCACACACATCTCGAGATAGACCCACTGAATATCATCGGTGTGGCCGCAAGTCTTGTCCCCTATCCTGAACATAACTCGTCCCCGAGAGTTACCATGGGAGCAGGAATGGGGAAGCAGTCGCTGGGTGTCAGCACCGCCAATTACAGGATAAGAACCGACACAAGAGGGCACCTTCTGCACTACCCGCAGCTACCGTTTGCAAGAACGCTGGCCATGAACTACATGCACTTTAATGAGAGGCCGGCCGGGCAGAATTTCGTAGTCGCCGTTCTCTCCTACCACGGATATAACATGGAGGACGCGCTGGTCATAAACAAAGCCTCAATAGACCGGGGACTTGGCCGCTCCAGCTTCCTCCGAACATACAAAGCCGAAGAGAGAAGATACCCGGGAGGGCAGGTGGATAGGCTGGAGATTCCCGGCCCGGAAACCGCCGGCGCAAGGGCGGATGAGGCATATGCAGATTTAGGGGAAGACGGACTTATAAGCCCGGAATGCTCTGTTCACGGCGGAAAAGTGATCATCGGAAAGACATCGCCGCCGAGATTTCTTGAAGAGGAGACGGACTTTCTTACTCCGCAGAAGAGAAGGGAAACATCCATAACGGTAAGGCACGGAGAGAAAGGCTGGGTTGACAGCGTCATGCTGAGCGAATCAGATAACGGAAGCAAACTGGTAAAGGTAAGGGTAAGAGACCTCAGGATTCCGGAACTTGGCGACAAATTTGCTTCGAGGCATGGCCAGAAGGGCGTGATAGGAATACTGGTGCCGCAGGAAGACATGCCGTTTACTAGCAGGGGGATGGTTCCTGATCTTCTGGTAAACCCGCACGGCATTCCGTCCCGTATGACTGTTGCTCACATTCTTGAGCTCATCGGAGGAAAGGTGGGGGCAATGGAAGGAAGAGTTATAGATGGAACCGCATTCAGCGGAGAGAGAGAGGCGGCCATTAGAGACGCTCTCGTTAAGAACGGATTCAAGAGTACTGGCAGAGAGGTCATGTACGACGGAAAGACCGGTCGCATGGTACAGACCGAGGTCTTTATGGGAATGATTTACTATCAGAAACTGCATCACATGGTCTCCGGAAAACTGCACATGAGGAGCAGGGGGCCGGTACAGATACTCACAAGACAGCCCACAGAGGGGCGGTCAAGACAGGGAGGCCTCAGATTCGGCGAGATGGAAAGGGACACTCTCATCGGGCACGGGGCAGCCATGGTGATAAAAGACAGGCTTCTGGACGAGTCCGACGGAACGATTCAATATATCTGTGGGAACTCCAAGTGCGGACATGTCGCCATCGTGGACAGGAGGGGGGCCATGAGATGCCCGGTTTGCGGAAACACCACCAACATATACCCCGTCCAGACGAGTTACGCATTTAAATTGCTCATAGACGAGCTGCTCTCGCTTGGAGTGGCCATGAGGCTTCAACTGGAGGATTTGAAATGACCCGAGGAATCTCAAAGACCATAGACAGCATTAAATTTGGCCTCATATCCCCTGACGAGATAAGGAAGATGTCCGCAACGAAGGTTATTACCGCCGATACCTACGGGGACGACGGATTCCCCATTGAACTGGGATTAATGGACCCGCACATGGGGGTTATAGAACCCGGGCTTAGATGTAAAACATGCGGAAAAAGAGTGGAAGAATGCCCCGGTCACTTCGGCCATATCGACCTGGCAATGCCCGTAGTACATGTTGGTTTTATAAAGGACATAAAAAAGCTGCTTCAGGGCACATGCGGCTCCTGCGGCAGACTCCTTCTCACGAACGAAGAAATCAAGGAATACATGGAACTCATCTCGAAAACAAAAGAACTCGGAGCGGATGCCATAGATATGTCGGTCCTTACCAAAGATATTGCAAAAGACGCCGCCACCCGGAGGATATGCCCGCACTGCGGTGCCGAACAGCTGAAGATTACTCTTGACAAACCCACCACATTCAGAGAAGCGGGGCACAAACTCACACCGAAGGAAATAAGGGAGAGGCTGGAACGAATACCAGACGGCGACCTGCCCGCTCTTGGAATCAACCCCAAAACGGCAAGACCGGAATGGATGATTCTGACCTCCCTGCCCGTTCCACCCGTAACGGTAAGGCCATCCATAACTCTGGAATCAGGAGACCGTTCAGAGGATGATCTCACTCACAAACTGGTGGACATATTGAGAATCAATCAGAGGCTCAGGGAGAACAGGGACGCCGGCTCCCCGCAGTTAATTGTCGAGGACCTGTGGGAACTGCTGCAGTACCACATTTCAACATACTTCGATAATCAGACCGCTGGGATACCTCCCGCAAGGCACAGGTCCGGAAGACCGCTCAAAACCCTCGTTCAAAGGCTAAAGGGGAAGGAAGGTAGGTTCAGGTCCAATCTTTCAGGAAAGAGGGTAAACTTCTCGGCCAGAACAGTAATATCTCCCGACCCCATTCTTTCCATAAATCAGGTGGGTGTGCCGGAAGCGGCGTCCAGAGAACTCACGGTCCCGTTCAGGGTTACCGCAAACACCATTGACCTTGCAAAAGAAATGGTAAGAAGAGGGCCGAGCCCGGAGGGCGTGAAGTACATACCCGGAGTGAACTATGTTATACGACCCGACGGAAGAAGAATCAAGGTGACCGAAAGGAACAGGGAAACCGTCTCCGAAAACCTCACCATTGGTTCCACGGTTGAGCGGCAGTTAATGGACGGTGATATTGTTCTGTTCAACAGACAGCCTTCTCTCCACAGGATGTCCATGATGGCTCACGAGGTCAGGGTTATGCCCCACAAGACCTTCCGGTTCAATCTCTGCGTTTGCCCGCCATACAATGCGGACTTTGACGGAGACGAGATGAACCTTCATGTGCTTCAGAGCGAGGAGGCGAGGGCCGAGGCGAAAATCATCATGAGAGTGCAGGAGAACATACTCTCTCCGAGATTCGGCGGTCCTGTCATAGGTGGAATACACGACCACATCAGCGGTGCTTTTATGCTTACATACAAAAACCCGCTCTTTACGGAGGACGAATCGGTCAGAATACTCAGTAAGGTAAAATTGCTAGACCTGCCGGAACCGTCCGAAATCATAGATGGTGTGGAATACTGGCGAGGTAAGGAGCTCTTCTCCCTCATTCTTCCCAACGATCTTAACATGAGTTTTCGTTCGTCCATCTGCGAAAAGTGCGATGTCTGTACCAGAGAGAAGTGCGAGTATGACGCTTATGTGAGAATAAAAGAGGGAAAACTGCTGGTGGGGACGATTGACGAGAACGCAATCGGGGCCTTCAAGGGGAAACTGCTGGACAAGATAGCCAGAGACTACGGCTCGGATGCCGCAAGGGAATTCCTTGATCAAGCCACCCAGATTGCACTCGGTGCAATAATGGTGCGAGGGTTCACCACCGGAATAGACGACGAGGACATACCAAAAGAGGCACAGAACAAGATTGAGGCAATGCTGGAAGATGCAAAGAAAGAGGTGGACGATCTGGTACAGGCCTATCATGACGGACTTCTTGAACCGATGCCGGGAAGGAGCCTCGAAGAAACTCTGGAAGTAAGGGCTATGAGCGTTCTGGGGCGGGCGAGAGACGAAGCGGGACAGATTGCAGGTCAGTTTCTCGGAATGGATAACGCAGCGGTCAGAATGGCCAGAAGCGGTGCACGAGGTTCTATGCTCAACCTAAGCCAGATGGCGGGATCCATCGGCCAGCAGGCCGTCAGAGGAGAGAGACTGTCCAGAGGATACTGGGGACGAACTCTCCCTCACTTCAAGGAAGGCGACTTAGGGTCCGAGGCAAAGGGATTCGTAAAGAACTCGTATAAAAGCGGTCTTGAGCCCACGGAGTTCTTCTTCCACAGTATGGGAGGAAGAGAAGGACTGGTGGATACCGCAGTCAGAACATCCCGTTCCGGATATATGCAGAGAAGGCTTATAAACGCACTGGAGGACCTGAAGGTTATTAAGAATGGAAGGGTCGTCAACACGGCGGGCACCATAATCCAGTTCCTGTACGGAGAGGACGGCACCGACCCCTCGAGAAGTGTTCAGGGGGATGCGGTCAGAGTCGATGATGTTCTCAGGGAGGTTTTGGGTGACGAAGTTACCGACGAGATGATAGAACTCTCCATGGCCGGCTACGGGACCTATGACAGAGACATGGAGAGCTTCGATACGGATGAGTTTGACATCGAAAATGACGAGGAAGGGGGTGATTAAATGGCCAAGAAAGATACCGTTGATGCGCTCATAAAGATAGGGATAAAATCCGCTCTGGCGGAGAAAATAGCCGATGCGGGTTATACCCTGGGAAAACTCAAGAAGAGCACGAAAGAAGAACTGGCCCAGCACTTCATAGAGGACGATGTGGAGACCATGTTTGCCACCCTGAAGATTACCCCGGTAAAGCAAAAGAAAGCGGAGACGGAGGAGAAAAAGCCC
>JAJSAE010000035.1 GCA_024281315.1 archaeon | reverse complement strand
TATACTCAGACCAATTTCTTATATACTTCTTCTCTATATCCATCTCGGCCATGGTGCATCCCTTCCATGGTTTTTGTGATTTGACAACTATGAATATGCACCATGGCTTTATAAAAGTATTTATGCAACAGAGCATGCCATACGAAATGTTTTTAAGGTAGTAATAGATAAAAGAGAGTATGTGCCCCCCCACCTCCAAACGAATCGCAATCCTCTCGGCAATTTCCATTCTCATCATTCTCATTGCGGCATTCTCAGCGTTTTTCTCTCCCTCTGCTAATGAAAATAAGACGGAGCATGCCGCTGAAATGGACAGTATGGGCATGGGGGCTACGGATCCCGTATTACTTAACATCAGCGGAGTGCTCCATGCCTTCTGGATTGGCTCCGATACTTCCGATCAGCATTATATCCTTCATTGCGTTGAAGTCAATGGGGCATGGGGGTCGACAATCACTCTCACCAATCCTCCGTCGAATCCGCTTAACATTCATGTGGTCTCTCTCAACAATACGGCAATTATCGCATGGACAGAAAGGGGGGGCCCGGGCAGCACATACTATCTAGTAAGTTCTGATGCGGGCGAGACTTGGTCCTCTCCTATCTTTCTCATAGCAGGAGACTATCCGCAGTTGTGGAATGATGGTTCCCGGATAGAACTGCTCTCTTATAATCGTTATGCTATGGAGCATACAATCTCCATTTTTAATGGAACCGATTGGAACTCTATCCCCATCAACGCCATGAACCAGAGTCTGCCCCCACTTCTCCATCCTATTCATTGGAAAGGGCAGGACATGCTTTTCTGGGTGAAGGATGGAAGGATTGCATATGCTTTTCTTCAGTCCAAGGGGAATGTGATGGCCGGTTTCGGCAATGTTTCGGCAGGGAGAGATGTCTCGGAGATAGAGGTTTCCACCTCACCGATAGATATAAATATTGTGTTCTCCTCTCTTACCAAGAATAACAAGACACTCTGGACCATAAGTTCTTCCGATGCGCAGGAGTGGGGTATTCCTCTTTATATCGGTCGGATTTCCCTCTCGTCCGGCTTCTCGGTAGATTCCAATACGACATCTCTTCGAGTGGTATGGAGCGATGAAAACACAACTTTTGTTAAGAATGTGCAGAATGGAAAGTACATTAAAATTCTCCCGCATGGGGAGTCGTTTGACATGTCCGACTCCATACTTCTCTTCTCGTCCCGGACCGGAAGTGGCAGTACTCTTTACTACTTTCGAATATCGTGATTTAATACCTCAGCAGAACCCTACGAAACGAAAGTTATTTATTACCTCTCTCTTTCCCCCCTCTACCCTCCCGAGAAACTGAAAACTCGAAGGGCCCGTAGCTTAGTCTGGTGGAGCGTCTGGCTCATAACCAGATGGTCGCCGGTTCAAATCCGGTCGGGCCCACCTGACGCTTTTTTTCTCAGCAGCAAATATGCTGGCCACATATTAGATATCAATTCATCACAACTGTCCAGAAACATTTATATAGGAGGACTGCGAGTTGCACCAAAACATTCAAATATGGAATGTGTTAAGAGCGTTGAGAGGTGAAAAAATGAGCCTGATAAGTGATGAGGATAAGACATACCTGAAAGGAGAGTTCGAGAAGAACCTTCGCGACCCTGTGAAGATAGTCGTTTTCAAGGTGGATGATAAAGAGAAATGCCCATATTGCAGCGAAACGGTGCAGATAATGGAGGAACTGAGCGAGCTGTCCGACAAGATAACGATTGAGGTTTATGACGGAGACAAAGATAAGGATAAGGCCGAGGAGTTCAGAATAGACAAATTCCCTGCAACCATTATAATGGGAGAAAAGGATCTCGGTGCCAGATATTATGGCATCCCCTCCGGTTACGAGTTTTCATCCGTTATAGAGAACATTACGGAGGTGTCGCACGGGCATGCCCACCTGCAGGAAGCTACCCTGAAAAAGCTTGAACTCGTTGACAAGCCGGTGCACATACAGGTCTTCGTTACTCCATCCTGTCCGTACTGCCCCAGAGCCGTGAGAACAGCCCACCAGTTTGCCTTTGCCAATGAGCACATAAGAGCGGACATGGTAGAGGCCACTGAGTTCCCGGAGCTCTCCGAGAAATACGGGGTGATGAGCGTTCCGAAGATTGTCATAAACGACAAAGTTGAGTTCGTGGGCGCATATCCGGAACCGAACTATGTTGCAGAGGTTCTGAAGGCCGTCACGGACTGAAGAGACAAAACCTTTTTTTAATCTTTTTTACTCTAAATCTGGGAAATAAAAGGGAAGGGTTTTACGGAGTCATCACTCTGTTATCGCAGTTGTGCCTGTACTGTCTGTGCATCTGCTGTCCGGTTCCGTCATGAGGGCCGATTCCGTGGCCGTTCATCATGCCCTGACCGTTCGCACCGTGCATCTGGTATCCAGTTCCGTCCATAGGCGGGGTCCAGTCTTCGTCAAGGCAGTTCGGTATTCCATCTCCATCAGCATCGTGCGCATTGGCCGCGTTCGGGCATGTGTTGTTATCTGCGGCCACTGGTCCGTCTGTGGTTACGGGAGTGGTATCTGCTACTGTTTCCACCGCACTCACGCTCTGTACTAACATTACGCTCAGGAGGAGGACTCCGAGGATCGCGAATGCAGCTATTCCGAGTATCTTGCTCTTTTTGTTCATTTCTTTTTACCTCCGTGTTTTCTGGCTATTGCCAATTGAGTCTATGTGGCAGGTTATAAAAGCCATTTTTCCGAGTTTATTCCCAAATCTTTCCGCAATCTCTCGGTAAATCGTCCTTATTTGGCCCGTTTTGATGTGCCGGGAGTCTTTGTTTTAGCTTACATTTTCCGTACTCAGATAAAGAAATATGGCCAGAGCAATGGTCTCGAAGAAGGCGGGGACGATGGAAAACGGCCCCATTTTTATCGAGGAAAAACCCAGAAGCATGTGCAGAAGAGGGATGGAGAATATAGCCTGAAAGCTCAGAAAGAGCAGGAATATTACAAGGCCGAGGATGAATCTGGCATGTGTCTCCATGTAATCTTTGAGGTAAAGGTGGAGCAGTGAGGTGAGTAAAAACAGAGAAGAGAAGGCCAGAGCCATGTTTATCGGATAGTAGATGAGTTTGAATTCCTGAAGACCGTGCGTACTCTCATTCATTGCAGGTGGAAACATAAGGGCCAGTATCAGCCCTATTATCGCGCCGACGATTGCTATGGCCGCAACCTTTGCAATCTGCGTTATTGATTCTTTATTCATCTTTATCACCATTGTTCTTCTTATTTAAGTTCTTTTTCCCAATTCTCTTTTCAATCTCAAGCAGATCATTCCAGTGTTCCTCCATTGCCGGGCTGAGGAAAAATACCGCCCCATATTTTTCTCCCGTAGTTGTTATAAGTCCGTTTTTTTTCAGAACGCCCAGATGGTGCTGTACTGTTGAATAATCAACATTCATCTCTCTGGCGATTTGATGTGTATTCAGGGGCATATCTCTCAGAAGATGCAGTATCTTTCTTCTGTTTAGGCCGCCTTTACTGCTCGCTATGAGCCACCACAGGAGTCGTTTTACGGAATTCATCCCGTTCCTACCCTTTATTATTTCAGCAGTTCTCTGCTCCTTTCATCTGCCATATCTAGCACCGCTTTTTCGTTCATCGTGAGGACCTGCCTGTTTTTCATCAGCAGTTTTCCGTTCACAATGGTGCTTAACACATCTCCGCCGTGGGCGGAGTACACTATATTGGATACAGCAGTGGCTTTTGACAAAGGAAGCATCCTTTCGCTTCTCCCGTTGAGCACCGCAATGTCCGCTCTTTTCTCCTCTTCGATACTTCCTATTTTGTCTTCCATATGAAGCGCCCTCGCTCCGTTAATCGTGGCGAGGTCGAGAGTTGTCTGTGCATCCAGAACCGTTGCATCCCATCTGTGGGCCTTGTGCATAAGGGAGCATATCTTCATCTCCTCCAGCATGTCCATGTTGTTGTTGGAAGCGCAGCCGTCGGTGGCCAGCGAGACATTGACACCTTCCCTGAACATCTCTGGAAGCGGAGCGTAACCTCCTGTGGCCAGTTTCATGTTTGATGTGGGGCAGTGTGCAACGCTCACGCCGTTCCTCGCAAGAATTCTTACTTCGTTTATGGTTAGCCATGTAGAATGGGCCGCAAGGACATGGTCATAGAAAAATCCGATTTTGTCCAGCCATTCTGCCGGCCTCTTTCCTGTTTTCTTCTCGTGCTCGTAAACCTCCATTCTGGTCTCGGAAAGATGAAGATGAGCGATGGTGTTGTACTTCTCCGCAACCTCTCTTGCACCCAGAAATGTCTCCTCGGATGCGGCATACACCCCCTGAACTGCAGGAAGTGGATATATCCTCTCTTTTTTACGGAACTCACGGATGAAGTTTTCGGCATTTTTTATCGGCGCTCCTTTCTGCGTACTTTTATCCTCGTCCAGCACGGCCCATCCGAGAAATCCTCTTATGCCCCCTTCTGTGACCGCTTTCGCTGTTTCGTCCTCCCAGTAATACATGTCCACAAAACTCGTGGTGCCGGATTTAATGAGTTCCAGAACTCCCAGCATAGAGCCGGCGAAGACATCTTTCCTTGTTCTTCGGGAGTCAACCGCAAAGGTTTTTTCCAGAAATTCATTCAGATGCACATCATCGGCCAGACTCCTCATAAGGGTCATGGAGATATGGTTGTGGGTGTTTATGAGGCCAGGTATTACCACCTGCCCCTTCGTGTCCAGCACATACTCCGCCTCCGAGTGAATGGACGGTGCAATCTCCGATATCAGGCCATCATCTATATATATATCGCCCAGCTTTATCTCTCTATTGCTATTCTGCGTCACTATCATAGCGTTTTTTATGAGGATGCTGCTCATGGAAGAGGGAAGGCGGAAAGATTATTTAAACATGACCGTGAGTTTTTTAAAAAAAGTGCTCTGTTGCATAAATACTTTTATAAAGCCATGGTGCATATTCATAGTTGTCAAATCACAAAAACCATGGAAGGGATGCACCATGGCCGAGATGGATATAGAGAAGAAGTATATAAGAAATTGGTCTGAGTATAATG
>JAJSAE010000034.1 GCA_024281315.1 archaeon | reverse complement strand
TGGATTCTTAGAAAATAGTGCAATATTTATTTCCTATTTACTGAGATATCTCCACTTCAGAAGCCTGCTTTGCATAAACCGCAATAAGAAATACGAAGCTGTCGACATTCTTTTCTCAAGCATGCTTGCTGGCTGGAGAGAGTACATTAACAGACACGGAAAGATACAGAAAGGAGACTTCAACATAGGAAGCCTAATGGAAGAAACAAAACACCATTTTAAAATAGCTGGAATCGATATTCCGCCTACAAACATAAAGGAGCCGTTTAGACCGATCAAAAGAACTAAAGAGAAATTTAAAAGCACAGATAACTGGTACTATTTGGAAGAGTTCATGACATTCAATGCAATATTTCATGCATACTTCGATTACTTGAAACACAGAATAGGACGGCAAAAAAACAAAGAAGTCGATGATCTTTCCTATTCTCTAAATGTTAACGATATGATTCGAGTAAGAGAAATAGACATATTAATAAACTTAAAAGCAACAGAGAAAATCATAGGAGCCTTTAACCCTAAAATCATATTTATGAGTTGTGAATTCGACCAATTCAATAGGCTTCTGACATACAATGCAAAAAAGAAAGGGATAATGACGATGGCTCTACAACATGGAGTTTTTTCAGATGAGCATAAAAGTTATGTACTCCCTAAAGATGTGAGAGTTCGAGGAATCCTTCCAGATATCACTTTTGTATATGGAAAATATTACAGGGATATCCTTGTTAAGAAAAGCGAGTATAATGAGAATGAGGTAATAATAAGTGGAAGCCCGAGGTATGATTTCCTTAAATCTGCAGAAGGCCTTTACTCAAGAGAAGGGTTTTCGCGTAAACATGACATAAACCCAGAAAACAAAATAATACTCTGGACCACCCAGTCACACGCTTTACCCAGAGAAGAAAACATAGAAAACTCTCGCGCCATCATGGATACAATCGCCAAACAAGAGAATGTAAGATTGATTATAAAACCGCATCAGGGCGAAAGAAAAGAACACATAGAGATTTTAAAACAAATTGCACGGGAGACGGGAATTAATCCAGTAATCATGCCAAAAGGTTCCGATACCTACGAACAGATATTTGCCTGTGATTTGCTTATTACAAAACACTCAACAACCGCTATGGAGGCTATAATCCTTGATAAACCGGTTATTATTCTGAACCTGAGCGGAAAACCAGATCCAATAAACTATGTGGAAGAGGGGGTAGCAAGAGGGGTTTATAGTCCAGATGAACTGAAAATCGCAATACTAGAACTGCTAGAAGATGATAAGGAATTGAGAAAAAACAGAAAGGCATATATAGAGAAATACATTGCTAATATAGGGAATGCTACAGTAAAAATATTTAAAGTAATACAGGATCTAGCAGAAAGGAGATGAAAAGGATGACCAAAGAGATGAATGAGATACTTGCTGCCCCTTATATCATAGGCGAAACAGCATACAATCACGAAGGGGATATAAACTATCTCTACAAGATGATAGACGACATCTCAGAAATAAAGTTGAATGCGGTTAAATTTCATCTCTTACTGAATCCAGATAGTTACATGCAGAAAAAACACCCGTTAAAAGATAAGATAATGGGCTGGACCTTCACCGAAGAGCAGTGGGATGCTCTTTTTGATTACAGCAAAAAGAAAGACCTGGACATAATAGCATTATGCGATGATGTGGAAAGTCTAATTTACATAAATAGAACCAGAAAAGACATATTAGCCGTAGAATTACACTCAACCGGATTAAACGACTTCTTTCTTCTAGAAGAGGCCAGTAAATTTACAGGAATAGTTATTCTTGGGGTGGGTGGATCCACTTTAGACGAAATGAGCTATGCCATAAACTTCCTTAAAACAGCGGGCAAAGACGACATTCTACTTATGTATGGTTTTCAGAGCTATCCAACAGATTACAAATGGATAAACCTCTCTAAGATGGCAAAGCTCAGAGACATTTTTGAACAGCCTGTTGGTTATGCGGATCACACCGCCTTCGATGACCCTAACAACGAATTTATAAGTATCATGGGGGCCGCTTCGGGCATAAACATTCTGGAAAAGCATTACACACCAGAGCAGGGGATTGAGAGGGTGGACTACCACACTGCGGTTGGCAAAGAGCGGATGCAAAAAATAAAAGAAATGATGGAACTGGCCCATAAGGTGTATGGAACCGGTAATCTAGAGCTTTCTCCCAAAGAAAAGGAGTACGGAAATCTAGGCCCTATGAAGAAAGCCATTGTTGCAAAGAAGAGTATTAGGAAGGGAGAAGAGCTCACCATAAACAATCTATGTTTCAAAAGAACAGTGGAGCAGAGCTACATTCCACAGATGGCATTTAGTCAATTACTTGGCCTCACCGCTGAAAGAGACATCGAAGAGGATGAGATAATAGACTTTAAAAAGGTTAAATACGAATTTAAAAAGATAGAACTGACATCTTTTACGCACACCGGAGGAAAAAAGACATGAAAATAGGTTTTTTGATAACCGCAAGACTTAAGTCAACAAGACTGCCGCTAAAACTTCTTCTGGATCTTAGTGGTAAGACCGTTATTGAGAGAGTTATAGATCGAGCAAAAGAGGTGAAGGGAATCTCTGAGATAGTTTTATGCACCTCAACGGATTCACAGGACCTGCCTCTGGTTGAAATTGCAAAGGAGATGGGAATATATTATTTTAACGGAGACCCGGATGATGTTCTAAGGAGACTTACTAATACTGCGAGATTCTATAAAATGGATTATTTCATCAGCATTACCGCGGATAACCCACTTTTCTCCATAGAATATGCCAATCGGTTGGTAGATTTACTCAAGCGGGAGCCATGTGACTTCGTAAAAATAGAGGGATTACCGCTCGGAGTAGCAGTATATGGCATTAATACCAAGGCTGCTGAAACGGTCTGCGAAATTAAAAACATAGTAGATACCGAGATATGGGGTGCTCTTTTGGATCAACCGCATATTTTTAATGTAAAAAAACTTCTGGTAACTGATAATTTAAAACGCTCAAATCTTAGACTTACTTTAGATTATGAAGAAGATTATATCCTTATCAAAAACATATACAAGAATATCAAATTCCAGAACACTATAAACTTATACGATGTTATGGACTACCTTCATACACATCCTCATGTTGTAGAAATAAACAGTAACTGCATCCAGAGAGATATCAGTAGCGAAAACAGAGAAAAGATAGATCAACTTTACAGCGAGAACGATGAGAGAATCAAAAAGATAAAGAATGACATCTATAGTAAATTATAATATTTGGAGGAAGGAGAGGTGATTCCCGAAAATGATGAGAAAATATCTAAACTCCTATTTCTCGGCGACTCACTTTTACTTTACAGACCAAGCGATGAAATCTATCTTGAAGATACCTATCCATATATTTCGATGAATGAATTAAAAAAGCACGGTAAGTTCGAGATAGAAATCAGGGGAGAGCGACGGAACGATACATCCACGGTGGCTCTGGATGAAAAACTCATATACAACATTGTATCTAGCAGACCGGACATCGTAGTAGTTCATCTTGGCATAGTAGACTGTGCACCCCGGCTTTTTACAAGAGTAGAATACAATCTCATAAGCCACCTCCCTTCCATGTTGAGAAGATTAATTATTGCCTTTTTTAGAAGGAACAGGAGATTTTTCACAAAGCACTTTCCGACGGTCTATGTAAAAAAAGAAGATTTCAAAAGAAATATGGAGAAGATTCTCACCACTATTAAAAACCAGAACGCACAGTCGATAATTGTAAATATAGCCAAACCTCCTGATGAAAAACTTAGGAAGTCATTCAACTTTATGAAGAATGTAATAGAATACAACAAGATTCTCGATACTCTTGCCGAAGAATACAACTGCCCAATCATTGACTTTTACAACGCTACCCTAAAACATCCAGAGTACCTTCTTAGGGATGGGATTCACCCATCTAAGGAAGGGCATTTATATTTAGCAAAAGAGGTGGAAAAACAATTAAAAAAAAGAGGATATGGAAAAAGAAAAAAAGATATAGAGGCTACGCTATCCTTCTGGCATAAAACTAGATTGAACGGTGACTTCATGAAAGAAATCAAAATAGGGAACAGGTTAGTTGGAGATGGAGAACCATGCTTCATAATAGCGGAAGCAGGAGTAAATCATAACGGTGATATTTTCATAGCAAAAAAACTCATAGATATTGCTGTGGAGTCAGGGGCGGATGCAGTCAAATTTCAAACATTCAAAGCAGACAAAATGCTGACAAAAACGGCTGAAAAGGCGGCGTATCAGAAGGAAACAAGTGGTGATAAGGAAACACAGTATGAGATGATAAAAAGACTGGAACTTTCTGTATTTGATTTTGGAGAATTGAAAAAATACTCAGAAGACAGGGGAATAATCTTTCTTTCGTCTCCGTTTGACTCTGAGAGCGTTGATATGCTTGAAGAACTTGATATTCCGGCTTTTAAAGTAGGATCCGGCGAGATAACAAATACACCGCTTTTGAGATATATTGCACAGAAGAGAAAGCCCATAATCCTGTCCACAGGAATGTCATACATGGACGAGGTAAAAGAGGCCGTGACCGCAATTTACGAGGAAGGAAATGATGAGATTATCTTACTCCATGCAGTTTCCAATTATCCAGCTAGAATCGAGGATGCGAATCTTAGGGTCATGGAGACCATGAGAAAGGGTTTTGACATGCTTGTGGGATATTCTGACCACACGCCGGGAATAATAGTTTCAATAGCCGCTGTTGCTATGGGTGCTTCGGTAATCGAAAAACACTTTACTCTCGACAGAAACATGGAAGGGCCCGACCATCGCGCCTCGCTTGAGCCGGAAGAATTAAAAGAAATGGTAAAAAGCATAAGGCTTGTGGAAAAAAGCCTTGGTACTGGAGAGAAAAAACCGGTCCAGTCAGAGAGGGAAATGAGAAAGACCGCTAGGAAGAGCATCGTGGCAAAGATTGATATACCAGAAGGGACTTTAATCACGAGAGATATGCTGGAAATAAAGAGACCATGGACCGGATTGGCACCCAAAGAGATTGAAAATATAGTAGGAAAAAAAGCCAAGAAATTCATACATAAAGACGACCAAATATTCTATGAAAACTTGGTTAATAGCTAAATGATCAGAGGTCTGTAAATGAGCGGAATATTTGCAAACAAAATGATTATCGGCGAAAATGTCTTGATTGGCCCAGATGTCGAAATCATCTGTGATAAAATAAGCATTGGTACTGGCACTGTGATAATGGGACAGACAAAAATACAGTGCAAGGAATGTATAATAGGAAAAAACAATTTTTTAAATGGAGTATGGATTGAAGGGTCTTTAAATGCAGGGAATACAAAAATAGTGATTAGAGACAAAAATCTTATTCTTCAGAACACGCGATTAAATTGTAACGCTTCACTGGAAATCGGAAGTGATGTAAACATCGGCCAAAATGTTTCAGTATGGACGCACGCATCATCCATGGAGGTTTTTAATGGTTATCCCTTTACGAAAGCGCCCGTAAAAATTGGCTCTCATATATGGATCACAGCAGGAACTACCATTTTGCCGGGGATAGAAATTGGCTCTCATGTGATTATCGGGAACTTATCTGTTGTAAATAGGGACATTCCTGATGGCTGTTTTGCTGCCGGCTCGCCGGTGAAAATCATAAAAAAAGGAGTATTTCCAAAAAATTTAAAACCCCAAGAGAAAAAAAAGATATTACAAGAATCTATCAACGAATATATGGAACTGCTGAAACTCAAGCCGTTTTCAGCAAAAATTGAAATTTTCGATGATTTCACAATTAGGTTTATTGCAGAGGGAAAGGAAACTATTTTCGATCCTTTAACAAAAGAAATAAAAGGAGAATTAACCGATTATTCAGAGGACTTCAGGGATTTTCTCAGATATAGGGGAATAAAGTTTTTCACGGATGAACCATTTAAGTCTATACCACCTACATGGTACACAAAAGCGAAAAAGATACAAGGAGGGGTGAAAAATGAAAATTCTAGTAATTAGCGCACACCCAGATGACGAAGTTATCGGAGCAGGGGGTACGATTTCAAAACATACCCAGAAAGGAGATGAAGTTTATCTTTGCATAGTTACAAAAGCATACTCTCCTGACTGGCCAGAAGAGTATATAATAGAAAGAAAAAGAGAAGTTTTGAAGGTCCGTGAGGAACTAAATATTAAAAAGGTATACTTTCTTGAGTTTCCAACAGTAAAACTCGACACCTTCCCACAAAAAGAGCTAAATGATCGTATCCGTGAACAGATAGATGAAATTAAACCTGAAACAGTATACACTACTCATGGGGGAGATATCAATAAAGATCATCGCATAGTTTTTGAAGCAACATTAACCGCGACACGCCCAATTCCTGGAAATCCTGTATAAAAGCTATTATCATATGAGACTCTCTCGTCTACGGAATGGACATTTGGCACCATGGGACATCCTTTCACTCCTAATAGATATGTTAACATAACAGAAACATTAGAACATAAAATAAACGCAATGACTCTTTATGCCTCAGAATTAAGAGAGTATCCCCATCCAAGATCCCTTGAGATGATATCAATCCTAGCAAAAAAAAGGGGATCGGAAGTCGGTTTTAATGCCGCAGAAGCTTTTATGATGATACGGGAAATAATTGATTAAGGTGAGGATTATGAGAAATATTATGGTGGTTACAGGAACACGGGCGGAATATGGGATTCTCAGGCCAGTCTTAAAAGCAATAAAAAAAGACCCGAACCTAAGGCTCTCCTTATTGGTCACTGGGATGCATCTTTCACATGAGTTTGGCCATACAATAGATGAGATAGAAAAAGATGGTTTTAAAACAGACTCCAAGATAGACATGCTCCTAAGTAGCGATTCAAAAAGTAGCATGGCGAAATCCTTAGCGATAGGAATAATGGGCATGGTGCAGGCGATAGAAGAAGCAAATCCAGATCTCGTACTCGTCTGCGGCGACAGAAGTGAGCCGCTAGCCGCAGCCATATCTGCTAGCTACTTAAATGTCCCATTGGCCCATCTACTGGGTGGAGATACCGCAACAGGCTCCAACATTGATGATTCAATCAGACACGCTATAACGAAATTTGCCCATATACATTTTGTCGCGACAAAAGCCCATAAGGAAAGGATAATACGAATGGGAGAAGAAGAGTGGCGGACTCACGAGGTAGGTTCCCCGGCAATTGATTCCATTATTAATGATGATATAACTCCCTCATCGGAGCTTGCTATTAAATTTGGCCTTGATCTGGCTGAGCCGCTTATTTTGGCTGTCCAACACCCAACAAGTGTAAGCTACGAAAATGCCTCTGGTGAGATTAAAGAAACACTAGCGGCTCTTGTTGAACTTGGATTACAGACTGTTTTCATATATCCTAATGCAGATCCCGGCGGTAGAGAGATGATAAAAAGTATAGGAGAATATGAAAAATATCCGTTTATAAAATTCTTTAGAAGTATTCCACATCAAGACTATTTGTCTCTGATGAAAAACGCGAGTGTTATGGTTGGAAATTCAAGCTCAGGCATAATAGAAGCCGCATCGTTCCATCTACCAGTGGTAAATATTGGTGTACGACAGGAAGGAAGAGAAAGATCTGATAATATAATTGATGTGGGTTCTAAGAAAGACGAAATAATAGAAGGCATAGATAAAGCACTGACCGATGACAAATTCAGGGCAAAGGTAAAGAACTGCAAGAATCCCTATGGAGATGGAAAAACCAGCGATAGAATAGTAAAGATATTGAGAGAGATAGAAATAGATGAAAAGTTGCTGAGAAAAAAGATGACCTACTGAGCCATATTCGGAGGCAAAATATGTTAGGCGAGAAGAGTAAAAATGGAAAACAATGGACAATTGGCATAATAGGAACGGGGACAACCGGCAA
Organism: archaeon; assembly: GCA_024281315.1. Taxonomy (GTDB): domain Archaea; phylum Thermoplasmatota; class Thermoplasmata; order JAJSAE01; family JAJSAE01; genus JAJSAE01. The sequence goes on along the minus strand of JAJSAE010000034.1, from coordinate 27,727 downwards.
AGGCATTGCAGAATTAGCATTAAAGACTGGAAACAGAGTTATTCTCAAAAGTAGGAGCGATGATGCCCTTAAAATAGCAATGAAAACTATTTCTCGACGCCTGTCACGAAAAATGGAAGAAAAAGAGCTTAATATTGTTTTGAATGGAATTACGCTGACAACAAAGTACGAGGATCTTGCCGAAGCAGATGTTATAATTGAGTCTGTCATAGAAGATCTGAACATCAAAAGAGCCATCTTCAAGAGTTTGGAAAAATGCTGTACTACAGAGACCGTTCTAGCAAGCAATACATCATCTCTTCGAATTACTGAAATCACAGAATCACTAGAGCATCCAGAAAGGGTTATTGGTATACACTTTTTCAATCCGATTCCAAAAATGAAATTGGTGGAAATAGTAAGAACTAAAAAAACATCCGATCTCGTCATTAAAAAAACCCATGATCTGGCCAGCAACCTTGAAAAAATTGCAATTGATGTAGAGGATGTACCCGGTTTCATAGTTAACCGATTGCTGTTTGTAATGATTAACGAAGCATGTCATATACTAGATGAGAAGGGGGCGAATATAAAGGATATCGATACTGCTATGAAGATGGGTGCAAATCACCCCATGGGCCCCTTTGAATTGGCTGACTTGATCGGGCTGGATCTTTGTCTGGAAATTATGCAAAACTTAAACAATTCATACGAAGGAGATCTTTTTGAACCAAGCAAGACATTAAAGATGCTAGTACATAAGGGACAATTGGGAAGAAAAACCGGAAGGGGTTTCTATGAGTACTGAGGCATTACTATGAACAGATTCAAAAAATGGAAAAAGCCAGAATTCGATGATAGAGGTAACACCAGATGGAACTGGATGTGCCAGCATCACGAGAACTTGGAGCTGGGCAATTATGTGGACATCGGCGCTTTCACCTATCTAAACGCAAAGAACGGCATTGATATCGAAGACTATGTACAGATTGGTTCGCACTGCTCTATTTACTCTGTTTCCACAATAGACAATAAAGAGGGGGCAGTGTTGCTTAAAAAGAACTGCCGTATCGGGACACATAGTGTCATAATGCCCGGCGTAACAGTTGGCAAAAACTCCGTAATAGGGGCGTTTAGCTTCGTAAACAGAGATATCCCGGACAATGTTATCGCCATGGGGATACCGGCAAAGGTAGTGAAATCCATTGAGAACGATGATACAGGAGAGGATTAAAATGAACTGGAGAATTCCACTTTTCAAAATATACTGGGATGAAAATGACCTTGAACTTGTAAATCATGCCATAATGAGCGGTATGGGATGGGCGATTGGCCCAGAGGTCAAAGAATTTGAGACAAGAATCTCGGAATACTTCTCAAAGAAGTACGCTGTCGTATTTAACTCAGGAACCTCGGCCCTCCACGCTGCCCTTATTGCTCATGGCATAGGGCCTGGTGATGAGGTTCTCGTTCCGTCATTTACATTCATCGCTACTGCAAATGCCCCTCTGTTCGTCGGAGCCAAACCTGTCTTTGTCGATATAGAGAAAGAAACCCTCGGAATGGACCCGGAGGATTTGAAGAGAAAGATTACAGAGAAGACTAAGGCTGTAATACCAATCCACTACGCTGGCCTCCCCTGCCATATTGGCGAGATAAGAGAAATCGCAAGAGAGAATAATCTTATATTGATTGAAGATGCTGCCGAAGCCTTCGGAGCCAGTATTGGAAACAAAAAAGTGGGCACTTTCGGAGATTCTGCAATGTTCAGTTTCTGCCAGAATAAGATAATAACAACGGGAGACGGTGGGGTCGTAGTAACAGACTCAACAGATATTTACCAGAAACTAAAGCTGACCCGCTCACACGGAAGAGCCGATAATTCGGATTACTTCTCATCCACGCAAAAAGCAGATTATGTGAGCCTTGGATATAACTTCAGACTGGCAAATATTCTGGCTGCACTCGGCATTGCCCAGATGAAAAAGACTGATAAGATTATTGATATGCGAAGAAGCAATGCCTCCCAATACATCAAGGGGTTGGAGGATATAGAACAGATAGAAATCATGAAAATACCAGATAACTACTATCATGTATACCAGATGTTCACTATCAGAGTGAAAAAGCGCGATCAACTGATGCGCTGGTTAGCCGAAAAAGGCATAATGAGCAGGGTCTATTTCTCACCAATCCACCAAACACGTTTCTATCGTCGGATGGACTATGACTGTAAACTACCAACCACCGAGAGATTGTCTGAAGAGGTTTTAACACTACCGATGTACCCGGGCCTGACGGAAGAAGAAATAAATACAGTAATACGAGAGATTAAAAAGTTTTACGGGGTGAATGTATGAAAATAGATGTTGAAGAATTTTACAGAGATAAAACTATAATTGTTACAGGAGGCGTTGGATCTATAGGGAGTGCGATTGTTAGAAAACTACTTGAATTTAATGTAAAAGCCATACGGGTACTGGACAATAACGAGACCGGTCTTTTCGATATGGAACAGGAGCTAAATACGCCACTGCTGAGAACGCTTGTCGGGGACATCAGGGACAAAGAGAGGCTTGAGAGAGCCTTTGAAGGGGCAGATATAGTATTTCACGCCGCAGCTCTGAAACATGTCCCTCTCTGTGAATATAATCCATTTGATGCCGTAAAAACAAATGTGCTGGGAACTCAAAATGTGCTGGATGCTGCCCTAGATAAGAGAGTCGGGAAGGTTATTCTTATAAGTACGGACAAAGCGGTTAACCCTACAAATGTTATGGGAGCAACAAAACTACTGGCGGAAAGACTAACTGTTTCTGCCAACAGCTACAGAGGCTATGAAAGGACGATATTCTCGGCAGTAAGGTTCGGAAATGTCCTCGACTCCAGAGGGTCAGTCATACCATTATTTAAAAAACAGATAGAAGAGGGAGGACCAATAACCGTAACGGACCCAGACATGACAAGATTTGTTATGACAATCCCCGAAGCGGTGGCGCTTGTAATCGAAGCGGCGGCTATTGCTCAAGGTGGAGAGATATTCATATTAAAGATGCCAACGCTAAAAGTTGGCACCCTTGCCGAAGCTATGATAGAAAGTTTTGCACCCATGTACAGGAAAAGGCCAGAAGAAATTGAGATAAAGGTCATAGGAAGAAGACCTGGAGAAAAAATGTACGAAGAACTGATAAACAAAGAAGACAACCACACGCTGATGGAAAACGATAGGATGTTTCTAAGACTGTCCGGTCTTGCTATACCTGAAAAAATAGAAGCCTACGAAAAAATGGGATTCAAAAAATCGATACAAACATGCTTCTCCTCCGATAATGATGACACTGAACTCACAAGGAGTCATATAATGGATATTCTTAAAAAGATAAGGCATAATAGAAAATAAACACTAATTTCCCCTTTCTCCCATCCTTTCCATTCTCTCGTACTCTTCAAGAAGCACATGCATGACCTCTGCCGCCCTTTCCGTGGTGGGATAGGCCGGTATTCCCTTAATCTTCAGGTCAAACACCACATCGTTATACTCTTTTCCACCGACCCAGCAGACTATGACTGGCTTCTCGGGGATGGTTCCTTCCTTCATGTCCTCGTATAACTTCAGTATCGCTCCCACGAACTCTCTCGGCCTCGCGTATCCCCCGTGAACAGATATCACAATAACGCCGTCCACAGAAGGGTCCTCAAGAAGAGCTTTTGCACTGGAATAATACCTGTAAAAACCAGCATCACCTATAACATCAACGGGATTTCTTGGAACCGAAATGCTCGGCAGTATCTCTCTCAATTTTGCCTTTGTTTCTTCCGAAGGCTGAACAATATTGAGCCCTTTCATGGAACAGAAGTCGCTCATGAGGATTCCCGCACCACCGCCGTTGGTAACGATTCCCACATTTCTCCCCTTCGGAAGCGGCAGATTCGCAAGCGCTCTGGCAAAATCGAACAGTTGGGTAGCGTCTCTTGCTCTATGAATTCCCGCCTGACGAAATATTGAATTATAGACCACATCCGAACCACTGAGTGAGCCGGTATGTGTTTTTGCCGCTGCCGCTCCTGCTTTTGTCCGGCCGGACTTGATGACCACTATCGGCTTACATGAGCGCTTTGCAGCCTCAAAAAAGCGCCTTCCGTCCTTTATTCCCTCGATATACATGGTTATAACCTTTGTCTTATCATCGCTGTCCAGATACTCTATGAGCTCCGCATCGTCCACATCAATCTTGTTCCCAACGCTGATTATACGGGACAGGCCGATCATCTCCATATTTGCATGAGCAATCATACCTATGGCCAGTGCTCCACTCTGACTTGCGAGAGCAATGTCTCCCGGATACGCCATACCGAATACGAAACTGGCATCCAGATTATCCACGGGACTCTTATAGCCCATGGTATTGGGGCCGATAACCCTTATGCCGCTCCTTCTGGCAATCTCCAGCACTTTATCCTCAAGGACCTTTCCTTCACCACCGATCTCCCCGAATCCGGCACTGATGATTATAACGCTCTTTATACCCTTCTTTGCACAGTCCTCCATGGCGCCCGGGACATATTTAGCGGGTATGACTATTATGGCCATGTCTATTTCGTTCTGCACATCGAGAACAGACGGATAGCATTTGAGGCCCATGATGCTGTCCGCCTTGGGATTTATCGGGTATATCTTCCCTTCAAAACCATGAACAAGTACATTCAGCAGGGTTGCGTTTCCCATCTTCATGTGTTCTCTGGCCGCACCTATGACCGCTATGGAATGGGGCGAAAACATTGATTGCAGATTATGGCCTGACATAACCAAAGGAATAGACTGCTCCTATTTAATTCTGGCGCCTTGGTAGGATGAATCGGACATAAAAAAAATAAGTAAAAAAAGGGGTTTTGTTCAGAACTCGTTGAGGTCTAGAACCTCTCCTGGCACATCTGAATCCTCTGCAGATACCGTATCTTCCTGGGTGCCACCCTCAGCCTTACCGCCCTGAATAGACTCTCTGGTTTCAGCAGGAGTTTCTGCGAGGTTCTCCTCCGCCGGTGGTGCAGGCGGCTGCCCTTCATAAGCTTCAGCAGGCGGGGCAGCAGTTTCAACAGGGACATATCCCTGCGGCTGCGAAGCGGGCGCTCCCGGCTTCTTCCTTACAAGCATTACCGCCAGAATCACAACCACAACAAGCAGCAGGATAACCAGAATCAGCATCGGGTCAAACGCCGCTGAAGACTGACTTGCAGAGCCAGTATCCTCAGTTGGTGTGAATGGCGTAAGGGGGGCCGCATCGAATCCGTCCACTATACCATCGCCGTCCGTGTCGTTGTTCCTCGGTTCCGTGCCCTCTCTGTATTCAAGGAAATTAGAGAGACCGTCGTGGTCTGCATCGGTTGCGGCATCCGAATAGTTCAGCGGGTTGAAGCCATTGACTGACTCCCACAAATCGGGCATGCCGTCTCCGTCGCTGTCAAGGTCTGCGGGAGCGGTGTAGTTGCCAGAGTAAGCGGATAGCATGGGCGCACCGGTTGCGGCCATGGCACCGGTTCCAATGTTTATGTCATAGGTTCCATTCACCACCACGGAAGGTGTAAAGACAAATGTTCTTGCGTCCAACCAGATAAATGTACCTGTTACGGAGGAGCTGTTTTTAGACATGGAGAATGCGGATTCAACGGAACTCATGTTCATGTCCGTATCAAAGAGCACCTTTATCCTGTTCCCGTCAGCAGAAAGATTCAGTACAGATGGCCTCTCCCCGAGGTTTATGAATACATGCATATCTGCTGTTGCTGTGAGATGGCCGGGGTCCTCAACCGTTATCGTTACAGTTTCCCCATTGCTCCCGTATGGATAGTTGAATATTATATTGTGTCCGTCAACTGTCGCATAGGAGGAATTGGTGGAAAATGTCAGTTCGTCCAGAGAGTTGTCCGCATCCGACACATAGAGGCTCATATCAAGTCTGTAGTCTGCGGCCTCCGTACATGTGATTGAAACAGGAAGGTCGGATATAACAGGCGCATCGTTCACCGGGGTAATAGAGACATCAACGCTGGCCGTGGCATTTAAATGAGCCGGGTCCTCGACTATTATTGTTATAGTTTCTTCGGTAATGCCTTCTGGATAGTTGAGGGTTATATTGTGTCCATCCACGGTAGCATATTGTGAATTCGTCGTAAATGTCAGGTCTTCCAGAGAATTGTCCACATCCGATGTGTAGAGGCTCATATCAAGGGTGTAATTAAGATCCTCAGTGCAACTTATAATCTGGGGTAAACCGGAGATAACCGGGGCGTCATTTACAGGTGTAACTGTTACCTGAACCTCTATCGTTGCAGAAAGGTGCTGCGGGTCTTCCACTGTTATGTTTATGTTATCGCCCAGTATCCCTTCCGGGTAAAGGAATCTTATAACGCTTCCGTTTACCGTGGCGTAGGCAGAGTCTGTGCTTACCGTAAGTTCATCAAGGCTATTATCCACATCGGACATGTAATCGGCCATGTCCAGAGTATAGGCAATATCCTCCGTGCAGGTAATATCCGGTACTGCGCTTATAACAGGCGCATCGTTCACCGGATTTATGGTAACCGGAATTGTCTGTGTGGTTGAGTAGGGGCCGTTATGCAGCGTCAACTCCACGGTTCCGCTGCCGTATGCATTGGCGACCGGCTCGATGTGCAGGGCGTTATTGACTATGCTCGCTGTGAAAAGGCTTGTGTTGGAGCTTGTGGCTGACCATGTGAATGCAGGGTAGTTAGCGAATGTGAATCTGGCTGCATACTCCACATCTCCCACAGAGCCTGTGCTTGCATTAGTGCTGTCGGCAATCAGTCTCGTATCGTTCCCTGTCTGCACGGTCTGTAACCCAACTCCAGAATGAGAGGGGTCTCTTGATCCTCCATCCCATCTTATCTCCACAAGAAGGTTGTGGGTTTCGTCATAGTGAAAAGGAGTGTCCAATGGTATTGAAAGCCATCCGTGGTTTCCATCCGTGCTTGCATTGAAATAGCTTCTATTAACAACCTCTTCCAGACTTCCTATGTAGTTCTCATCAAAGTTTGTTGACAGACTGGTGTTATCAGAATGTGCCATTCTCACGCTAAACTGGCTCACATTCGCCCAGTTCTGATAGGTGTCTCCCAGCCTGAATGCTATCTCTTTTATATAGCCCGAGTTCTGAACCGTTGTGCTGGGGTAAAGAACCTGCATCCGCATGGCATCGTATGTGGAAAAGCCCGGGCAGAATGGGATTATGTTGTTCACTCCTTTTTCATCCAGTATTCCTGTTTTAACTGCGTCCACATAGAACTTCATCACAGGCAAGAGTCCATCTGATCCCGCAGCAGTGTATGTGCTGTCACCAAATGCGTATGCCCTTCTTAATCCCCCTGCGCTGCTGCTCCATGTAGGAACCGTCGTTCCTCCTGTTCCGTTCCAGCGTATTTCGACAAGAAGGTTGTATTTGGAATCATAGGTAAAATTCCCGTTCAGATCAAAATAGAGCCATGAATCGGAATCGGATGAGTTTAATACATATTCTGGCTCATTCAATACTTCCGTGAGAAATCCCAGATAATTGTTATCAAATGTGTCTGTAAGGTTTGTTAGATTTGTGTGTGCCATATATATCCTAAGATTGCTTATGTTGTTAGCTGCCATGCTGGTTCTATTCAGGGCTATGCGCATTATCTTTCCCTCCGCGCCTACCTGATCTGGATAATAAAGGGCCTGGAACCTGCCTGAAACACGTTGTGTGTAGAACGGCCAGTAGTTACTCGCTCCGTCGCTTCCGGATGTTGAAACCACTGTTCCCTCACCCCTCCCACTGAGGTCTATGTCAACCGGCGTGTCCTCATCGGTATTTATTGCTGATACCGGCTGGTTTATCCGGGCACCGTAGGTTATAGTGAGTTTTGGGTGCAGTTCCGGGTAATTGATATCGTCGCTGGATATCAGCCACGCATATACATCCGCACTGGAATTAACCGGGCTTCCCGTGAGCATAAGGCCGTAATTGGGCAGACTCCCGTTCTTCCATGCCAAAACAGCATCTGTTATATTGAGCGAGAACCAAACTGAATCCTGAGATATATTGGCATAGGAAACTATTGTTGTTAGGTAATCGCCGCCGGGTGCACCCCACTGAACCCCATATGTCCTGTTGTTCCAGTTAGTGTCATTTTTGCTACCCAGAGGGGTTGTCCAATAGTCTCCGGAGCCCTCTGTCCACGGCTGCACCACAGGGTGGGCGGTCACATTTAGTCCCAGATTGTCATTATCATTTCCGTAGATAGAGGAAACATAGAACGACAGAGTAGCGCTTAAAATATTCCCGTCCGATATGCTATCTACTGGAAATCGAACCATACCCCTAAGTTCGTGGCCCGAAGTCTCGAATCCCAATGCGACAAAGTTCGTTGCCCCATAGTTGCTCTCCCGATAGGTGGGATGTTCCCATATGAAAGTATCCTCCATCTCCGTACTGTCCATCTGCATAACCACAGTGTTTATATCAGGTGAATCCACAGTGGCAGCAGGCAAAGGTGCGGAATCAAAACCACTACCCATCAGAGGGTCTGCTGGCACCAGAAACATAAAGATTATGCCGACAACAATCAATCTAACCGCTGAACTGTTCAATTCTTTCCTGTATTTCATCTCTCATCACTCCTTAATCCGAAGCAACCTTCGAATAGCACCAAAACTTCTACCAGCTATTTAAAGGTTTGGTTAAATATGGCTGTGTCCCCTAGAAATCAATGAAAGGCTGAATGTCACAGGCCGAACACGCAAAGCACATGGTTTTGAACCCAAAGGTGGCGAGATTATGCCTCTCCAGAATTTCCTTCTGAGCCGTTGCAAGGGCGAGCATTCTGCCGCTGGACACCCTTTCAGGCTCTATCCCCGCATTTCTCAGCGTCCTCACATTCGCATGGTTTAAGCGTAATGCCCGCAGGTTCGGAATCACGCCCATGCCAGCAAGCCTTTCCGCCTCCGAAAGCACATCCTCATCGCTTTCTCCAAGGCCGTAGATGATGTTGGATGTCACAGAACCCCTGCCGAAGATAGAAACGGCCTCTTCCAGAACAGCGTGCACCCTTTCGAAGTCCTTTTCCGGGCAGAGCTTTTCACACAGTCCCTTTGTCGCCACCTCAACATTTATCTTGAGCTCTGTAACTCCCGACTCTTTGAGCCTCAGAAGGTCCTCCCTGCTCTCCGTATATATCTCCGCTCCGAGAACCACATCCGGGTGCGCTTCGTGAAACTCGGACAGAAGACTGGCAACCCTCTCCACCGAAGAATTTATGTCGGGCCACACTCCGCTTGTAAGCGCAACGCCCTTTGCCCCTTTTCCAACAGCATCATCCAGCATGTCTAGTATTTTCTCATCCGAGAGGCCGGCCGTCCGGTTCTTTATCCTGCGGGATGTGCAGAAGGCGCAGTGGAACACACACCTCTGCTCTATGTTCAGAAAGGCCTGTCCGGGTGCATGTATGATGCTTCTCTCCACCTCCACATCGGAAAGAAAGAGGCTGCCGTCCGGAGAAAAAAGGTCGTAACTGCCCCCGTTCCTCCTCATGACAAATGCATCAGAGGAATGAGCCGAAGAAACCTCCTTGATAACCCTGTGATTGCCGAACCTGATAAAGACGCTTCTCGTTCCGGCACCCGGCCCTGTGGAAGAAACCTCAAGGAATCTTGGGAGCGAGTCCTTCGGGATGTAAATAGGAGGGGATGCCAGCAGTTTCGCCTTTTTCACGGCCCATTCGTTCATCTGCGTACCTCTACACTCTCTTCCACACTGGCCCGTTCTTCGAGTCCTCGATGACTATGCCCAGCTCCTTCAGTTCGTCCCGGATTCTGTCGGCAGTGGTCCAGTCCTTTCTCTTTCTGGCATCCTCTCTGAGGGAGATGAGAAGTTGCATCAGTTTTTCAACCAGTTCCTCTCCGCCCCCGTCCTGTTTTTCCGGCAGAATGGAGAGTATTTCATCGAGATTGCGGAATGTTTCGAGTATGCTTTTAGCCCCCGCCTTGCTCAAATTCCCGTCGTTCATAAGCCGATTGGCCTCTCTGGACAGGTCGAACAGGGCGGCGATGGCCTCCCTCGTGTTGAAGTCGTCGTCCATGGCCTCTCCGAACCTCTTCTCCGCCTCGTCGCACAGCTCCACCACATCATGGTTTCCTGTAAATGCAGAGGACTTGAGCCCCCGTTGCAGCGCCTCAACGGTGTTTACCAGCTTTGAAAGGGATTTCTCCGCCTCCGCAATGGCGGAATCACTGTACGATAGAGGCTTGCGATAGTGAGTGTTCAGCAGGAAGAAGCGTATGGCCTCGGGGGAGAATTCCTTTAACACATCCCGTATCCTGAAGAAGTTCTTCAGGGACTTGGACATCTTCTCCTCCTGAACATTGAGCATGCCGTTGTGAATCCAGTGCTTAACAAAAGGGCGGCCTGTGTATGATTCCGATTGAAGTATCTCGTTCTCGTGGTGCGGAAAGATGAGGTCCGTGCCGCCGCCGTGGATGTCTATTGTTTCTCCCAGATAGGTGAGGCACATTGTGGAGCACTCTATATGCCATCCCGGCCTTCCCTTCCCCCACGGGCTACCCCATGAGACCTCCCCGGGCTTTGCGGCCTTCCATAGTGCAAAATCCATGGGATTCCTCTTGTTCTCATCCGGCTCTATGCGTGCTCCCGCTACCATATCATCAAGGGACTGGCCAGATAGTTTGCCGTAGGTCTCCACCCTTTCAACGCTGAAATAGACACTCCCCCCGGATTCGTAGGCATAGCCCTTTTCGATGAGGCCGGATATGACCTTTATCATGTCCCCGATGGTCTCGCTGGCCTTGGGGTAGAAATCGGCCCTCCTCACCTTTATGGCATCCATGTCCCTGAAGTACTCCTCGATGTATCCGGCCGAGAGTTCCAGCGGTGGTATCCCCTCCTCAATGGCCCTTGCGATAATCTTGTCGTCCACATCGGTGAAGTTGGTTATGTAGGTGACATCGTAGCCCCTGCGCCTCAGCCACCGGACAATGACATCGTAAATGACCGCGGCTCTGGCATGGCCCATGTGGACATAGTCGTAGACGGTGACACCGCATACATACATCTTTACTTTATTGTCCTCCAGAGGAACGAATTCCTCCTTCTTCCGGCTCATGGTGTTGTGTATCCTTATCATTGGAATCAGTGGGTAATCGGGATGGAATATAAAAAGTGTGGGGAAGGGTTCGATTACTCGGCTTCCGAAGACTCACATGCATCCTCAACTGATTTCCCTGCAAGGAATAGGGAGAAGGAGAGTAGTGTAATGGCAAGGCCGGGTGGAAAGAGTCCCCACCACGCATCCAGACCTCCGCAGACAATTGTGTGTATTAGCATCAATGCCCATGTTGGAAGCATACCATAGCTGATTCCAAAAAAGGCCATGGTCTCCCCTACAAGAATGGCAGCCCCTGCAAGGGATAAGAGGTAAACAGCAACCGTGGGCAGAATTCCTGGAAGGATATGTCTGCCGATGAGTTTCAGCCTTCCAAGACCCTCCGCCTTCGCTGCCTGAACATATGATTTATCATTTATTTCCCGCACACTGCTTCTTACGGGCAGCGCCACATAAGCCCAGCCAATGGTGACCATGGGCCATATATAGCCCCACAGGTTAAAGAAGTCGTTCGTGCTATAACGCATTGAATGAGGAGAAACCATAACGCCTACTATTACGAACGGAAGAATCGGAATGCTTTTCATAGCAATGGCAATCTCTGTGATGACTTTGTCTGTTTTTCCTCCCGCATACCCTGCAACGAGGCCGAGAGAGAGACCTATCAGTACCGATATAAGGGCCGTTAAAAATCCGAGTAAAAGGGCGGTTCTGGAGCTATATATCATAGGATTCCAGAGGTTAAGCCCCCGCGAATCGGTCCCGAGAAGGTAGGTGTTTCCACTGGGTGCAGATTCTATCCATGTGGGCGGGCGGGGGAGCACGGATTTTCCCGCTGCACCCATCAGTCTCACCGACGAACTGGTGGTAACAAAAAGCGCCCTCTGGTAATCGATCTTTATTTCGGCCTGCTGAAGCACCGAATCAACCGGGAGAGGACGCCCGGAGATCGGAGTCTCCGTGTTCAAGAATACTCTGGGGCTTCCGTCGTTTGCGTTCATGACGACGAATTTGCCGGAATCCGTGCCGAAATAGAGCAGGTCCAGCCTGTCAAAATAGAACGGAGCGGTTGTTATCGCCCCCCAATCACCGGAAGATTGCCATCGAATGCTCATGTTCGAGCGTATGGAATAAACCGTACCGTCCTCCGAGGCAACATAGATGTTCCCCGTGTGCATATCAACCGCCGGAGGTGTGAGCACCCCGCCAAGGGTGAGGTGGCTATGGTTCTGCGGTGTCGAAACCGGCACGGAATAAAGAGTTTCCGCAATACTGTAATAGAGGCGGCCGGCCTTTTCATCGAAAACAATCCCTCCGTTTATGGGGCCGGATTCCTTGGAATAGAAGGTTACCTGACCATCAGAGAGGGATAGAGCGTAAAGAGTCCCGCCAGCCCCTGCAGTCCCAACAAAGAGGGACGAGTTCCAGCGGCTCAGGGCCATGCCTCCAGTCACCGGGGCGTCGAGATGCGCCTGCCATATCAACTCACCGGAATTTCTGTCGAGAGAAAAAACATCGCCGTTCCGGTTGGCCACATAAACTGCATGGGAATTAGGGTCAACCAGCGGCTCTGCCGTTATCTCTGCCCCGGTGGAATAGTCCCATAGAATGACACCGTTCCCTTCGCTGTGATTGGAGCTCCCATTAAACCGGGAGGAGTCGTGTATTTTCAATATATGGCCGCTTTCGGTGCACACATAGAGATATGCATCCAGCCCCACCGCCGCCTCGTTCTCCGCATCTATTACGGTTATGTTGCTGCTGTCCACATTCTTAATCCACGCAGGAAAGCCGTCCCCCGTATTGAGAGAATAGACATTACCCCTGTCAGTTCCCACATAGACCACGCGAACAATAGGGGAGTATGTGGAAAAGGCGGCCACCGGCCCGGTGGTTATATGCTCGTAGTTGCTGTTTTTTAAGTCTTCGGGCGTGGCGTTCATATACTTAACCCATGCAGTCTGAGGGACATAGATGTCTGTATACGGAATCCGCTCCCCCATGGGGTCGCCGTTTGTTATGTAGGGAGCTAGAACCGCCGTTAGAACAAACATCACTATTACTCCAGCAGCAAAGAGGCCGGCCCTGTTCCGCTTCCACACGGAAAGCCATCTGCGAACGCCGGAAACCCTGAGTTCAAAGGGAGTGAACGAAGTCCCCCCATTCAGTACCTCTTTATCCCCGGAAACAATCCTCGGATCAAGATATGCATGAATTACCTCAAAAAGGAAAATAATCCCAATGGAAATAAGGGCCAGAATGAAAAAGGCGGCCTGAGTCACAGGGAAGTTCTGCCCGAGTGTTTCAGAAAAGAAAAGGAACCCAATACCCGGCCACGCAAGAATGGACTCAATAATCAGATCTACACTTATGAATACACCGACGAGAAAAGGAATACTGCCGGACATGGAGGAAAAGGTGTTTCTCAGAGCATGGCGGAATCGGACCGTCCTCTCCCTGAGCCCTTTGGCCACTGCGGTTCGTATAAAATCCTCATTCATCGTTTCATCCACAGCATTCCTCATAAAAAGGATATTTCCCGCTATGGCCACGGATGAAAGGAGAACAAGCGGGAGAGAGAGGTGCCAGAGAATATTCAGATACATTCCAGCGCCATGCCAGCCGCCCTCGGGAGAGGGGTCGGTCATGCCGCCAAGAGCGAATATGTGGTGCTGAAATGCAAAATACCAGAGCAGGATTAGGGTTAGCCAGAATACAGGCACGGAATAGAAAAACAGAGCGGAGTAGAACAGAGCCTTTTCAGAGGCCTTCCCGCGCCTCCTAGAAACGAAGGAAAAAAACAGCGGAGTTACCACAAAGGAAACCAGAGCCGCCGCTCCCATGAGGAGGAGGCTCGGCATGAGAGAATCACTAACAACATCCCATGCGGGCTGACCGGTGGTAAAAGAGTTCCCGAAATCCAGCGTCAGCATAGATTTCATGAATGTGAAGTACTGGATATAGAGAGGGACCTTCCGAAACTCCTTCATTCCAAATGTCAGGTCGAAATGTTCGGTTCCCGTAATGTTCTCTCCATAAATCACCACCACAATCTCCGTGTTGTTGATATATGCTGGAATGCCGTTCCTGTAAAAAGCGGTCACCCGTGCGCTCGTGTTATCGCCGGACCCCCCAACCAGTTCATTCCTCTCATAAATGCCGTCCGGCTCCGTACCGTAAACCCTGCCGTCGTGATATATGGTTATGCTCGCAGCATTGCAGCCCGGCCCCTTTGTTAGGCTGACATTGAAGGAGAAAACATCCGGAGGAAGAGAAAGGAGGTCAGGATAATCCGTGTAACTGATAACAATGGTCTGGTTCTGGGTTATTTCAAGGCCGTTCAGATGTTTTTCCTCGCTGACAATCTCCTCAAACCCGTAATGTACGGAAACCTCGTGTTCAGCTTCGGGACACATGGTCGGGTCAACAAGGAGGCCTGCAGTATTGGCGGGAATAACCCTGAACATAATGAACATGAGAGTTAAGACTATGAAAAGCGTAATGACGGCATGTGTGCCCCTTTTAAGCACGAACTTTCCGATAGTCATCTCCTCAGGCCCCGCAATTCTGAAATTTATATTTGATTAAATAATCCAATGACCTTCCGCTATAAAATACTTTCGTCAACCGGGGAAAGAAATGAGAAGGGGTTTTTTATGTCCTTATCCCGTCACATTCACGCCGTTCACCGCAATGCTCGGAAGTTTCGAGCCCATGAAGTATATGTGGCCGCTCATCACCTTGTAGTCGTCTGCTACCCCTATCACCGAGTTCAGGGCCGCGGGCAGATTTCCGCCGAGCATGGCGCTCTTCAGAGGCTTTGTTACCTCTCCGTTCTCAATAAGGAACAGATGGCCGGCATTCACAGAGAAATCCCCGGACGCGGGATTGGATGTATGGGCACCGAGGACACTGTACACCAGTATGCCATAATCTATCTCGGATATGAGTTTGTCCCGCTCAACGGTGCTGCCTTCTACCGTGATATTCCTCGCTCCCGTCACGGGAGGGGCCTTGAAGGTGTTTTTGCCGGAGAGACGCTGTGCCCTTATGCCGTTACCGGTGGGCTCTTTCCCGAACTCACTGGCACTGGCCATGTCGTACAGGAATCTTTTCAACTCCCCGTTTTCTATTATAACATTGCGCCGGCTCGGGATTCCCTCGTCGTCCATCTTCTGGCTGGTTATGCCGCCGGGCATGAGGCCGTCGTCCACTATGGAGATTTTGCTGTCCGCTACCTTCTCACCGTTTTTTCCGGAATAGACGGATTCTCCTCTCTCTGCCGCGTCTCCGTAGAGTGCAGGCACGGTTATGAACTCAAACATCTGGTTAAGAGCGGTGTTGGCAAACACCACCGGTATTTTTCCGCTCCTTTCCAGCTTCACAGGGCCATGGAAGCTTACAGCCAGCTCAGCGGCCTTTCGCCCGATCTCCGCAAAGTCCATATCCAGTGCTCTGGACAGAACGAACTCCTCGCCGGCCGAGACCTCGTCTCTTTCAAGAACAGCATATAGTCCGGCGTGTGCAAAGGTTCCCCTGTCGCTGACGGAAAGACCCTCATTATTTACTATTCCGGTATGATACTGGCCGATGTCTATTCCACCATCGGCTGCGTTTATATCCCTATCCACCTCAAGTGCGGCCTCTATCATCTGCTTTGCAAGGTCCGCTCCTTCCTGCGGCTCAATCCCGACAACCTTCTCGTTCCATGTTTTGTCAGGGGTTTTAAAGTCGGTTCTCGTGGAGAAATGGAAATTCGTTCTCTCCTTCGATAGGGGTGTCAGGCGAATAGCCTCTTCCACCGCCTTCAGGGCCTTTTCTTCTGTGGTCGCATAGGAAAAGCCTATTTTTGGACCTACAAGGAGCCTTATCCCGAAGCCCCTCTCCACATTGCCGGAGGTAAAGTTAATCACATTCTTCTCTATGGAATAACTGTCCGTCTTCCTGTCCATGTAGAATATCTCGGCGCTGTCCGCACCGCTTTCCATGGCTCTTTTTAGTATTCGCTCGGCTGATGCCATCATTTCGTCCATCACTGACCACCCCCTATCACTGCGCCCTGAATTCTCACATGCGGCCCACCGTCACTAACTGGAACCCACTGCCCTTTACCGCAGTTTCCGGGGCTGCTCAGCCGCAGGTCGTTTCCGACCGCATCTATCATATTCAGAATCTCCAGAGTCATGCCGGAGAGAGAGACATCCTTGAGCGGCTTCGTTATCTCTCCGTTCTCTATAAGGAAAGCCTCCTCCGCACTGAACTGGAAGGAGCCTCTGGTAGTATCCACCTGACCGCCCCGGCTCCCCTTGGCATAGATTCCGTACTTTATATCCTCTATAAGCTCCTCGAAGGAATGGGCTCCGTTCTCTATGAATGTGTTGCTCATTCTCACTATGGGGCGGTGTGCGTATGATTCCGCTCTCGCACCGCCATTTGGCATTATGCCGTATCTGGCTGCGGTCTCGCGGTTCACGATGTAGGACTTCAGCACACCTTTATCCACAAGGACCTTGCGCTTCGCCTTCACGCCTTCGGCATCGTAGGGGAACGAGCCGTATACATTTGGGAGTGTGGGGTCGTCAACTATTGTCACAATGTCGTTTCCAATCTTCTGCTCAATCTTTCCCGCAAGGCACGAACTTCCCGACTGCACGAGGTCCGCCTCGGTAGCGTGGCCAAGGGCCTCATGTGCAAAGACACCGGTCAGGTCCGGGTCCGTGACCACGGGAAATTTTCCGGAGGGGGGAGAAGATGCGGTCAGTATTCTTGCCGCCGATCTCGCCGACTCAGCAAAGTGCTCTATCGGGTCGGATATGTCAAATACCTCGTAACCGCCGGTGCCGCCTGCCGAGGCGACAAACCCCACTATGTCCGCCCCTTCCCTTGCAATGATTCTGGCCCTTGCGTATGTTCTTGAGACCTCGGTATATACATCGGTACCTTCGGAGTTCACAACATGCTGCATCTCGGTATTATCGCCGTAGCCGGTTGTTATTGAGTGTATTTTCTCCACCTCCTTCACGGCCCTTGCGATGTCCAGAAGCAGGTCTCTCTTCTCCTCAATCGGGATATCCAGAGCGTTCTTTTTTGGCGCCCATATCTCCTTTCCTGTGGCCCTGGGAATCTCGGCTAGCACCGCCTTCTCCGTAACATTTGCAGCGCTTACCTTAGCAAGTTTCACGGCTGTCTCCATTGCCGACTTCATCCCTGCGTCAGTAAGGTCGCTTGTGGAGTAGAAGCCCCACGCACCGCCGGAGAGAACACGAACCGATGCACCGCTGTCCTCTCCGTAACTCGCACTCTTTACCTCATTGCCCTGTATCTCAAGGCTGGTCCCGCGCTTGGAGCCGTACCTTATCTCGGCATAATCGGCACCATTGTCCATGGCCAGCGATATTAGTCTGCTATCTTCCATTGTGTCACCACAACTGCATGCGGACGCATGTATTTAGGGTTTGCGCCGGAGTAAAAGAGAACCACAACCTTAATATCCTGAAAGCCCTATTGAGGCCCGGTGAAAACATGAAAGGAATAGATAGTCTTGTGGAGAAGGCCCTTGAATTCAAGGAGAAGGGGCTGACCGAGGCCGAAATAGCGACAGAACTGCATCTTTCAAGGGAGACTGTTATCTGGCTTCTGACCCGCAATGTAAAGCAGGATATACCTCCGGCGGATGTCAAGATAGGATGGAGAAGCATAGGCGTGTTCGGAGGCCGGATGAGTCTGGTGGCCGCTCTCTTCTCGGACATAATCGTTGAGGAGATGGACAAGAGGGAGAGTTTTGCGGACACCATCGTGGGAATCTCCATAAACGGCATACCGTTTGCCACCCTCATATCCGAGGAACTGGGGATAGAAATGGCGATATACCGCCCGCTCTCCGGTGAAAACAAGGTCGGAGCTTTCAGCTCCAACTATGCCTCCGTAAACGGAAAGGATGTTGTGATAGTGGATGATGTGCTGAACACTGGCGGAACCATGAGGGGAGCAATTGAGGAGGTACAGAAACAGGGCGGAAGGCCTGTGCTGGCACTGCTTCTAGTGAACAAAACAGGTAAGGACGACATAGACGGAGTCCCCCTGAGAGCGCTCATGCGGGCCAGAAACATTGCGTAGCGCAAAATAAAAACCTCTTTCTTTGAGTTTTACAGGATAAAAAAAACTATTTGTACCGCCCTTCCTTTCCCACCCTCCCTTCCACTGGAACAGGTGCACGGCGCTCTCGCAGTGGAATCGATAACAGGGGGAGAAATATGTCAGAGAACCCATTCATAAGTTACCTAGATAACACAAGCATATTCAAAAAAGATAGAGACATTCTGAGGGCATCTTATATTCCAGACGAACTGCCCCACAGAGATAGCCAGATATCCGCCATAGCCCAGATACTCTACCCGTCTCTTAAAGGACAGAGGGCCTCCAACCTGATGATATTCGGAAAGACGGGGACCGGAAAGACCGCGGTGGCCAAGTACATGAAAAAGGAGATTGAGGAGGCTATCGAAATGGCAAAACTTGATATTGATCTCCATTACATCTACATCAATTGCGAGATTTCCGACACCAATTACGGGGTTCTCCAGAACATAGGAAACAGATTCATAAAGGACTTCGACTCGAGAATACCGCACACCGGACTGAGCAAGGAGAGGGTATACAACATGCTCTTCGAAAACCTTGACGATAAGAAAAGAGTGGTTATAGTAGTACTGGATGAACTGGACAAACTGGTCTATAAAAGCGGCGACGATGTTCTCTACGACCTCCTGAAGATAAACGATGAGCTGAAGAACAGCAAGGTCTCTCTCATCGGCATATCGAACGACCTTAAGTTCAGCGAATTGCTGGATACCCGTGTTAAAAGCCGGTTCGGAGAGGAGAAGATGGTCTTTCCTCCGTACAATGCGGGCCAGTTAAAGGATATACTGAAGCAGAGGACAGAGATTGCCTTTGCGGAGGATGTAATAGACGACTCCGTTCTCGGATTGTGTGCCGCACTGGCTGCGCGGGAACACGGGGATGCCAGAAGAGCGCTGGACCTCCTGAGAGTGGCCGCAGAACTGGCCGAAAGGGGACATGAGCCGAGAATCACAGAAAAACATGTGAAAGCCGCAAAGAACCAGATAGAGATGGACTGCGTCTCCGAGGCCATACGAACGCTTCCCCAGCACTCCAAACTCATTCTCATGGGTATAATTATGAACGAGATGAGAGGGAGAGGCTCGCTCACCACCGGGGAGCTGTACACCATATATGTCGACCTGTCCAGAAAGAGCGGAAACACTCCTCTCACCCAGAGAAGAATCACAGACCTTATATCGGAACTGGACATGCTGGGAATAATACGGGCTAGCGTCGTCTCATTCGGCAGAGGCGGGAGAACAAAGAAGATAGAATCCGCTGTTCCGCCGGAGAGCACGCGTGCCCTTCTTCTGGAAGACCCGCAGCTTGAGATACTGAAAGATTACAGAATAAAGGTGCAGAGAACTCTGAGCATATAGGGCGGGATTATGGGACACGGTCTGGGTTCTCATCTTCCCTCTTTAACTCCAGACTCTCCGGTTCGGGAGGAGGGACAGGAGGAGGCGTTGGGACGGAATTTTCCGGATAAGTTGCTGTTTCCGGGGGCGGCGGCAAATCTTTCGGTTCATTTATGTTCCCCGGAGAACTCTTCTTTTTCTCGTCTTTTCCGTACTTACTCTCAATATAAGGGCCGATTACAAAATCATAAATAAACGGCAGGACTGTCAGGAGTATAATTGAGATTATCAAATCGGTGACACTATTGGCCGGCGTTCTGGGCGGGATATGCCCGTTTGAAACATATAGTTTCATAAGGCCGAACCACGGTATTTCCCCTCTGGCAACCCCTTTAATATCCGATGGGGGCACGGGGTAGGCCCAGCTTATGGAGCCTGCCTGATCGTAGACAGGAGCGTTCGTAGCCGCATTATCCCCCATGGTGATGTAGCCGCTCTTCGGATGCGGATTGCTGCCCAGAATCATCTCCAGATTGATTTCGACCGTTACATTGTAGTAACCGACATTGTAGAGATAAAGCGTGCCGGAGAGGTCGTACCACCGGTGCATATATTCATGAGTTAGTTCGTAGGGAGCGATACTCCAGTTGCCCGGATAATCTATCAGGGACGGTATGTCGTAACTGTTGCCTGTGGTCTGGTTAATCTCCAGATAGACGATTGCCCGGTGGATTATGGGTATCTGGCTCCTGTCGCCATTTGGGAAATAGATGATAACATCGCCGTACTCGCCGTATGTACGGTAGTTGTCCTTAACTCCATCAATGTATGTATGAATCGAGGCCTTGTCCGCCCTCTTCACGAGAACAAGGTCTCCCGTGTCTATGACCCCTATATGACTCACCGGTTCCTGCCCGGGAATGTCGTGCTGCATGCTTCCCGACTCCACAACCACCATGGGCGGCCATATGCCGGAGTAGGCCAGAAGAATAAGGAGAAGAACGGCAACAATGGCCCCTGCTGTTACGGCATCCCTTATGAAACCCTTAACAGCGGAGGCTCTTTCGGACATGCTCATACCAAACACCCATCTCTACTTATAATTTACCTCGATATGGAAAAAGGTTTTATCCTGAAAGGGGTTGGGGGTACGCATGAACCCTTCCGAAATCATGAAGGCTCTTGAGATGGTGCTGACGGAAAGAGATTTTCAAATACTGGTCAGAGAGAACGACAGCCTTCTATGCACGAGAGACGGTCAGCAGTACAGAATACAGAGATTCGAAGAAGGAACGCCGGTCACAGAAGGCACCCCACAGGAGATACGAATCCTTCTAGCCCCCGAAAAGACAATAGAAGAAAAAAAGGGACTCTTTGCGGGAAACATACTTCTCTGGTCCGTCGAAGACCTTGAAAGGGAGGTGGGCAGAATTGCGCTGGCCGCCCAGGGGATATATTCCGGAACATCTTCCACATTCCTTGACCGCCTCCTGCCGGATGAAGGGGGCGCGAGGGTAAAAAGCGAGCCGGTTGTATCGGCGTTTCTCAGTCCAGTGATTGACGAAGGTATGGCAAAGACAATAAGCGAGGAAACGATTAAGGGCTTTAACTTCGAGATGGAATACATCCCTCATTATATCTATGTCTATTCCGTGGTCATGACGGACGAGGGCGGAGAAAGCAGAAGGAAAGAGGGAGAGATATGGATGAATGCGGTATCCGGGGATTTTATAGAGCCACTGCAGGAGAGCGAACTTCTTCCGTCGGAAGGGATGGAAACAAAACAGCTGGTGGAGCCGGAAATAGACAGTGACGACGCTCTTGAGCATGCGAAAAAAAGGGTTCTGGAATTCAGAGAAGAGGAGAAAGAAGCCATTACGGAGGTTCCCGGTGCGCTGGCCATAAACAGAAAGACCTTCTTACCGGTGGAGGACTCCCTTGTTCTCAGTTTCAGAGGGACGGTTTATCTGCCGGTCTGGTCAATAGAGGGAATTCACGGATCCATCATAATAGATGCGGTAAAAGGGGAACTGGTGAGCGAGATATTCTTTGAAGAGCAGGAAATCATAGAAGATGATGGTACGGCAGAGGAATCAAGCCTGCCCGGCGGGGATTAATCAAGGAGATATGCGCCTTTTTTTGATATGCCATCCATATAATAGCATGTAGAGGGGTAGATCGGAGAAAAAACCTCTTTTATATCCGCAAGGGCCGTTTCTCCCCGATTCAATGGCGGCAGGAAAAAAATGGCGTTGCCCAGCATAACCATGGAAAAGGGATATTTTTCGCCCAACCCGGCCGCATCCAGAGTTTCAAGGGCCCGGCGAACCTCCGGTGTTATCAGGCCTGTCTCTGCGGCAAATTCTCTGGAAATGCGGGAAAAATCCATGGCGGAAACAGACAGCTGCCCTCCTTTCTCCGACATACGGACCATAAGCTCTTTTACAGCTTCTTCGCCGACTAAGCGGATTTTTCTCATATGGGCCGCATTACCCAAAATAGAGCTTGTGGGGATTTTTTCTCCGATTACAGCCACGATTACCCCTGCATTAACACCACCATTCACTATCCGAAACGACAGGGTCTCTCCGGCAGGAGGCAATCCGGGAGCCTTTCTCAATACTGCCCCTCCCTCAATCTCCGCAACGACATCCCCCAGTCCCGTCCTGTTTGTCAATTCCGCACTATGGGCCGCAACTTCTCCCTCCTTTTCTGGAAGAGAAAGGAGATGGGATAAAGCGATTGATACGGCAAGGGTACCGGCAGCACTCATTCCGAAGCCCTGTGAATCGGGATAGTCTGTTTTAATGTCGAATGAGCCGTGAATGCTTTTTCCAGATTTTTTTTCAAGAATGGATACGGCCGTGGCAGTGACCCGCAGGTCCTTTTCTTCCCCGTTTATTCCGAAAGACTTTTTCCCCTTCCCATACTCCACATCAAGTTCAGCCACAGCCCCCTTTTCCAGACAAAAGCCAGCACCTATGGAGCCGCTGCTCTGCATGGTATCGGTTATGTGAGGGGAAAAAAAAGCGGATATATGTGCGGGAGCCCATGCAGATCCTTCCATCTCCTACTCCTCCTCCGCAAGAAGAAAGAGAGTCTCCCTCATAATCCTGTATGCCAGTTCTTTCTTCGTGCCGCTGAACCTCACAACCGCATCGTCGGACACAATTAGGGCACTGGTTTCGGTATCCGTTACCTCGTTCAGGTTGTTGGCCACAACCATATCAGAGCCGGAGTTCTCCATGAGTTGCCTGGCTTTTGTCAACAGCAGTTCCTCTCTCTCCTTTTCCGGAATCTTGAGGGGTATGGACTCTGCCTTGAAGCCAACGAGTATTTGCGTCCACTCCTTCAATACACCTATTATCTTGGGGGTTCCCCGGAGGGTTATGGATATCTCTCCCTTACCGGAGGGAATCTTTCCTTCCACCTTTTCGGGCCGGTAGTCGGATATGGCGGCAGGAACGAATATGAGGTCATACTTCCCGCCGGATTTTGTCCTGTCCATCAGTGATTCCACGGTAGTAAATCTTTTTATAACGGCCATACTTTTGACAATGGACGGAATCTCCGCAGTGGCCCGTCCCAGCCATAACTCCACATCATGGCCAGACATTATTGCCGCTTCCGCAAGATACAACCCGGTAGCCCCGCTTGACCTGTTGGTTATCACCCGCATATCATCTATGGGTTCCTCGGTAGCGCCCGCAATTATGAGAATCTTTCTGGAGGGCTTGCTTATGGATGCAAGGTAACGGATTACCTCGGCAACAATCTCACCGGTGTTCAGTATTTTGGCCTTCCTCTCCTCTTCTCTCACTCCGGTTATGCTTATGGACGGAATGAGGTTGAGATGGCCGTACGGAGAGCCGCTCTTCTTACCCATGCTGAGCCCCATCCTTCGCAGAGTTTCTATGTTCTCCTTCACCTTCGGGTGGTTGTACATGCTGCCGTGCATGGCTGGAACAATAAGGACAGGGATACCTGAGCCTATGGCCGTGGTTGCGAATGTAGTTACCGGGGTATCATCTATTCCGGCTGCAATCTTTGAGATGGTGTTTGCGGTTGCAGGTGCTATCAGGAGAAGGTCGGCCTCCTTTTCCTCGCCGCACAGTTCAACATGCTCCACTGCGCCGGTGAGTTCTGTTATCGGTCTGTGGCCTGTTGCGAAGAACAGCGCGTCGGGATGGATTATCTTCTGGGCCGCAGAGGTCATCACGGGATAGACATCCGCGCCGTATCTGATTAACTCACGGGCCAGTTTAACGGTTTCCACAGCGGCAATACTGCCGGTTACGCCCAGAACTATCTTTTTTCCGCTCAATATGTCGCCCTTGATTCCACGGATTCTGTTTGCAGGATGCATAGTGGTATATCAACAGGAGGGATTAAAAGGTTTTGGGATAAAGCCTTTTTATGTTCCGTCGATTCATTCCCGTGAAACTCCGCCACGACCTGCGCATATCAGAGCACCCCGATGTCTATCCCCCTTCAGAGGACACCTATCTAATGATAAGGGCCATATCCGTCTCTTCCGGCAAGAGAGTCCTTGAAATAGGCCCCGGCAGCGGGATAGTGTCGATACATTGCGCTCTCGAGGGATGCACGGTCACCGCAATCGACATAAACCCGGAGGCTGTCAAACTCACGAAAAGAAACGCACGGAGTGGCGGAGTAAAGATAAAAACCATTCTGGGAGACCTGTTCTCGCCTATGGCTGGCGAAAAATTCGATGCCATAATCTTCAACCCTCCGTATCTGGTCTCTGATTCCGGCCGAAAAGAAACGACCAAAATAGAATTAGCATGGGAAGGAGGAGCAAGGGGGAAGGATGCCACGGAGCGATTCCTTGCGGAGGCGAAGGAACATCTTGAACGGAGCGGCCGAATATATCTCCTTCTGGAGCGGCAGAACCGGGTGGAGGAATTGATTGCCCGATTTCCAGAATTCTCCTGGGAGGAGGTTGCAAAGGCCGATTTCTTCTTTGAACACCTTACTGTCTATATGCTCACCACGGCGGATGACGACTCATAAGATAATCATAGAAACCTTTATATCATAGAATACAGTCTCCCATTGGCCTACAAAAAAAGGAGGCACTACAATGGAAGAAAACAAGAGAAAAGTGGAATTCATAACAATAAGTGCTGAGAAAGTAAACTTCGGGAAGAACAATTTCATAGAAATTGCCCGTAAGAAGGCCGTTTCCGAGGACGGGGAGAATGAGTTCATATCTCTGACGAGAGGATACTATCTCCCGGACGGTACCGAGAGGTTCAAGAAGTCCATTACCATACCGGACGAGGAAGAGGTAAAAGGGTTCATCGTGGATAAGATAACAAATCTTTAAACGAACAACCCAAACCATTTAATTATTTTTTCATATCTTCTTCATTATCGAGAGAGCAAAAACTCCTATTTCTGACACCAGCCTCTCGGCCGTCTCCTGATCGCACGCCTCTGAGGCCACACGAATTATCGGTTCTGTTCCCGACGGGCGGACGAGTACCCAGTTCTTGCATGAACCCCTTGATTCCACATAGAGCTTTATCCCGTCAATGGTCTTTTTTCCAATAACGGAAAACGAGAGATGAAGGTCGTTCTCGATACTATTTTCGAGCTTTCCCATAAACCTGTTCTTTATTTCGGACATGGCCTCAACTCCTCTGCCCTTAAGAAGAGAAGAGTAATCCACAGAGCCCTTCGCCTGATAATAGACTGGGATTTCCGCAGCAAGTTCGGATAATTTTTTTCCGGTTGTTGCCATAATCTCAAGCATTTTTGCGGCGGACATTGCACCATCCCTGAAGTAATGTAAAGACGAGAATATAGTGCCGCCATTCCCTTCACCGCCGAACACGGCCCCGTCACGCATCATAACCCGTGCAACTACGGGAGAGCCAATCTTCGTATGTCTGACCACTCCCCCCTCTTCCGAAACCACATCCTCCACGGCACTTGACGAATCTATTGCGGTCACCACCACCGGCCTCTCAATACCGGATTTTATCGCCAGCGCCACCTCGTATTTCGCAAATATGGAAAGAGAAACATTTCCCGACACATATGTGCCGTTTTCGTCTATGAAAACGGTTCTGTCCGCATCCCCGTCATGAGCAATCCCTATATCCGCTCCAAGAGATGCAACCACTCCGGCAGTATCACGTAGGTTTTCCTCAGTCGGCTCGCTCATGTGGCCGGGGAACAGCCCGTCTGGATGGCAGTTGAGACTTATGACGATGCAGCCAAGTTTTTCAAGAATATACGGGCTTGTGCAGGATGCCGCTCCGTTCGAGCAGTCGATTATAACCCTGAATTTTCTCTTTTTTATAGCCTCCACATCTGTCGCTGAGAGTATCGCATCCATGTACGAATTGTTGGCCCCTTCCTCCACGAAAAAATTCCCGGTCTCCGTCCAATCCGCACCGGAAATATCGGAAAAAAAGAGTCTTTCGATGTCTTCTTCTTCCTCCCGCGCCATCTCCGTACCATCAGCCGAGATGCATTTTATGCCGTTGAACTGGGGGGGGTTGTGTGATGCCGTAATGATAACGCCTCCGTTACAATCCATGTCGTTACCCACGGAATATTGAATTGAAGGAGATGGACACATGCCTATGTCCACGACCTCGGCACCGCCGGAAAGAAGGCCGGAAACCACCGCTGACTTCAGCATCTCCGAAGAGAGCCTTGTATCCGTTCCTATTTTTACTCTGGCCCTCCCGAATCTCCGGCGAAGAGAGACCGCAAACGCGAGACCCATGCGTGCCGCAAACTGGGCATCAATTGTGCCGTTGACCACACCCCGAACACCGTTAGTGCCGAAGAGCCGCGGAGCCTTATCTTTTACCATCATATCATCTCAGCTATGCTCCGCATGAGCTATGGAAAATATGTGAAGAACATCGGAGGCATCCTTTGTTGCATCCGCCCCGTTTTCAATGCAGTGAAGCAAGTCCCTCAACAGAAATATGGTACTTACCTCCCCGCCATTCATAATAATATCCTTCTTGACCGAGTAGTACATACGGTCTATGGAATGTTCCAGATCTTCCACCCTGTTTCTGAAACCCTCGGCATCCTCCTCGTTATTAAGAACCGCCTTGAGACTTCTGTCCATGGCCTTCACTATATCGACCAGCTGGCCTGATATCTCAATAAGAGAGTTCCAGATACTGGCATCCACAAGCAACTCCATATCCATTATCATGGTAAGGTTCCTGCCTCCGTCTTTTATCCAGTCGGCAATTACATCTATACGATTCACAAGGCGCAGAAGCTCCTCTCTCTCCTTCGAATTCAGATCTCCCTTTATCAGTTCTTCACTTATGCTCTGTTCCATGGTGTCCGCACTTTTCTCGTTAACCGACATCCTCTCGATGGCCTGCATGACTCCGTTATAGTCCTGGTTGCTCATGGCGATTATGGCCTTGCTGAGTTCACTAGCTGTTCTGACAACATAGTCTGAATGGCGCACAAGTTCCTTCAGAACCTTCGACTCACGCCTCTGTCCGAGCCAGTTTATTATCCGTTTTTCACTCAATTTTAAGCACCTCTTCAAGTCCTTTTGGCGGCATTTCAAACAGCATTACCTGTTCGTTGTCAAATCGCACCATACATGGTTCTCCGATATTAATGCTTTTCTCCTTGTCCGAGGGAACATCTATCGTGACCCGTTCCCCTGTAACGAGATCGACAAAGTAGCGATAATAGGCCCCGAGGAAGACTATTTTATCGAGAGAACCTTCCACGAATGCGAGGTCCGAATCGGCCTTCTTTTTATCAAGCGGCAGGACATCCAGATATTCCGGCCTTGTGGCCACGATAACCGATATACCGTGATCCAGATCCTTCGTATCGGCTGTAATCTTCACATGGTTCTTCAGGGATATGAGGCCCTCCGTACCCGTCTTCTTTATGCGGCCTCTCAAGAAATTGGTTTCTCCGATGAAATTGGCGGCAAATATGGATTTTGGCCTGTGATACAGCTCTTCCGGCTCGCTGATCTCCACAATCTCCCCTTTTTTCATCAGAATTATCCGATCGGATATAGACATGGCCTCCTCCTGATCGTGAGTAACATGTATTGCAGTGAGGCCGAGGTCCTT
>JAJSAE010000033.1 GCA_024281315.1 archaeon | reverse complement strand
ATGACGGCTACGAAATAACCACGGATTGGGATTCTACGACGGCAGGAGTGCAGGGGACAAATCCGATTCTCTCTGATACGGATGGGGACAATTGGAATGATTGGGACGAGATAAATACTTATAAGACAAACCCCATACTTGCTGACACGGATGGAGATGGCGTTATGGATTCCGAGGATATGAACCCGCTGATAGATTTGAAGGTTACTGTAAGAATTAAGGAGATTATGGCCTTAGATGATATAGACGGGCCGGATGGTGGTGAGGCCGATTTCTACATCCGTGTCAACATTGATGGGGGATGGTTCCCGGAAAATACGGCGCCGGACGCAGAGCAGGACCCTGTTAATGTAGATGCCGCACAGACTGAGGAAAATGGCTATTACTGGACGAATGCGGACGGAAGCGTATGGGTTAATGACGACCATAAAACTCCCGATGAGATTGGAGAAAGACTTAGTTTTACGAGTAACATTCCTGATGATGTAGAGGCTGTTTATATACAGATAGATCTCTTTGACGATAATTCTGCTCAGGCGCCTAATTATAATAAAGATAGCTGGTGCGATATAAGCAAAGAAAATACAGTTGAGGGTAGCGGATACATGCCGCCAGTTTCTATCTACCCAGATGGACGGAGTCTTGAGCTTTTGTACTCCCTAAAAACAGGAAAATGGTCTGGTGACGATTTTATCGGTGATAGTAACGGTTATGGCCATGCTAGTGGGGATGAGGATGGAAGCACTGGTACTAATGAGGATGACTGTGAAATCTGGTTTGACATTACTCAAAGGGACAAAGATGGAGATGGGTTAGTATACTATGAAGAGATAAGTAAGTACGAGACGAATCCCGTTTGTTCCGATACAGATGGAGACGGCTGGATGGATGGGAGAGATTTTGACCCATTGGATCCAGATGTAATTGGGAAATTGACTATTGACAAATTTAGTTATAAAAAAGATTATGCTCAAGCAGATAATGATGGATTACTTATATTCGATTATCTTTCAGATTATCATTCGGATGTGAATGTAACATCTAAGAAAGTTGAGTTATTTACATATTCTTATGGTCAAACTCTGGAAATAGCAAATGTATCTATTCTGCTAGGAGGTTCATGTTGGGCTTATGCTATGTTAGGTTCCAACTTCAGTTTGCCGTTGAGCGGGATGGTAAAGCTCAAGATAAACATGCAACTCAACGGAGAAATTCTTGCTTCTGCAGGCATCACCAATTTTAAAGCGTATGTTGACATTTATCAGGATGGTAATCTTTTCAAAGAGTACCAATTTTTGGATGAGCAGGCTCCTGCTAGTTGGTCGCATCAAACATTAGATTTTGAAGCAAGAGCATTTGAACTCTTTGAAAATAGTTATTTCTTGCGGATTAAATTTGAATCAAATGCAACGGCTATGGGGGATGGGGCTTATGCCGCAGTTGACTTTGGGAATGTCCTTGGAGAGGGATATTTCATAAGCATATCCTCTGTAGAGATTGAGTTGCTGAAAATGATTTAGAGGTGAAATATATGAATGTGCTGGCAAGAAAAGGAAAAATACTCGCATTTGCCATTATTCTGATAATCCTCATCTCTGGTATCTGTGTTTACAATATATACAACATCCCCAGGGAACAATACATTACCATGGCCGAACTAATGGAAGATTTCGTAAAATATGATAGTGGTGGCGGCTTTTTCAGAAGTTATGATGACGGAGATACTGTCAAAATAAAGGATATAATTCTATATATAGAAACAACCTCTCCATCTTCGAATCAGACCTACATATGGTTTGATAGTACTGGAAAGGATGGATATAGCTCGGCCCTAGTTTTTGAAGGGAATTTAACTCCATATTACCATGTCGGAGACAAGGTGATAGTTACTCTTAATATAGTAGAGTTTCATCAGGGTGAAAGAACATATGAGGCGTGGGGGAAATTGAGTGGAGGTGATATTAAGCATGTTTAAATGGGTTATCAATTCTTTTATGTATCGTTTTGACTACAGGTATTCCTCGGCTTCTTCCCTCACATACACATCTCTCAACGAGTATGTTCCGGTTCTTCAGAACTATCACAACCTCCCGTTCGAGCCGGAGAGTGACGGCCAGTGGCATAATAGCGGGCCTATCGGCATGTTCCCGAATGTTTCGCCGTTTTATAGAATCTCCGACTGGGAGAATATAACATCCGAATTGATGTACATTCACTTTTATGCAGATGCGGCCGGTGATTACTTCGACCTTGATAACATAAGGTTGACCCGGCCGACCAATGCATGGGTTGCGGATACGGATTGGGATGGGCTTACTGATGGATGGAACGATGCTAATGGGAATCTTCAGTGGGATGCTGGCGAGGCCTTTGGGGAGGTTGGAGACCCGAATAACAATTATGCTGGTGGGTATGGAACGAGCCCTGTTCTTCAAGATACGGACGGGGATGGCCTTTCGGACGGAACAGAGGTAAATGGACAGGTAATGAGATATGCCGATGACGACGGAGATGGCCGGGGCTATCTATTCCATCTATCTCCTCTTCCAACAACTTCCATCGAGAGGGAGTTTGACTATCACACAAATCCCCTGAAACAAGATAGCGATAATGACGGCCAGCCCGACAACAAAGACCTGATTCCGCTGGATTATGACATGGACGGCGACGGGATGATAAACTCCCTTGACCTTGTGGATTCGAACTCCGGGAATTACGATGCAAGAGTGGCCGACTGCATTGCAAACGACCGGAATTTTCAGAGAAACACGGACGGTAGTTATGTTGCCGATGACGATACCGACGGAGACGGAATCCTTAATACGGATGATGCCGATACGGATAACGATGGCATGTCCGACCAGTACGAAATAGATCACGGCGTGGCTAATGGTGGCTGGCAGAACCCATATATCTTCAATGCGAGATATGGGTTACTTATGGCTGGAGGGGGGATTTATAATATGAATTACCCCAAGATAGATGAGGATATGGACTTCAACTTTCCTGCGATGTGGAATGACATCTATGAATTATATGGAAAACTTACTTGTGACTATAACTACCACGAAGAAAATGTCTATTTGCTTTACTCTCCATGGCTTGTTAAAAATGATCCCCGTTATGTTAGTGAGTTATGGGAGGAAGATTCTAAAGTCTTTGTTACTGTAGACGGAGAAGAAAAGGGAGAGGCCATGTTTAATTCTCCTTACTGGGGACATCACATTCAGGTTCGGATCACTAATGAGTACCGGAGTGAAACCTTTGAGCACACTGCAGATAATAGTTATATGGATAGAATAACATTATATCTTACTAAAACAGAATCGCCGGAAGGAAGCGACTTTAATACATTTAAGATACAGTTCACAGATTATCGCTGGGAAGATTTTTCAAGTGAGAATCCGCATATAGATGGAGGAATGGAGAATAATGCTATTAAAGAATCTATAATAGATATTGGAAGTGTAATTACCGCTAATGATTTTATGTTCCTTGGCCTGAACACGCACGGTTCACCAGATGGTTTTTCAACAAGGGAAAAATATGAAACCATCGTTGAAGAGTATGTTGGATTCGACTTCTCTCCCAAGGATTTCTTTTCATACAAGGAATTGGGTGAACTTATCAATAAGACATTCGGAGGTGATGAAATCACAGCGCAAAAATATGCCGTTATGACTGTTGTCAATCAGGCCTGCTATTCCGGGGCAATGATGCCGCACCTAGCCGGCGATAAGCGGATATTAATAAGTTCGGCGAAAAGTACGGAATGGGCATGGACGGAGATGGGGGCTTATGACCACGAGGCCTTTTTGCACGAAGGACACCACCAGTATTTCGCAGTTGTACCAGTAGATGAGTACAAGTTTGGTTTCACACCAAGCCTAGGAAGTTTCTCATCATCTAATTCATTATACAGCGCGTTCATCAGCGGATATGAGGCTTCTCGCTTCAATTATAAAGACTTCTTTGGAAACATTAGGGCGGATTACAGGAGTTCGCCTCAGATAGATGATAATTTTAATGGTTTGACGGCAGAGGACGGTGATAATAGTGATGGTACTTATGCAGGGGAAATCTACTTGTAGGAGGATTTGAAATGAAGAATGAAAAAATAATATTTCATATCCTCATTATTTGGCCCATCCTGGGTCTTGTTTTATTCATGAGCGCATTAATATATGTATTCACACCTATAGCTCCTTATAATCCCGCTCCCATGTCGGTTAATGCAGCAGTTTCTATCTTTTTAATTTTAGTCTTCTTTTTTTTAATTGGCGTTGTTATACCTATTCTGTTGTTACTCTTTCTGCAGAAGTTGAGAAACAGCAGAGAATTAGATATAAAGGAGGCGGTTAAATAAGAAAGAAAAGAGTTCTCATTCCCGTTTTATTTATCGCTTTTCACCGCTTGAACAGATGGTACTGCACGAAACCCCCTGCCTTAACCATGCAGGCCCTCCGCAATGATCCTTACACCTACAGAATGTACTATTTCGATACCTCCACGAATGAGTGGAAACTGGCCGATTATACGGATGTGAATCTTGAGGACGGGTATGTCTGGGGAGTTACGGAGCACTTCAGTGATTACGCTATCAAAGATACGAGCAGACAGGACAGCGACGGAGATGGATTGACGGATTACTACGAGTTCACGCACAGATACACGGTTAAGGAATACCCCTGCCATTTTGACCCTGCTTGGGAGGGCTGGGCCCCTGCTGGCGGCCTCCCAGCATGGTCTCTT
>JAJSAE010000032.1 GCA_024281315.1 archaeon | reverse complement strand
CCTCCCTTTCTCTCCTTCTCCTCTTTTCCCGCCCCTCGGCCCCTCAGAAGTTTCAGAAGCATCTCCATGGTAGTTCTGGTCTCCTCTAACTGTTTCTCCATCCGCTCCATGCGGCATTCGATGCAGTTGCAGTCCGGTGCATGACCTCCTACCATGAGTATCTCCGAAGGGTGCAGGCATGAAGACTATTTACTATTTTCCGCTTTTTTCCACTTCTCTTCTTCTATGACCTCTATATGCTTCTTCTTTCTCGAGAACACCATGCTGAGGAAGAATATGCTAACCGCTGCCAGAACGATCATGGGCCCGGAGGGCATGTTGGGCAGGTAGTAGGAGAGGAGAAGGCCGATTATGCTGGCCAGAACTCCGAAGCCTGCGGAAAGAACGAACATCATATTCCACTTATGGGTGAACTGGTGGGCCGCCGCGGGAGGGGCCGTTATGAGGGCGAATACGAGAATTGCGCCTATGACCTTGATGGACGATGCGACGCTTAGTGCGATGAGGACGAGCATGATGTAGGATACCGCCCTTACGGGAATCCCCAGAACCCGACCGAACTCCATGTCGAAACTTATCACCTGAAACTCCTTAAATAGAAGGAATATGGTGATAAAGACCACTCCGGCCACCAGCAGTATCAGTTTGATCTCGTCGGAGGATACACCGAGGACATCGCCGAACAGCAGTGCGTAAGCCCTCGGATTGTAGACTGGCATAAGATGGATGAATATGATTCCCAGAGCCAGCATGAGTGAGAAGAGTATGCCAATGGCCACATCCAGATTAAGTTTCGCTTTCTCTCCGGCATAGCCGATTCCCATGGCGGTTCCCACCGCAAACATTATTCCCATCACGAACGGGTCCGCCCCGACGACTATCCCGAAGGTGGCTCCCGCAAAGGCCGCATGTGCCATACCGGCCCCCATGAACGAGAGGCCCCGGAGTATGATATAAACTCCTATGACGGAGCAGAGCAGGCTCGTAACTATTGCCGCAAGGAAAGCCCTCTGCATGAATCCGTAAGCGAGGAAATCAAGCATATTTGTCACCTCCGTGTCCGTGATGCTGGTCGCTGAGGACAACACACGGCATCCCCTCATATTGCACTACCTTCACATCCGTGTTGTAAACCTCCTTTAGAATCTCCGGCGTACAAACCGAGTTCACATCCCCCTGTGCCACTATCTTCCGGTTTATGTAGAGAATCTTTGTGGCGTATGCGCTTATCTGGTTGATATCGTGAGTTACCATCATAACCGTGAGGCCGTAGTTTTCATGAAGCTCATGTATAAGACCGATTATGGAGGACTGGCTCGGAACATCGAGGCCGGTGGTGGGCTCGTCAAGGAATATGATTTTAGGGTTGTGAACCAGTGCCCTTGCTATGAATACCCTCTGCTGCTGACCCCCGGAGAGATGGCCTATGGGCTCGTCTATCTTGTCCAGCATGTCCACTTTTTTTAATGCGCTCTCAACGGCATTTCGGTCCTCTTTTTTTGGCCTCCTGAAGAGCCCCATCGCTCCGTATCTCCCCATCAATACCGCATCCCTAACAAGGACAGGCACCATGGGATTTATGGTCTGCTTCTGCGGAAGGTAGCCTATCTCTCTTCGTATTCTGGCCATCTCTTTCCGGGCGTCCCTTCCGAGAATCCTTATTTCTCCTGAATCTATGGGCACAAGGCCGATGAGCGACTTCAGAAGAGTCGTTTTTCCGGAGCCATTGGGCCCGATTATCCCGACAAAATCACCTCTTTCTATCTTGAATGACACGCCGGAAAGGACGGTATTCTCTCCGTAACTAATGGTCAATCTTCCGACCTCGATAACATTCATTTCTCACCACTCCTTTTCCTGCGGTATGCCCAAACAATAACAGCCGCCCCCGCAATGATGCCGCCGAAGGCGGATGCATATACAATTAGTTGTGTTCCCTCGCTCTGACTCTCGCTGGCCCCGCTGCTGGATAAGGCGCCGATTATGGCCTGCGCATCGTACTCCAGCAGTCCCAGATATGTGGTCGTGTTCAGAGGACCGATTAACGGGGTTATCTCCACTGCGTTCACATCGGTATCCTGCTGTATCTGCTCTATGACGGGTGTGGGGAACTGAGGCATTGTGACTATGAGGCTCACATTCTGTTCCTTTATCTCGTCTATTATCCGGGAAACATGCTGGGCCGAAGGGGATTGGCCGGGAACCTCTATGAGAAGGTCCACCTGCTTAAAACCGATAAAATCGAAGAAGTAGAGGAATGCCGGATGGCTGGCTATCACCTTTGTATTGTTGTACGGGGCCATTTCCTCCAGTATTTTCGCCTCCGTGGTGTTTATTCTCTGAAGGTAGGACTCCGTATTTTCTCGATAGTACTGCGCACCGTCCGGGTCCGCTTCTATGAGTGCCTTCTCTATGTTAATAACCATTATCTTTGCATTTTCGGGGTCCATCCATACATGCGGATTGTTCTCTTTTAGGGGGATACCCGAGGCCGCTTCGCAGACAATCAGGTCATTATTGTCCGAGGAGTCGAGAAGATCCTGCGCCCACGGCTCCAATTCCGGCCCGGCATCGCCTCCGAACTCCACGAATGCGGCGGCCTCCTCAATGGCCGTTCTGTCCGCGGTGGTAGTGGCGTATGTGTGCGGGTTCTCCGTACCTGTCACGAGGGCCCTGCAGCTCACCCTATCTCCCCCTATCTCTTCAACAAAGTCCTGAAGTATGCTCACTGTGGCAACAACATCCAGAACCTTTGCCTGTGTTGCACTTTCCTCTCCCGTTACCGCAGGGGGGCCCGGCATTACGCTGACCGAAATCAGCAGGGCAACTGACATTATGACCACTGCGAATCCGAAACCCTTCCGTGAACTCTTCTCTCTTCTCATTCTTTCACCGTGCGTTATTTGCCTAGGCAGTTATTTAAAACTTTGCCCGAAGTTAATAAATCTTAAATAGAACCTCTGCATAGCTTATTAAGATAACATGACAATAGTTAGCATATCCGTAAACGAGGAACTTCTTGAAAAGTTTGACGAAACATCCGCCAGAAACGGCTATTCCACGCGCTCCGAGGCCATAAGGGACGCCATGCGGGCCTTTGTAGGGGATGCCGAGCTGGAGATTGAAGGAGGCGAGAACATCGCAATAATATCCCTGATATATGCCAAAGGGGTCAATCGCGCGGAATTAATAAGGGTTCAGCACCGATTCCCGGAGATTCAGACCATGCTTCATACCCATCTCGACGATAAGAACTGCCTCGAAGTATATATTCTCAAAGGGGAGGGGGAGAGGCTGAAGAAACTTGTAAGAGAAATAAGGCATATAAAGGCCGTGAAAAGGGTGGATTTTGCGTCCAACGCAAGTAATGTTTAATAAAAGAAAAGAAGGGTTTTACATCAGCATGAGCCGAGTACCGCAGTTGGGGCATACGCGACTCTGACAGGGCACTCCGGGTGGTGTGTTCTCCTGATACCCGCAGCTGGGACATGAGCAAATCTTTCCCGACGGAGCTCCGTATCCGGTTCCGTAGCCAGCACGCCCCATGCCGCGCCCCATTCCTCTTCCTCCGGCGCGCCCATATCCCGGACCAGCCCTCGTACCGTAGCCGCCTCCGTATCCAACCGGTGGTGCATACTGGCCGCCGTAGGCCGGTTGCTGGGCCCCTGTCTGGGCTGCACTCTCGCTCAGCTCTCCTTTGAGGTACTTTTCCACAGCTTCCTTTACGGGAATCCCTTGTATGGGAACCATCTTTATACCTGCCTGAGCC
Organism: archaeon; assembly: GCA_024281315.1. Lineage (GTDB taxonomy): Archaea > Thermoplasmatota > Thermoplasmata > JAJSAE01 > JAJSAE01 > JAJSAE01. Next base: position 13,503 of record JAJSAE010000032.1, on the reverse strand, counting down.
AGCACTCCCGATGCGTTGGGTCCGAAACTTCCGGCGAGAGCTGCGCCGACCCCTTCATTAACCAGCAGCTGGGCCGCCTGTATTCCTGCCCCGCCACCTGCGTTTGCCGCCGGGTTTTGTATTACTCTGCTGTCTTTTATATCACTACCATCCGCCTCAACTATGGTGTAGGTCGGGCATCTGCCGAAGACCGGAGAAACAGTGTCCTCAAGTCCTCCTGTGTTTGTCGCTATCGCTATCTTCATAGGTTCACCACCTGTACCTGCCGTATCCTCTGCCTCCACCGAATCCTCTACCGAATCCGCGGCCATAGCCGTAGTAACCGCGGCCGAAGAATCTTCCGAATGTTCTGGCAAAAAGGCCGCCTCCTCTGTATCCGTATTGGGGTCCGTATCCGTATGCGGGTACGGCCTGAGGGGAATATTGGCTGCTGTATGCTGCAGGGTAATTACCTGCGCATCGTCCGAATCTGCGGCCCGTCATGGGCCCGAGTCCGTTAGGTCCTGTTCCGTCTCCGAATGGCATTTTAGATCACCTCGTATTTTTCTCATATGGGAGGAAGTATTTATACTTTGTGCCAAACTGGTGCGGTGCGGCACTCTTGGATGCGCGGGATGATTACTGGATGCACAAACCCCAAAAGCATTAAATAGTTGGGCAGTTTACTTGAGACAGAGATAAAAAGAGGGATAGAAATGCAACCCGGACAGATGGCTTATGATAGAGCAATAACCGTGTTTTCCCCGGACGGCCGCCTTTTTCAGGTGGAGTACGCAAGGGAAGCCGTGAAGAGAGGCACCACAACCGTTGGCCTCAAGTTTAAGGACGGTGTGGCCCTGATAGTGGACAAAAGAGTTGGCAGCAGGCTCATGGAGCCCGAATCCATTGAAAAAATATTCCAGCTGGACGAGCATATCGGCTGTGCGACATCAGGTCTCGTGGCCGATGCCAGAATACTGGTGGATATGGCAAGGGTTACTTCGCAGATTAATAAAATCACCTACGGCGAGAGAATAGATGTGGAAATCCTTGTCAAGAAGATATGCGACCATAAGCAGAATTACACCCAGTACGGTGGAGTTCGCCCCTATGGAACCGCACTGCTTATTGCGGGCGTGGATGATTACGGACCCCACCTCTTTGAAACGGACCCCAGCGGAGCCATTACATCCTATAAAGCGGACAGCATAGGTGCCGGCAGGAGTACGGTCATGGAACTCCTTGAGGAGAAATTCAAGGATAATATGAAGAAGGAAGATGGAATCCTGCTTGGTCTTGAGGCTCTCCGTGAGGCATCGGACAACGGCCTTAACTACGAAACCGTGGAAGTAGGCGTCGTTGAGAAAGGCAAGGGATTCCGCAGACTTCCGAGAAAGGATGTGGAAGCCCATCTCAAAAAACTCGGCAAGAAGAGCTGAGCCTAACAGGAGGTCTGGCCATGGTCAACCTTGAAGATGCCATAATCGCTCGCTACGAACACAGCGGAGAAAACTTCGAAATTCTCATAGACCCTAAGGCAGTGGATATGCTGAAAGAGGGGAAAGAGATTGACCTCATAGATTACATGGTTACCGATGAGATATTTCGGGATGCAAGGAAAGGAGACAGGGCATCAGAGGAGGTCATGAAGAAGGTTTTCGGAGATGCGGACATAGTGGATATTGCCAGGACCATCATTGAAAAGGGGCATGTTCAGGTAACCACCGAGCAGAGAAAGGAGATGCAGCAGAGCAAGAAGAAGCAGATTATCCAGACCATATCCATAAATGCGATAAATCCTCAGACCGGCGCCCCTCATCCGCCTTCCAGAATCGAGGCGGCAATGGATGAAGCAAGGATACATATTGACCCGTTCAAGTCGGCGGAGGCTCAGGTAAAGAGTGTTCTTGATGCGCTGCGGCCAATCATCCCCATAAGATTCGAAAAGGTGAAGATAGCGGTTCATCTCTCTGGCGAGGAATACGGACGCTGCTACGGAGACATAACCGGCATGGGGAAGATAATCAAAGAAGAATGGCAGAACGACGGTTCATGGGTGGGTATGGTTGAACTGCCGGCCGGCCTGCAAAACGATTTCTTCGAGGTTTTAAACGCAAAAACCAAGGGGCAAGCCGAGACCAAAATCATAAAATAGGAGTCATTGTTAGGTGTGATATACAGTGGAAAACAGAAGAAATAAGATGTGATTGAAATGAGTGATAGTAATAGTAGAGAAATTGTAGTGCCCGGGGACCTTCTTTCGGACTCCCCCGAACTGAAAGCAGGTACGGGTGCATTCAGAGAAAAAGGCCGTATATACGCGGCCCAGATAGGAATCAAAAGCATACGGGGAAATTATGTGAATGTCGTACCTCTTGCGGGGAAGTATATCCCGAAGGCAGGGGACATGGTCATAGGAGTGATAATTGACATTGGCCCTTCGAATTGGCTGACGGACATAAACTGCCCTTATCCCGCGCCCCTGCATGTTAACGATGTCCCGTGGAGGGTGGATTTCGGTGACACCGCAAGATATCTCAATATAGGGAACAGCATACTTGTTAAGGTTCTGAAGGTGGATGAAACCAAAAGAATACAGCTGACATTGAAGGAACAGGGGCTCAGGAAACTTACCAGTGGAAGAATAATAGAGATCCCCCACTCCAAGGTTCCGAGAGTCATAGGGAAAGGCGGCTCCATGATAAGCATGTTGAAGAATTACACGAATACCCGCATGTTTGTGGGGCAGAACGGAAGGATATGGATTGACGGCGAGCCGGAGAACATCAGGCTTGCGGTGGAGGCCATAACCATGATAGATAGAGAGGCCCATCTGCTGGGTCTTACGGAGAAGGTTAAAGAGTTCCTTGAATCAAAAAAGAAGATAGAGAGTTGATATTATGGGTGGACATAGTGATATAGTTCTGATAGATAAGAACGGAATAAGACTTGACGGAAGAAAGGCCGACGAACTCAGGCCGATCAAGATAGAGGCAGGAGTACTCAAGAGAGCCGACGGCTCGGCATATGTGGTGTGGGGAAATAATATGGTTCTGGCCGCGGTTTACGGCCCAAGAGAGGCGCATCCCCGCCATGTGCAGAATTCCAACAGGGCCATAGTTCAGGCGAAATACAACATGGCCGCTTTTTCAGTTGGCGATAGGAAGAGGCCGGGCCCGGACAGGAGATCCGTGGAAATATCCAAGATAATCTCCGAGGCGCTGGAAGCGGTTACCATGACGGAGTTGTTCCCCAGGGCCACCATAGATGTTTATATGGAGGTTCTTCAGGCCAATGCAGGTACCAGATGCGCTGCCATAACGGCGGCCTCCGTTGCCATGGCCGATGCTGGCATCCCCATGAGAGGGTTGGTAACTGGTTGTGCAGCGGGAAAGGCAGGCGATAAGGTAATTCTCGACCTCGGACAGGAAGAGGATAATTTCGGACAGGCCGATGTGCCCCTTGCAATTGTCCCGAGGACTGGAGAGGTGGTTCTACTGCAGATGGACGGCCATCTCACACAGGAGGAGTTTGACGAGGCATTCCGGCTGGCGACAGAGGCTGCTGTGAATGTGGTCTATCCTCTGCAGGTGGAGGCTTTGAAAAGAAAGTATGCGGGAAGCACCGAGGATATAGAAGAGGGAATAACGAACGGAGGTCTCGCGAACTCAGTAATCAACGAAACTCCTTCGGAGGTGAACGCCGATGAAATAGTCGAGGAACTTGCGAGCAGAGAGGAAAAGGTGGCGCTTGAGGATATGGATGACGGCAAACAGGGGGGAGAACAATGAGTAACGATGTACTTTCCGACATAAAGAGGATGCACATTATGACACTTCTGGAGAGTGGAAAACGCATAGACGGCAGGGGCTTCGAGGAAAGAAGAAAGATAGAACTGATGCCTAATTTTGTTCCGAGAGCAGAGGGTTCTGCAAGACTCAAGCTAGGAGATACGGATGTTCTGGCAGGGATAAAGATGGACATAGGAACCCCATTTCCGGACACCCCGGACAGCGGAGTTATGACCACGAATGCCGAACTGATACCTATGGCATCCCCGTTTTTCGAGAGCGGTCCCCCGCGACCGGAAGCCATCGAGCTCTCCAGAGTCGTTGATAGAGGAATCAGAGAAAGCCAGACAGTGGATATGGGAAAACTCTGCATCACCCCCGGAGAGGAGGTCTGGATAATGTTCATAGACATACATACCCTTGATTACGACGGAAATCTGTTCGATGCGGCCTCGCTGGCGGCGTTAGCGGCGCTTAAAGGCACCACGGTTCCAGCCGCAAAGTTCGGAAAGGGAGAGGATTATGCGCTCCCCGTGGAGCACCTTCCGATAGCTTCCACCTTCGTCAAGATAGGGGATAAAATACTCCTGGACCCAAATTACGAGGAGCAGCAGGTGGCAAATGCAAGGCTCACGATAACTTTCGACGAGAACGGAGACCTGAGGGCCATGCAGAAGGGCATTGGAGGCGGTTTCACATCGGAAGAGGTCAAATATATGATGGAAGTGGCAAAGAGAACGAGCCGCGAGGTTATGGATGAATTATTCTGAGGTGAGAAGATGGCGAGAAGGACCAAGAAGATAGGAATTGCAGGCAAATTCGGCCCCCGTTACGGCGTCAGGATAAGAAAGAGGATAAAGACTGTCGACACCATGAAGGGCAAGAGACATGAGTGCCCCTACTGTCACCATACATCCGTTAAGAGAGAGGCGGCGGGGATATGGGTCTGCAGCCACTGCGATGCCAAGTTTACCGGTGGAACATACAATCCCTTCCTGAACCGCACATACATGAAGGAAGAGACTGTAAGCGAATTCGATTGAAGGTGAGCAAAAATGTACAGATGTGCGAAATGCGGGGCCATTAAGACCGAGATCGGACCGACAGGGCTTCAGTGCGACCACTGCGGCGGAAAGATATTCTACAAGGTTCGCCCCAATATAAAGAAGAGCCTGAAAGCCAGGTGAAAAGATGCATGTGGTGCGCCTTGAGATGCGGAACCGCTGTGCGGAGGATATTGCACGGATAATGGAACCCGAAACGCAGCAGACACCGCGCTCATACGCCGGACTGCAGGCAGAAGCGGGCAGACTCCTCCTCATGGTAGAAGGAGAGGATACGGTATCTCTGAGGGCCGCCATGAACTCCCATCTCAGATGGCTCAGCATGGCAAACAAAATCGCAGAAGAATTTAGAAAGAGGTGAAATGCATGAAATTCTCCCCGCAACTTGAGAATTACATGGAACAACTACAAAAAGTGGAAGAGCAGTTACAGGTCCTTCTTACCCAGAAGTACCAGATGGAAGCACAGCTAAAGGATATAGAGAGGACATTGGAATATCTTGAAAAGGTTCCGGAGGACAGGGATATTTACAGAAACATCGGAGCCCTTCTCATAAAGGCGGAGGGAAAGGAGAAGGTCATGGACGAACTCAGGGAAAAGAAAGAGACCTACGAACTGAGACTCAAGTCTTTTGACAGGCAGGAAAAAAGTCTGAAGGACAGCTACGATGCCCTTAAAAAGAGCATCACCGACGCACTGCAGATGCAGCAGTGACCCCTTCGCTTATTTCGTTTTCATGCTTATTTGAAGGCTGAACGAGAAGAACGAAACAAGAGATATGCTATCAGACCAGAAGCCGTTTTCCATATCTCTGGCCAAGGCGTGCCTGATGCTGAAAATGATGGATGAGTTGTCCGAGATGATTAGAGAAATCTCGGGCATTGCCGCGAATCTTTCCGGATTTTTAAATGTCACAACATTTACATGTTCCAGAAGTTCCTCAGGGATGTCCGAGGTATCCTTTGCCAGCACTGAAATATTCACCCCTTCCTTCGCACGCTGTATCAGGTCGTTTTTCAGTTCGTAAAGTCGCTCGCTATATACGCCCATAACAATCTCTTCTCTGCTCGATAGTATGAGTTTTCTCGACATTCTCATGACGGAAACCGTATCGTTCAGAAGCCATACCTCCTCATCCTTCTGAATTCTGGTGGGGGCGGTGTGGATGCTGCTCAAAACCTCAAATGCGCTCTTTCTCTTGTTTTCAAAATCTCCTTCCATTATCTCCATAACCTCCGCAGGAGAGACAGATATGTAACTGGTGGGCCGCGTACTGGCTACCTGAACCAACCCTCTCGCTCTGAGTCTCTCCAGAACGCCATAAACAGCGGACCTCGGCACACCGCATACGGGATATATCTCCCGCACCGTTGAGCGGCCCAGTTTGAGTAGAGCCACAAGAACCTTTGCCTCGTAACCGGTTAATCCCATCTCAATAAGTGGGCCCGCCGCCTTCTCAATCTCCTTTGTTATGTCTGTCATGAGAGATGTAAAAGAAAGAAACATATTTAAATGTTAGTACTATGGCTACTAACAGTGATAGCATGAATCTATTCGAAAGTCTGGCCAATAGAATAATAAAGAGGCACAACGCGATAATCATCATCTGGCTTGTGATTCTTTTGATAGCGGTCCCTTACGCGTCTCGCATAGGAAATGTGATAGATTACGAAGAAGTCTCCATGGCTCCCCCCAACATAGAGTCAGAAAAGGCGGGAGACATAATATCCGAGCAGTTCGGCGGAATGGACAACTCCTCTGTTATCATCGTATTTCAGGGCGATATTCGAACGCCGGCTGCAAGAGACTACCTTATAAGTTTAGGTGCAGACATGAAGAAAAGCAGCAGTATAGAGTTTTTAAACAATGTCACCACCATTTATTCTGTAGAGCAGGATGTGTTTGAACAGGAGATAGAGGGGCTCGCCCCTGCCATCCACCAGACGGAAACCGGCATCAATATGACCGCCAATATGATCTTCGGAATGCCGGAGGCTTATACTGGGGTTTGGAAGAATATCAATCAGACCGCAACGCTGCTTTTCGCCACTCCATCCATTCATCTTCAGTACTGGCTTGAATCTTATGCGGCCGACGGCAATGCCACCTCAGCCGACATCTATGCGTATCAAATGACTCTTATTACCCTGTCTTATATGAACATGAGCGCGGAGGAGATGTCCGGAGCACTGCAGTATTACGGCATCTTTGCAAACTACTGGAATTCCTCCGCCTCCAATGCCACACTGGTTGCGAACCCAGAGTTAAGAGGAGAATTGGCAATAACCTCGGCAGCAGGGTCTTACACCGCAAACATGGCCCCGCTCATGGCTGGCGGTTTTATGGCGGTTCGGTCGGCCCTTAACCTCACATCATGGAACAACATAACTGTCCTGAACAGCATTGCCTGGGCGCAGACCTCGCAGATACTCTCGAGTATGGGCAGTGCTCCTGTTGATAATTCCGGTTCGGAAATGGAGGTGGATCCAGAGTTGGCCAGCCGGTATTTCGATACATTCACTCTCATGTGGAACACCAGTACGGAAGGAAAGTCCGTGATAAATCCGGTGAGAGAGGAGCAAAAAGCACTCAATTCGACCCAGAGTGCATTCATGCCGGCCATTCTGGATTCTTCCGCAAGGATGATGTTCGAAAATGTTTCTTCACTCCTCTCTCTGCAGACATGGAATAACGCATCTGAGGTTCATTCGGCCTCAATCTCAATTTTTTCCGCCTCTTCGGGAATTGAAAACCAAAGTGCTCTGGAAAAGATATACGAACTCGGCTCATCACCGGACAACTCCGAAGCTCAGATGCTGGCCAGCACATTCGTAAGAAACAGTACATATGCCACCGCCCCTCTCCCTCTGCCCGACAAAGTTCTTAATGGGTTTGTATCCGGAAATGTTACCATTGCAGTGGTGGGTTTCAGCAAAGGCTCCGAGAATTCTGTGGTAAAGGACAATGTGGTGGTAATAAGGAGCATGGTGCATTCGGGGGCCCCCGCAGGTCTCAATGCATATATCTCCGGGAATGTGGCAATCGGAATGGATATGCAGGAGGAGAGCCTTAAAGATCTGGAGAAAATAGACCCGATAACCGTTATTCTTATATTCATCATTATCGGCGCGTTTTTTGTTTCTCTAGTGGCCCCTGCGGTTCCGGTGGGAGGAATAGGTATGGCGCTGGTTACAGCCATGGCAGTTATATACCTCCTTTCCGATGTCATCGGCAATATACACTATTCGGTTCTCCCGATGCTCACCACGGCCATGTTCGGTGCTGGGAGCGATTATGCCATCTTCATTATTTCCAGATACAGAGAGGAGAGAGTGAGAGGTCACAGCAAGGAGGAGAGCGTAAGGACATCGGTTACATGGGCGGGAGAGAGCATAACCACCAGCGGGATGGCGGTTATGATTGCGTTCGGCTCTCTTGCCTTTACCAACTTTCCGATGACTCAGAGCATGGGTGTTGCCATTGCGCTCGGTATCGGGATAGCTCTTCTCGTGGCTCTTACATTCATCCCTTCGTTATTGATGCTTCTGGGCGATAGGATATTCTGGCCGGGGCATAAGAGATGGGACATAAAGAGGGATAAGATGGGAACCGGTTATTTCCATAAGAGCGCACATTTTTCCCTTAAACATGCTAAGGCAATCGTTATGGTCGTTTTAATAATATCAGTACCGGCTGCGTATGTTATCATGGAGATGGAAACAGGCTTTGATTTCATCGCCGGAATGCCCCAGACCGAGAGTAAGGAAGGAATGACAGTTATGTCCGAGGGGTTTGGAAAGGGAATTGTTATGCCAACATATGTGGTCCTACATTTCCGCGAGCCAGTATATGACGATAGTACGGGTAAGTTTAGCCCGGCGGCAATCTCCGCTCTGGATAATATCAGTGCCGAGTTTTCGTCCTATCAAGGGATTAAAAGCGTATATTCTCCCACTCAACCTCAGGGAACCCATATCTCTCTGACAAATCTTTCCGCAACCGCCGGTCCGACGGGCGGAGAGGATACGGCCCCTGCTCTCTCTTACATCGGAAAAGACGGTAGAACCGTAATGATAAGGATAATTCTGGCTGGAGACCCCCTGTCAAAAGATTCAATGAATGTAATAGGCGAGATTCGCAACTTCGGAGACGCTTTTCTAGCCCAGAATGCCGGTCTGACGGACGAATTCCTTGTGGGCGGTTCAACCGCCAGTATGGTGGATATAAGCGGCGTGTTCAACAGTGATTTTCACATGATGGAGGCGGTAGTCATTATAGGTATCTTTGTCATCCTTCTTTTCGTCCTCGGTTCCGTTCTTGTTCCGCTGCGCCTCATACTGACCGTGCTGTTCAGTGTTTCGGTGAGCATGGCCGTAACATACCTGCTCTTTAGTAAGATTCTGGGGGTGGAGATGCTCTGGATGATTCCTCTCATTCTGTTTGTTATATCCATGGGGCTGGGGATGGACTACGATATCTTCCTCACCACCCGTATAAGAGAGGAGGTTCTCAGAGGAAAAAGTGATGAAGAAGCCGTGGTGACAGCAGTGGAAACAACGGGAGGCATAATAACCGCATGCGGGCTGGTAATGGCCGGTGCCTTCGGTACCATGCTCCTGTCCGGTATGAGTATGCTGCAGGAATTCGGATTCGCTCTTGCGTTTCTCGTCCTTCTGGACTCAATGGTTGTGAGAATCTATGTTGTTCCTGCAATAATGATTCTCCTGAAAAAGTGGAACTGGTGGGCGCCCGGCCCTCTTCAAAGGGTGAACAGGAATAAAGAGGACTAGATATCCTCTCTCTGCTCCGGCACTTCGTCGGTCTTTTGCAGAGCTGAGTAGCACTCAAAGCAGTAACCGTTGCGCCGGTCACCGGGCAGAGTGATGAGAATAGCCCCGCATGATTTGCAGAAGCCATACTTATCGCTATCGCTATCGTAATGTCGTGTATCGGGTCTCAGTATCACGGGTGCTCCCCCTTGCAGGCGAGTGATGTCCTCATACTTTTAAAACCTTTTGTCACTTGGATTTGTATAATAAATATATCACTAGAGATTAGTGAGGCCGACAGCCTCTGTTTCAGAGAAAGAAACGGAGATAAATGGAAAATAAAGGGTTTGGGGATTGATGACTAAAAGAAGAATCACTTCTTCATTATCTTCATCCATCCGCCGCTCTCGTAGACCTGAAGTTTTCTATCTTTCAGAGTCTTCTTGAACTCATCCCAATCAATGACTTCCAGCCTGCCGTTGCTTCCCTTGGTGAACTGAACACCATCGGTTCCCTTGACGCGACCTGCCTTTAGCCCCTTCTTCTTTGCTATCTCTACTGCCTTGTCTATACTTATCGGTTCCATTGTCATTCTTTCCCTCCGTGCGTTGTATTCTGGCCTTTCGGACCATACCTATATACACATATGTTCTATAAATACTTTTCTACACTGGCTTGACAAAAAGTTCTATATTCCTGATTACTTCGAGAAATGCACATCTAAAAAACCGAATGCTTCCAATATCTCAATATTCTTTCTCAACATGGGCATTCAAAAGGGGATAATGTCATATATGAGGTGGCGTCAAGAAATAAAATAGGTCTTAAAGGGTTTGTTTATGCGTTTTTACTGCCTTCCCGCGATGAGCTCATCCATGACGGAGGAGTCAGCCAGTGTTGAGGTGTCTCCGATGGAATCGATTTCATTGGAGGCAATCTTTCTGAGGATTCTCCGCATTATTTTTCCGCTGCGGGTCTTGGGAAGACCGCTGACAAACTGGATCTTGTCAGGTGTGGCAATTGGACCTATCTCCGCCCTCACATGCTTGACCAGCTCCTTTTTCAGTTCATCGGATATCTCCTTTCCCGTGTTCAGGATGACATAGGCATAGATGCCCCATCCCTTGAGCTCATGCGGATAGCCGACCACAGCAGCCTCTGCAACGGAGGGATGAGATACCAGTGCACTCTCTATTTCAGCCGTTCCGAGTCTGTGGCCGGATACATTTATAACATCGTCTATTCTTCCGGTAACCCAGTAGTAGCCGTCCTTATCCCTCTTTGAGCCATCCCCTGTGAAGTAGTAGCCCTTGTACATGGAGAAATAGGTCTCCTTGAATCTCTTCGGGTTCCTGTAAACGGTTCTCATCATGCCGGGCCATGACCTCTTTATGCAAAGAGAACCTTCCACACCGTCCCCTTCCAGCTCGTTCCCCTTCTCGTCTAGGATTGCAGGCTCCACTCCGAAGAACGGGAATGTTGCCGAGCCTGGCTTGAGCGGCGTTGCCCCGGGAAGCGGGGTTATCAGAATACCACCGGTCTCTGTCTGCCACCATGTGTCCACTATCGGGCACCTTCCGCCGCCCACGACATTGTAGTACCACATCCACGCCTCGGGGTTTATGGGCTCACCAACGCTTCCGAGAACTCTCAGAGAGGAGAGGTCGTGCTTCTTAACCCACTCGTCCCCTTCCTTTGCGATGGCCCTTATGGCCGTTGGTGCGGTATAAAGTATATTCACTCTGTATTTCTCCACTATGTCCCAGAACCTTCCGTAATCCGGATAGTTAGGGACACCCTCGAACATTATGCTTGTGGCACCGTTGGCAAGTGGACCGTAGACAATATAGGAATGGCCAGTGACCCAGCCGATGTCCGCAGTGCACCAGTAGATGTCATCCTCATGATAGTCAAATATGTACTTGTGCGTAACAGCCGTATATACGAGATAGCCGCCAGTAGTATGGAGAACACCCTTCGGTTTGCCGGTAGAACCAGAAGTATAGAGTATAAACAGCGGGTCCTCGGCATCCATTTCCTCCGCCGGGCACTCCTTATCGATATCTCCCGCCGCCATCTCTTCGTGCCACCATGTATCCCTTCCTTCAACCCAGCCAACATCGTTCCCCGCCCTTTTGACCACGATGCATGTTTCCACTGTGGGGCACTCCTTAAAGGCCTCGTCCGCGTTTCCCTTGAGCGGGATAGTCTTCTTTCCGCGGAAGCTTCCGTCCGATACTATAACTACCTTTGATTCCGCATCCAGAGTTCTGTCTTTCAAGGCCTCGGCGGAGAAACCTCCGAAAACAATGGAATGTATGGCACCGATTCTCGCACATGCCAGCATTGAAATAGCGAGTTCGGGTATCATCGGGAGGTATATGCTTACCCTATCACCTTTCTTGACGCCCTTCTTCTTTAAAACATTGGCAAATCTGTTTACTTCTTCATAGAGTTCTTTGTATGTGAATGTTCTGCTCTCTGAGGGGTCGTTTCCTTCCCATATCAGGGCGACCTTATCCCCTCTCTTCTCGAGATGGCGGTCCAGACAGTTGTAGGCCACATTGAGTTTGGCTCCGCGGAACCATTCAATCTTCGCCTCGTTAAAATCCTCATCCACGACCTTGTCCCATTTCTTGAACCAATCCACATATTCGTCGGCCATTTTCGCCCAGAACTCCTCGCGGTTCTTTATGGAATCCTCATACATCTCTCTGTACTGATCCATGCTTTTTATGTAGGCTCTAGCCTTTATCTCTTCACTCGGATAGAATATTTTTTCTTCTGTGTTTTCTTCAGACATGGAATGCCTCCACTATCTTATTTTTCATATGCCGCACCGTTTGGAACGGCAATTGTCGGAGCGATATTGGGAACGGGATTTAAGGCTTTTGGTTTTCCACGGTTCTGGAAAAACTGCTGTAGCCGCTCTGTCCCGACTTCGTTTTACAGGCCCCTATTTTGATTTTTGCGTGTCTCTCTTATTTCCTTCGCATGTTCGCCCATGATAACCTAAATTTACCGCTCATCATACTTAAAATATCATCTCCTCCGTAATCTTTGGTGGAAGCGTCGTCGTGTTTTTCTCTGTTTTTAAAGCCGGAACTCATGTTTGATTTATTCTGGATGTGCAGAATCTCTATGCTCTAAATGCGGTTGAAAGTAATCGAAATGCTTATATGCTGGAAGCAGATGGGGGGAAAGCAAAGCGGGTGTAGTGTAGCCTGGTATCACTTAAGCTTGCCAAGCTTATAACTCGGGTTCAAATCCCGGCGCCCGCACCAACTACCAATTTCGGACAAACTAATAGGGGCGGCGGATTTGAGAAGTGCAACATTAATTAACCAATAGAGCAAACTATCCAAGTGCACGAATCACGAACGCTTTACAAATCGTACAAATAGTGAGGGAAATTAATCCACACCCTCAATCTTGGCACCAACTAACCAACTTTTCCAACTCATAGCAATATATTCCGGCTTCTGCCTGTGCTGATTGTTAGCCCAGCTGACTATGAAGGGGTAGTAATCCGTGTAATGGACTTCTTTGTAGTCCGGCATTCCGTCGCCGTCTGTATCTCTCATTCCGTTTGTCGGGTCTAAGGGGTCAATAAAAAGGTCTTCCTCAAATGGAAGGTCTGGCCCGTAACGGAAAATGGGACTGGCCGGGTTCTGAAGCAAGAGAGGACACGGAGAGGTATAGGAGAAGAGGGATTTAAGGGTTTGCCCGATGGGATGTAGTATCCCGAATTAATTTTACACCTCAATCAACCACCCCTCATATTTAAAGACCATCTCCTCTGGAAGCTTTCAGTAGAAAGCTTCATCGGGAGTTTCTGCATTCTTGAAATCCAGACTCATATGCGGTTTATCGTAGTTATACCACCTCATAAGCTCATCT
>JAJSAE010000031.1 GCA_024281315.1 archaeon | reverse complement strand
GTTGTAGTCGGAGATTCCATCACCGTCTAAGTCTCTCCACTTTCCGCTGGCGTCTGCGTTGTGCGGGTCCAGCGGGTCGGAGGTGTATGTTTCCGGCCCGTGCTGGACTGGGCCGTCATCCTTCGGTTCCATCCATGTGAGTTCATAGCCGTTAATTTCCTGACCGTCCGTTATGCTGTCGCCGTCGGTGTCCGGGTTTAACTGTTCTGTTCCTGCGGTGAGTTCTCCTTTATGGTCTTTTCCGTCGAGGGCGTAATCTGCGGAAATGTCGTAGCCGTCGTAGAGGCCATCCCCGTCTGTGTCGTTGTTTGTCGGGGATAGGCCGCCGTATAACTCCTGATTGTTGAGAGCGAAATCCTGAACCGGAGATGTATCCGTAACGGGGTTCACGGCCTGACCGGCAAAGTTGTACTGCGTTATCTGCCACTCTCCCGTGGTGTAGTTAAGAGTCGTGTTCCTTATGATCGATACTGTACCCGCACTCATGGATATCACATATCCCTCCGGAGTCCTTCCTATCTCGTTGGCCGGAACGCTTTCGTTTATTCCGTATGTGTGGTTGCCAGTGTATGAATGGGCCGAAAGCGTCCATGCGGTGTCCGTCTGTGCCCTGTCGGCCACCGCGACCCATACATTGCCTTTATCGTAAATAAAGCTGCCGTTCTCGTCGGCCGCTGCGTTGGTGCGGAAGATGACCTTTGCCTCGATACCGTCGTCTATTCCGTCGCGGTCGGTGTCGCTGTCCAGCGGGTCGGTGCCGAGAACGAAGATTTCTATTCCGTCGTTTATGTTATCTCCGTCGGAATCGTCATCGAGGGGTTCGGTGCCGTAGTTGTACTCTCCCCACTCCTCGCCGTCATCATAGATGCCGTTCCCGTTCGCGTCGTTCCAGCCGTCGATAAGGCCGTCACTGTCCGAATCGGTATCCAGCGCGTTGATTGTTCCGTCATTGTCAGTGTCGGCCGTTCCCTCCGTTCCGTCGTCTATTCCGTCTTTGTCGGTGTCAATGTCCAGCGGGTCCGTTCCTATGCTCAGTTCTCCGATGTGAAGTAAATTACCGCTTTCATCCATTATGTTATATCCGTCCCACAGACCGTCATGGTCCGTATCAACACTCAGCGGGTCAGTGCCGATACTTAATTCCCCGGTATGACCGTTGATGTTGTAACCGTCGTAGAGACCATCCCCGTCCGTGTCCGGGTTCGTTGCGTTGGTCTCTCCCGAATCCCAAACACCGTTAAGATTTATGTCCTCCAGTCCGTCACCGAGGCCGTCGCCGTCGGAATCGCCGTTTACGGGGTTGGGGTCGGCCGTGTCCGGGATACCGTCGCCGTCCGTGTCGCTTGATGAGGGGTCGGTTGTATAGTTCTGCCACTTCACTGCTCCCGATGCGCTGTAATACCATTCCTCGTAATCGTTCCAGCCGTCGCCGTCAGTGTCCTTTATCAATGGATTGGAATGGGCCGTGAAACTTGAGAGGACGGTGTTGTCGGAGCCGCTGTGGAGCGTAACGGTCCAGCCGGTGAGTTCGAAGGAGTCGGATAGGCCGTCATCGTCCGTGTCCGGGTTGAGCGGGGCGGTGCCGAGTATGAGGACTTCGTCTCCGTCGATAAGCCCGTCGCCATCGGAATCATCATCGAGAGCAGGTATTAACCCGTCGCTGTCTATGTCATCAAAGCCGAAGTTAGACACCTCATAACTGTCGGATAGGCCGTCATGGTCGGAATCTATGTCGAGTGGGTCGGTTCCGATGCTGAGTTCGCCGATGTGTATCACGGCACCGGAGGAATCCGTGATATTATAGCCGTCCCACAGGCCATCCCCGTCAGTATCGACATTCAGCGGCTCGGTGCCGATGCTCAGTTCGCCGGTGTGGCCGTTGATGGTATACCCATCCCACAGGCCGTCCCCATCTGTATCAACATTCAGCGGGTCGGTTCCGATGCTCAGTTCGCCGATGTGGCCGTTGATGGTATACTCGTCCCACAGACCATCCTCATCTGTATCCGACTTAGTTGCGTTCGTCTCTCCCGAATCGCATCTGCCGTTCCTGTTAGCATCCTCCACGCCGTCAAGCAAACCGTCATTGTCAGAATCCGGATTCAGTGGCTCAGTATTCGTGCTCGGGTCCGCATCGGCAATGAAGTGCCCTGCGCCGAGAGCCGTTCCCTTGATGTAATAGAACCAGTCTCCTAACTTAATGTTCTCCGGCGCAATGGGGACCGTGACGGAGAGTTCCGTTCCGTCAAAGAGGCCGTCGCTGTCTGTGTCCGCATTCAGCGGGTCCGCTTCACCTGCGTCCTGCCTTCCGTTCAGGTTTATATCTTCCTCATTATCCCCTAAGCCGTCGTCATCCGTGTCTCTATCGAGCGGGTCGGTGGTCGTCGTCGGGTCATGATCGTATTCGGGGCTTCCTTCCGTGGCCTTGATGAATGTGAGAGTCTCCGAGTTCCAGAACGCACGCACAAAACTTCTCTGCCCGAAACCAAGTTCAGCGCCGTCCCATATTCCGTCACCGTCGGTATCTTTGTTAATAGGGCTCGTATGTGATATGTAAACCTCATAGCCGTCGCCGAGGCCGTCGTCGTCCGTGTCGAAATCGGTATCACTGCAGCCGTAGATGGATTCAAAGCCGTCGATGAGGCCGTCCATGTCCTGGTCGGCCGTGGAGGCGGTGTTGCGATAGACCTCCTTACTATCAAGAGCATAATCAATCAGGGGATAGCGGGAGAGTTCGCCAATAGCGGATGGGGTGAAGTAGAAGTAGTGATTGTTTTCTCTGACCATTAGGCCGCCGTTCTGGCCATTGTTTACATAATAGAGGGAATTGCCTTCTGATGTGTGGAATGCTATATTCTCTGTATCTTCCATTGCATAGTATGTTTTGAATGTAAAATCTGTATTCAGAATAGTTTTAGTGAATCCCACCCTTTCTATTGCAATGCCGGAGGGATATGCGGAACGATTCTGTGAACCCAACCATTTGATATTACCATTCTTATTTGCGCAGGAAATCCAGTAACTGTTGTGTTGATACAATCTTATTCCAGTATCCTCGGCGGCAAACACATCCATTCTCCCATCGTTGTTATAGTTTCCCCATTTAAGGACCCTTGTATTCCTACTGCCAAATTCGGCTTTTTCTGTAAAAGTACCATCACCATTGTTTATGTATAAATAGTTTTGACCGTTATTGCCAACAGCCACATCTACAAGACCGTCGTTGTTGTAGTCGGCAGAGGCGATAGACCGTGTATCCTCCGCACCAAACATAGGGATCTCTGTAAATGTTCCATCTCCATTATTTACATAAAGATAGTTCTGACCGTTATTACCAACAGCCACATCCACATGGCCGTCATTGTTGTAATCCATAACTGCCAAAGATTGGGTATTGTCTGCCCCGAACAAGGGGGTTTCGCTAAATGTACCGTCAGCGTTATTTATGTATAAATAGTTCTGGCCGTTATTCCCAACGGCTACATCCACAAGACCATCATTGTCATAATCATCTCCCACAATGGAGTTTGTAATCCCGACACCGAACTGGTTTATAGGAAGAAAATCGCTAATGACTGCTATTTTGTCTATAGAGATATTACATTCCACAGTCCCGGATATCGTAGAAACATTGGCCTTGAGTTCAAATACAAAATTATCATGAGATGCATTCTCAGGTAGCTTTAGGAGAAGATTGCCAGACATAGAAGTTCCAATGGGGAAGTCAGCAACCTGAACCCAGTTGTAATAAGGATCTCTGTAGTAAACACTGAAATTGCCTGCGTTCGCATAGGTTACATGATAAGAAAGCTCAAGAGAGATTCCGCTTCTTCCTGCGAGATTTATGGCTGGAGAAAAGGCTGCAGCATATGCAGTGTATTTGGTCCATGTATCTCTCAATTCGTTCCCGGAACCAGGTAGTCCTTGAGCCCCTCCCCCTGTGGTAGGCTCTGCAGCCTGAGCATAAAGACTTAGATTGCCGTCGTAAACAGTAACAGAGGCATCACACCAATCACTGGAAGAGAGACCAGTGTCTTCCACCCATCCAGCAGGGAGAACGCTTCCGGGAAAATCTTCAGCATAGGTGGTATCGTGGATTGTGACAATTTCGTTCTGTCCATTATTTCCAACAATAAGATCTTTATAACCAGCCCCATCATAATCTGTCCAGCTAATGGAGAGAGTGTCATCGCTTCCGGGGAGCGCCAGCTCATCAAACATTGCAAAATGGGGGATTCTTGCTTCATATATGTAGTTAGTCCCATCATTTGCCACTGCAAGATCAATATCCCCATCCCCATCGTAATCGGCGGCTGCCATTGCTCGTGTATTTCCAGCCCCAAACATGGTTAATTTATTAAATGTGCCGTCACCTTTGTTTACGAATAAGTAGTTCTGGCCGTTTGTGCCAGCAGCAATATCCATCTTCCCATCACCTGTAAAGTCACCCGGAGCAAGGCATGTATAAGACCCAGGATTGTTAAAGAGTTCCTTAAACATTCCTGGAATCACCGGAGCCTCATCAAAATATGCCCTATAATATGAATCATAGGGCAACGGAGATGGGCCAGGTGTTGAAGATGAAACTGAGGTAACAATGATTTTTTCTATGTGAAACGGGGTGAACAAATCTCCAGAACCATAATATCCGTGCATAACTCTTATATCCAAATCAGCAGAGAGATCAAGACCTCCATCGCCAAGCCAGAGGTCTATATATGAAAGTCTGTTCTTGTGAGGAATGAATTCCTGCAAAAGTTTACCGGAAGTGCTGTAATCTGTTCCACCTGTTTCGGTCTGTTCAACATCTACACTTGGACTTAAAGAGACAGCTAAACTATAGCCGTTAAGCTCATATATCCCGTTCACAGGCACCCATGCGCCATTCGGATAACTTCCGTCTTTGAATTTCGAAGCATCGAGCTTTGCAAGGTCCGACACTGCAATCCATGTCCCCGCCTCATCGTATGCAAAACCATCTCCGTCTTTATCCGTTGCATTCGTTCTGAATATCACTCTTACCTCGGTTCCGTCCACTAACTGGTCGTTCTCCGTGTCGCTGTCCGCCGGATTTATGTCGAGGGCCGAGATGGGCTCAATGGAATCTGCTATTCCGTCGTTATCGGAATCGATGATTATCGGAGAGGTCATAAATACATTCCTCTCTTGCCCGTCTGATAGGCCGTCACCGTCAGTGTCGTTTGATAGTGGATCCATAAATACGGGAGAGAACTCAATGCTTAAGTTGGAAATTACAAGTTGCCCTACAGCATCGGAATGGAACACAAGCGGAACGGTAATATAGCCATCATCCGCTGAGATGTCATAACGGTGATTGAAGAGGTAGGTGTTAATCGCTCCGGCCAGATCGTTTGTCCTTTGCGTTCCTGTGTTCATATCGAAGTTCAGGGGATAGGCCCAATCTGGAAGAGTCGAATTACCGTCCGGCTTGTAAAGCCCGTTGCTACTCAATGCTGTCTCATTGATGGAGATACCCACATTCTCGTTAATCCCCACATTCATTGACGCATTGGCCGGATAACTTTCGTAGAGTTCGCCCGGTGTTATGTCGAGGAAGGCTCTGGTTACATACAGAGGAATGCCGTCCTGCGTTCTTATCGGAATCCTGAGGTCCATGGTCCTGTTTCCCACGGATGTGAAGCTCAAAAGATTATCCTCGAAGTGGTACCATGCCACCGTTCCGGTTCTTGCCGGGTAGTATCCCTTTGCATTGTAATCCTGAGAGATTTCACCTGCACTTAGGGTGCGGTCGAGGATGCGAACCTCGTCGATGAGGCCGTTGAAATATTGATTAACTGCACTTCTCCCTCCGATCCATAAATTATTTACATTCGTGGCGACATCACCGCCCCCGTTGTATGTGTCTATAAGATTTCCGTTTGTGTAGGTTTTAATTACTCCGGTTGGAGAATAGGTTATGGCGATATGGGTCCATTGATTTAAGGGAGCGGTCCCCCCTGTGTTGTGCGAAGCCCATCCCGGGTTAGTATTATAGAATGCCCATCGAATACTCCCGTCAGCGAATCTTGCGCACTCATAAACACTCTCTTTATTAATTATAATTCCCCCACTGGTAGGGTGGCTTCCTGTACCTGTAGGGTAAATCCATGCTTCCCACGTGAAATCATTGACTAAATTCAAACTCGCATCATTCCCGCAATCCACATAGTCATTCACGCCGTCAAAATGTGCCGAGAACCCGTGCGGCAGTCGTGCGATTCCGGGGGCCCATGCTGCCCCGTTGATTGTCCCGTCGTTTCCGTTCCCACTGCTGTCGGATATCTGGGCACCGGAGCCTTTACTGAAGTGATACCATGCAACTGTTCCGCTCCGCTCCGGATAGTAATCATGGGTACTGTAGTCTTGAGAGATTTCCGCAGAGGTCAGGGCGCGGTTGAGGATACGGACCTCGTCGATACTGCCTCCTATGGGAGATACATATCCATCACCTATGAATATGTTTGAGGTTTTTTGTGAAGGGTCTATGGCGTAGGTTTTTTGAGCCACATACTTTCCATTGTAATAACTTTTTAGAACTTTGTTTATGTTGTCCCTCGTAATCACAATGTGTTGCCACACACCATTAACAATTTTGCCGGGTGGTAATGCCTGAAATGCCGCATAGTCTCCCGAAGTCTTAGATTGTCCGTGGAAGTAACTTAACTGGCCATTTTTTTCGATTGTAAGAGCAAACTCTCCTCCGTAATCTTTATCAAGAGGATTTATCCTGTTTGTTCCTACATTCATCGGCTTTATCCAAAGTTCCAGCGTTAAGTTCTGAGCTAAATTTTGAGAGGGGGTATCTACTACTGCATAATCATCCACACCATCGAAACTCAACGCAGAGTTCACTCTTGTGCCACTTGAGCCGTCCACTCCTGTCCTCCATGCCGCTCCGTTGATGGTCCCGTCGTTTCCGTTCCCGCTGCTGTCTCTGGCCTGTGAACCCGAACCTTCGCTGAAGTGATACCATGCCGCGGTTCCTGCCCTCACGGGGTAGTACCCCCTTGCATTATAGTCCTGAAGGACCTCATCTGTCGTTAAGGCATGGTCAAGTATGCGGACCTCATCTATCATACCATTGAAATGCCTTGCATCGCCTCCGGGATATCTTCCTATCCCCAGACCGTTGGCATTTGTCCTCCCACTTTCTGTTACACTAACCGTTTTAACTACGACTCCGTCCTCATACAATCTGACATAACTGCCGTCATAAGTGGCAGCCACATGTGTCCACTTTGTGGTAGAGATTACATTTGGTGATGTGTGATATCCTGCAGGCGAGAGATCGTACCAGTAAAACTGCAAGTGGCCGGTCGAATCCAAGTTGAGGTAGTAAGCCGTACCTTTTGTAACTATACATGAGAATCCATCCCCTCCGCCGCCTGGGAAACTGTTGGGTTTAATCCAAGCCTCAAGGGTGATTTGAGAGGAAAAATCGCCGATGCTTGGGCTGTCAGGTACCATCAGATAGTCATCCGTACCATCAAAATCGAGAGAGGAATCCCTGTCGGCAATCCGGGCTCCGTTAATCGTCCCGCTGTTTCCATCGGCGGATGTATCTAGAACCGTGCCAACATCGTGTGAATAGGTTTGAATGCTCTGGAAGGCAACAAGAGCGAGACGATCGACATAGAGAGTTCTGTTCTGAGACTTTTGTAGTGTTATCGGTAATACGCCGGAACTGCCGGTCTGACCATTGAATGATAGCCATGTATAGGTATCGTAGAGAATCCTTTCCACGCCGCCGTTTAATTTTATATATGGATTGTAACTCACCTTGATATCCGACCACTCTGCCTGTCCGTCTCCGTTCCCCATCACCAAAGAGAAAATCCCCGGGGCCCCGAGCCTACTCTCAAACACCAGAGCACCATCCACTAGAGTTTTCTGGGTAATCGCTCCGCCCCTATCCCTTTCGAAGACTACGGAAAAATGATACCATTTATCTGTCGAGAGCTTGAATACATCAATGCCGTTCACGCAGAGTACGCCGCCATTCTGTGATATTTCGTATCTTCCGCCGACAGTGTTGGGGCTGATAGAAAATACCTGAAGATTTTGGGCCGACGAAAATGTGTAGTCAAACCTGATGATCAGCGGATGGGAGATATCGATATTTTTCGTAAGTGTCGAAGCGCTGGTGTCCAGAGCAGCAGCCAGAACCGTTGTTGCGGCATCTCCTTCGTACCTTGCCCTTACGAATAGAGTGTATGTTCCATCGGGCACATTGAAGTTATGAACAACATTCCCAGTAGATGCATAGCCACCGTTTGCCGCAGTATCCGAAACGATATTGGCGCTGTCAGTGCTCACATTTTCCGCTTCTACCCATATAAGACCGGGGATATTTTCGATGCCATCCAGGAGTCCGTCATAATCCGTATCAGGGGCAAGCGGGTCGGTCTCGTCCCAGTCCTTTACATAATTGCAGTTTACATCCTCACCGATTTCTGTTAACCGGTCAAATACTCCGTTGCCGTTTATGTCGCGGAAACCGTCCCACAGGCCATCATGATCGGTATCCCGCAGAGCAGGATTTGTGCCGTAGCCAGATATCTCCCTAGAATCGTTAAGCATGTCGTTATCCGTATCATTTGAGAGAGGGTTGGTTTTGTATCTCAGAAGTTCTTCATTATCCGGCAGGCCGTCCAGGTCCGTATCAGCCATCGCCGGGTTCGTGGTCAGAGGCGAAAACTGAAGATGGAGGGTCATAGAGGCTATTTCTGCTCTGTTCTCCGAGTTGATGGTGATATATGAATCTCTTGTGGAATTGAGGTTTGAGTTGATTGCATCCTCGAGATAAGGAACGACCGCGTTCGAAAAGAGATAACCGGATTTTCTCCATACAGGGACGGAACTGCCTCCCACGGAGAGGGTTAGGTTCAATGGGAGTGAATCAAAGTGATACCATGCAACTGTTCCTTTCCTTATAGGATAGTATCCGAGTGCATCCTTATCCTGCATTATCTGTGTTGGACTCAAAGCATGGTTGAGGATACGAACTTCATCAATAAGACCATTAAAGTAAGAACTGGGAGGTGTGCTACTCCCTCTTGCTCCGATTTTGAGACTGTACGAGGTGTCTGATATAACACTATTGGGTAGGTTAAATGATTTCCGTGTTCCTCCATAAAGAGTCTCTTTATATAGAGTTAAAATAAAGCCATCCCATGTTGCAGCAACATAAACCCACTGCCTTAAAGGTATATATAAAGAATCTCCATACCATACCCAGTTTGGTCGAATTGCCGCCTGAAATTTTCCGGTTCCTTTTTCGATACCCATTTCATAGCTACTTTCTTTGTTCACTATGATTTCATGATCTGTGGAAAAGTCATAAGTTTCTAAATAAATCCATGCCTCCATGGTTATGTAGTCAACATTTAAACTCGTATCGTTCCCGCAATCCACATAATCATCCACACCGTCAAAATGCGCGGCGAACCCGTGTGGCAGCCGTGCGATTCCTGGGGCCCATGCCGCTCCGTTGATGGTCCCATCGTTTCCGTTCCCACTGCTGTCCAAGGCCAAGGAGCCGGAGTCTTCGACAAACTGATACCATGCTGCCGTATATCCTAACCTCGCGGGATAGGGGCCTTTTGCGTTGTAGTCCTGAGATATCTCGCTGGCCGTCAGGGCACGGTTGAGAATCCGGACCTCGTCAATGGAGCCGTTGAAATGCCTTGCATCGCTTCCGGGATATCTTCCGATCCCCAGATCGTTGGTATTTGTCCTCCCACTTCCTGTTACACTAGCCGTTTTAACTACGACCCCGTCCTCATATAATCTGACATGACTACCGTCATAAGTGGCAACCACATATGTCCACTTTGTGGTAGAGATTACATTTGGTGATGTATGGTAACCCGGGTCTGAAAGACCATACCAGTAGAACTGCAAGTGGCCCGTAGTATCTAGATTAAGATAGTAAGCAAGACCCTTAGTAACGATGCATGAAAATCCATCCCCTCCAAAGTTATTGGGTTTAATCCAAGCCTCAAGGGTGATTTGAGAGGAAAAATCGCCGATGCTTGGGCTGTCAGGCATTTCCACATAGTCATCCACGCCATCGAAACTCAGAGAAGATGAGCTAACCCTTCTCGCTCCATGAATAACCGGTAGTGAGCCAACATTCTCTGTTATTTCCACGCTTGCATTGCGAATATGCGCACCATCTGGAATATGAAAGTTCATGGAATAATTCGAGGGGATGCCTGTCGCTGTAATATACTCATCCGGATAAAATGGTGCCAGAAGAATCTTGATTATGGTTGCCCCCGAGGCACTCAGGGAAAGGTCTATACTCGAATGGATGTATACCTTACCGATGATAATCCATTGAGTCCCTGGCTTCACACTGAAAGAGGCAGCAAACGGAGACATTATTTCCAGCGTTGTATGGATGTCCGAAGAAACGAGGGCAGCCAGTGTATAGTTATTCTCTGCGTAGCCCACAAGCGGACGATTGAATGAATCGCTGTTGCAGTCAAACCAGTATGTGTCCTCCCTCACCTCAACGGAATCCTTCAGACCATCACCATCGGTATCTGGCAACAGGGGGGAGGTTTCCACGAAGACATCGTTTGCAGTATCCGTTTTTCCATTGCAATTCAAATCCTCTCCTTCCCACGGCTGAAGACTGTGGTCATTATTCTTATCTATCCATCCATCCGCAAGCCCGTCGCCGTCCGTATCGTTCTTAAGAGGGTTGGTATGAGTGGCTGGGTCTGCGTCCTCTTTGAACATCGAAACATTCGTCCCCTTTATAATGATCCCGAAGGTAGAGAAAGACTCGTAAGAATAGAGAGTCAAGGCCATGGCATCGGTAATTATTAAGCTGCTGTCAAGCCCGACCTCCTGCCCGTCCGTGAGGCCGTCGCCGTCTGTATCTGTCAGATTCTGGCTGGTCCCAATCTGGCTCTCTCTGAAATAATCGTGCAGGTCAATAGAGGGGGAGGATAGAGACGGAGAGGAGGGGTCAGATATGGAATATAGCGTTGCAGTTCCGTCGAGCAGGCCGTCATCATCCGTGTCGAGGTCCGCCGGATCGGTTCCCATAAGAACCTCCTGATAATCGTCAGTGCCGTCTCCATCGGTATCGGTGAGAGTCGGGTCGGAGTTATACACCAGAAGTTCCTCGGAATCGTTCAATCCGTCGCCGTCAAAGTCACCGGTTTTATTCAGAGCATTTAACAGAAGAAAATCACGGAAATCATCAATGCCGTCATTATCCGTGTCGGCAATATTCGGATCCGTTTCGTTGCTGTCCACCCTGCCGTTGCAGTTTATATCCTCTCCGATGCGAATATCGTTCTTCAGACCAAGCCAGCCATACGCACCGACGGATAAGGTTTGATAGCCGTCGTAGAGGCCGTCACCGTCGCTATCGGGATTTAATGGGTCGGTGGTCGTGGAAGGATCTGTATCGCCGAAAAAGACCGTCATATCTGTCCCCCACTCCCTTACCGCAGCGGAAGTCATTCCAAGCTCCAGCCCGTCTGATAGACCATCATGGTCAGTATCAAAATCAAGGGGATCAAGCCCATTCCGGACTTCCCAACCGTCCCATATGCCGTCGTCGTCGGTATCCATATCAAGGGGGTCTGTTCCGTTCTCTACCTCCCAAAGGTCCGAAAGTCCATCACTGTCCGTATCTCTGAGATAAGGACTCATCTCGTTTTTGTCGATAATTCCATTATCGTTTATGTCTTCGTTGCCGTCAAGCAGGCCGTCGTTGTCGCTATCGTTATCTATTACATTCAATGCAGAATCGCCGTCAGTATTAGGGAAAAAGAGGGTTTCCTCCATGTTTTTAGCGAAACCAACTATTGGGCGGTTACTACTTGGAACATTATCCGGCTTACTAGTGCGAATAAAATGATGGGTCGTAGAATTTGCGTCATTCTCGATAAGATAATACTCCCCGTTTAAATAGTAGAATTTCTCATTATGAATAGTTGTTCCAAGTAAACTTGGATGTAAAGACCAATTTAGTGAGGTACTTCGATCCCATTCACAATAAAAATCTATAAAAGCTGTGAGTATTATGTGGCTAGAATTCGATTGCCCCCATATATAACGCCCTTCTGAATAATAAAGAATAATGAGCACCCATGTGCTCTCATTGAAAGTAGCAATTCCATTGCTGTCATACTTGGCGTTTGTTCTGAACACAACTCTTGCCTCATTACCGTCCACCACACCATCGTTATCGCTGTCTCTATCCAGAGCGTTTATTATTCCGTCACCATCGCTGTCAGAGCCGAAGGGAGCAAGGGTCTGCTCATCCCAGTCGGTAACGCCGTCGTTATCCGAGTCCGCATCAATCGGGCTCGTTTCTCCGGCCTCAACTCTTCCGTTGCAGTTCTGGTCTTCTCCCATCCCTGCACCGTTTATTCCATCTATGAGTCCGTCACCGTCGGAATCCATGTCAATCATATTTGCGAGGCCGTCGTTATCCGTATCCTTGTACCAAAGGATTTCCAAACCATCTATTATGCCGTCGTTATCCGAATCCGAATCATTCGCATTGATGAAGCCGTCGTCATCCGAATCAAGAGCATAATCTATCTCCTCGGCGTCTTTCAGGCCATCGTTGTCCGTATCATCGCTGTTCGGGTTTAATCCCAACATGATCTCGTTTCCATCGAGAAGTCCGTCCGAGTCCGTGTCATTGGAGAAAGGGTCGGTGCCGAAGTAGAGCTCCTGCTCGTGGTAACCACTGCCGGGGCCGCTTATCGAAGTAATATTCGCTGTTTTGTTGAAGACTATGTGGATACCAGAACTCCCTTTCCAGAGGAAAAGGTTGGGGTAGTCAATACTGGTAAATCCCTTTATCTCGAAATAAATGTCCGAGTCCGTGTCTTGCCACTGCGTTGTAAATGATTGCTTTTCGACTAATTTTCCATCTGTATATGAACTGCCGTCCGTTGTATTAAGATATAGGCTATCTGTAGTATTGAGTCCGGAAAAAGAAATTACCAGCCAGTATGTCGTGTCAGGCTCCAAAATACAGCCGGACAGAGGGACTGCAACATCACTGGCATTCCCAATCGAAATATTTCCATAGGAGAGGACAGTATCCGAAGGCAGACCGAGTCTATCTCCATGCACCTCTGCATAAACAGAGGCATTTTCTTCCGTCATATTGTTTTTAAGTCTCAGACTAATATTACTGAGGGCGGAGATTGAAGCCCCTGAACGGAAGGACTGGGCAAATGTTACTCCGCTAACGGAACTTGTGTTTTGCTCCTGCGGCTGTGAGATAAGAGTTTCTTCGCTTCCAATGCCCTGCCAGTGCAATAGCAGGCTGCCTCCATCTTCATAATTTATAAGGGGTATGTTTTTCGTGCCGTTCAATATCTCGCTGTAAGTAGGATTCGCTAAATTGATTATTTGCCCGTACGCATACTCGCTGCTGTTTTGGTTTCGTGAGATCTGAATCCAGTCGCTATCGTTTCCGTAACTCACCGAGGAAATTGCGCCCTTTTCGACATTCGTCCGGAACCATGTGCCGGTAATTTCATCGCCGTCCGGAACACCGTCTTCGTCCGTATCCGGGTCCAGCGGGGTCGTTCCAACCGTGTATTCCTGAGCGTTTGTCAGTGAATCGTTATCGCTGTCCAATGAAGCATCCGAGCTTTCTGTCGGGTCAAGGCCGTACGAGACCTCCCAGCCGTCGGGCATGGTGTCGGAATCACTGTCTTCATTTGTTGGGGATGTTCCCCATCCACCATTGCCGTTGGAGTCTCCAACCTCTCCCTTCACCTCTGTGCCGTCATATACGCCGTTGCCGTTGTTATCCTCCCAGCCGTCATAGAGTCCGTCCCCGTCCGTATCGGCTGTAGTCGATGATGTCCCGTAGGCCTGCTCCCCGTAATGTGTTACTCCGTCAACGGTCACGGTATCTCCGTCCCACAGCCCGTCCCCATCGGTATCCGCTTTTGCGGGATTCGTGTCTCCGTTATCGAGCCTCTGGTCAAAGCCGACCTCTGCGCCGTCCATAATTCCGTCCATATCGGAGTCAGTGCTCCAAGGATCGCTTCCAAGGGCCGTTTCCGCCCCGTCATGCAGACCATCATTATCCACATCTGGGTTAAATGGGTCCAACCACCGCTTTGAAACTGTTATGTCCTCGAAAGAGAGATCGAGCCCATTATTGTTCAGAGCTATTTGATATGATCCGGGGTCAAGCGTCACATAAGCGCTGAGGAAGCGGGCGCCCGTACTCGTCCAAGATGTTGAAGTTGTGGAAGATACTGTTGGAGATGATGTTGCAACATCCACTGAACTGACCCTGCAATCCGTGATATTTGTAGTATTTAGCGCAGTTCCATCGGCAGACACTATCATGTCAAAAGAGCTTTTGAAGAGAGAGTTCGCTTCCAGTCTGGCCACTTCATTCGTAGGATTCCGGGCCATCAGGACCGAAGCGTATGTGGAATAATCACCGGAAGAAACGGTGTAGGTTAATTGTTCCCTCAATGTAAGTTTTATGGCATACTCTCCCTTTTCCTGCAGTGTGAAATCAACAGATGAAGCGGGCGGCAGATGCATGATGGGGACATACTGTCCGGCTTCGTCAAAATCACTGAGTCCGTCGCCATCCGGATCGGCAAGCGTGGGAAGAGTGTTGAGCATTATCTCCATGCCATCGGTCAGGTTATCGCTATCGTAGTCCGCTTCCGTGCACTTCAAATATGCATCCTGTACCCTCATGTTGCCCGTGGTAGTCCAGTATGTAATTTCGGCTCCGTCCCAGATGTTATCATTGTCCGCATCCGGGCTTGCGGGGGTAGTGCCCACGGAGACCTCCACACCGTCTATAATCATATCTCCGTCGGTATCCTTGTTTGTGGGGTCAAGCGACTGCTTGTCTATCCTGAGTTCGTCAAGGAAGATGTAAAACCTGCTCGGCTCCGAGAAGGTGCCGTTTTCCGGAACAAGGGAAAGATACAACCCGTTCGAGTCGTCAAGGACCATATTACCCGAAAAAGTAAAGTTTACTCTTTCAAATGTATCACCGATATCAGGGACTTCACCGGTATAGGTCAGGGAGATATCCGAAATTGTCGCATTAGTGGCATCTCCCACAAGATAACTCAGCTTCACCGGGTCATCCATACATTCGATATAGCTCGCATTCAGGTAGGCATAAGCGGAGAAGGTTAGGTGATAATTACCGGCAGGAAAGTTTGTGAGTTCCGTATTCCAGCTGTTCAGGGACGAATAGAATTTTTCACCGATATCCAGCTGCTTGAAGAAAAAGCTGTTGTAAACCTCATAACTGTCCGAAAGTCCGTCCGAATCCGTGTCGGAATTTGTGGGGTCCGTCCCCAGATAGTACTCCTGAAGATTAGTGAGTCCGTCCGAATCAGCATCGTTCGTGCTGTCTGCAGCATTAGAGTCCAGTCCGTATTCCGTCTCGTAATAGTCGGGAATGCCGTCGCTGTCCGTATCCACGGATGTAGAGTCCGCAGCCGTGAACACTGTAAAGTGGCTTACAACGGCCCAAACTATGTTCTCCTCTGAATTGACACCCGTATCATCTCCTGAGACAAGATTTTTACAGATGCGCCATGAGCTGCCGTCGAAGTAATAGAGCTTCAGGTACTCTTCCGGATATGACAGCTGGCTTTCGTTATATTTTATCTTGATGAATGCCCGGAACTCTCCGCTGTAGTTCTGAACTGAGATCTCGTAGTATTCCCCCGTACTGGCGTTGAGCCCCGTTGAGGGCAGAATGCTCTCTATGGTAGGGATAGGTCCATCCGAAGGATAATCAACGCTGACCGCCACATCACCGCTCTCTGTCCTGTTGGCGACATTGCCAGAGAAGTCGACATAGCTGGCGGTATCGAATTCATCGGGTGCTGGGTCCTGCGGGTCGTATATGCCATCGCTATCGTAGTCCATGTCCGCCTCGTATGTGCTTACGCCGTGCATGTAATACACATAAACCATAATTCCGGTTTCGGTGATTTCCGTAGTGGTCTGGCTCGGCATTTTTCTATACAGCTCCCCGAGATTTATCGGGTTACTCCAGGATTCGTAGTCGGCGGTGGATTTGGCCATAACATCGTATGTATGGCATGTTTTAAGGTTCAACCATGACACATAGAGCATGCCGTTTCTCCTGTCAACCGATAGGGACGGATATGTAAACGGCGAGGAGGATAATTCGCTCTGGCTATCCCATTTCGTGCTGTCCAGAATATTGTTAACATAGAATGTTCCCGACTCGTTAACCAGTGTGGCATGTGCCTCACCACGAAGTCCGAATGCATAAGATGTAATCTGCTCATACCAATAGCCATTGTTCTCGAATTGACCACAGGAAGAGGCCTGCACATCAAACTCGAAATAGGCCTCAGAAATTGCGCCGTGATAGTCGGTAACGGTAAGAGAAATGTTATGATACCCTCTTGCAAAGGAATGAGTCTCCTGTGGAGAGAGGGAAATATCGCCTTCGAAGTCCCAGAGAGTTGTTCTTATGTCGTTATCAGGGTCGGATGAAAGAGACGAGTCAAATGTGAAGCTGCCGTTAAACTCTGACAGTCGGGATAGAATATCACTCAGATCAAGCTTATAAGAGAGTATGTCACCCTCAGACACGCACCGCCTTTCGGTTATTTCTTCGTATCCGGTTCCTGTCGAAAAACCCATGGTTATGGCAGCAATTCCGCTGCTCTCTGCGCTCAGAGAAATCTCTGCTGAGTAGTTCCTCCCAACATGTCGGTCGAAATCGGAAAAATTCCATGAGGACATACAGCCGGTTTTATCTATAGGGATGGAGGCGATCGCCGCGCCGCCCTCCAGTATATCTATACTTCCAGTGTATCTGGCGCTGCCCGTGGACATTGCAGTCACTTTGAAATTCTGGGACGCGTCGATAACGGGGTTTGGTAGGGAATCGACAAAAATATGCTTCTCGGAGCTGAAAATTACGCCGTTAGACAGATTGTGGTCTCTGTCCAGAGCAATTAAAATCGTATGGTTCCCGGGAACCGCTCGCCATGTCGTGTTGATTTCCACTTTTTCTCCCGCACTGAGAGTGCCCAGCGGGATGCTTTCGATGAGTTCCGGTTCAGAAAAGACATACACATCTGCAGAGACATCCTCTGAAGCAGAATCACCGGAGTTTGTCAGTGTTGCCGTGATCTGTACCTCATCCCCGGATGTAATCGTTCCGTCACTCGTGGAAAGAGATATATTTTCGACTTCAGGGTCAGGGGTGCCGGTGTTTGCATAGTATATCTCGGGAACTCCGTTTCTGTAATCCACCCACACAAAGTGCGCTATACCGTTCCTATCCACGGAGATTTTCGGCTCCGTACTGTTTGCAAGAGAGTCCGATATGGTTGTCTTATATGTCAGACTGGTCCCGGCTGCATCAAAGCGCTTGTAATGGACGGAATGACCGGTATCGGACACTTCTTCCCATATCATATGCATATTGTCTTTCAGGTCCACCGATATCTTTGGCTGAATAGACTCCGCATCGGGATGCGAAACCAGCAGTTGTTCTACCTCGTCTCCGTCCGCTATGTCATACTGCCGCATAATCTCATAATGACCGCTGGCGTTAGCGCTCCACACAAGAGAAGCCCTTTCGTCCGGTTTCGGTCCTACAAACAGATCTGGGTATATGCAGTCAGAGCCGCTGTTATGTTTTACATCCAGAGGGCTCCATGTTGTGCCTCCGTCCTCACTCACATTAACAGCGATCACAATATCCTGGCCATCGTCCGAGAGAGCCGGGTATGCAAGGTACAGAATCCCATCCGCAATGGAGACGGGCTGTGTTGTCCATCCGAGTTCGTCGCTGATTCTTCTAACCGAGCTCCATGTAAGGCCGTCATCCGTACTGTTCATATAAGCGACACCTCCGTTCCTTACTGGAGGGTATGGGTATATCTGTATGATATTTCCAGTGTACAATCTCAAGTCATATGTACCGTAACTGAAAGCGACATGAAGCTTGCCATTATCGTCTATTGCCATGACCGGAGAGATAATGGGATCAATATAGGGGTCCGTTGTTACTGGAATGTCGTGGGTGTCATACAACCAGCGGGTTTCACTCCAATTGTAACCCCTGTCAAGACTCCTCCTATGTCCAAGATAAGACATATTTCCGTCACATCTGGAGAAAAGGACATGCAGGCTTCCCGTGGTATTGGAATACGCAATGGACGGCATACTGGAGTTATAACCATCGGGGCTTATCTGAACCGGAGAAGACCAGTTAATCTCACCGTTCTCTGGAGAACCTTGCATATAATAAATTCCGGAAACGCCGCTTCGGTCATCGGTCCAGACGACATGAACCACATCATTATCATCCACTAGCACAGAGGGCTGTCTTGAGTTTGAAGGGGAATCGGTAAGTCTTATATTTCGAAGTTCAAGCCAATCAGATAGGCCGTTGAAAGTTTCTTCCGATATGGAGGAGGTATTATCCGAAAGGGTTACATTGAACCTTGTTGGTGTGAGAGAACGCAGAATAATGCTGGTATTCCCTGCAGGTATGCGGGTGGGGAAGACAGGCTCATAGGGGGATGACAAATCGTTTATTACATCATATTTCACGATCTCACCGTCAACGACAATGGAATATGCCATTTCGCCTTCGGCACTGAGGTTAAACGAATGCTCTTTATCCTCGCTATTTATGGTGAACATGGTTTCGAATGGATAGTAGTCCCCCCCATAATTGCTTATTCCGGAACCGTTAAACCATCCGCTGTATGTTACTCCTTGAATTGTACAGTTATCGGTGACATAATAGGGCTCGCCGGTTTCTATACTCAAGACACGCATGTCAAGATCTTGAACAGCGTAGAAAGAATGACTGACATTATTATCCGAAACATCAAGAGGCAGAATAAAGTAATTTTCTCCCTCGTAAAGGCCATTGAAATCGAAGAACTCAAAGTCATCTTTAATATAGTTCCCCATAAACTCAAAGTCCACAAGAACGGGCCTTGATTCAGTGATATTCGTGAATGTAAGTGACACCGTCTGAGAAAGAGAGTTATCCCAACTGTATAGTTCGCTGGGCAGTTCCCCCACATTGATGGTTATGCTGTTCTCATTCAGTGCAGCTCCTGAGAAGTTCGTCAGAAGCATAAGCATTACAGATGCAACTGCAAAGAAAATTATACTCTTTTTAACTCCCACATAGCGCTGTCTAAACTCCATTCTCGTTTTTTCTTTCTCATGATTATTATGCGGTTCCAAAGGCAAACTAAACTCCCCCTTTACGCAAGGAATAAATGGATAGTATTTAAATTTTCGGTATACAGTCACCCTTTAGAAAAATAGCATGAAAAACAGCGGCGAACTGTAGCATCCCGAATTAATTTTACACGCCTCGTTTCGGTTTATGTGGCGTTTCTCACTCCCTCGCTACGCTCGGTCGTAATCCAACGCACCTATTCAATCGGCCCATGCGCTTCTCATTCACTCATGATCCAAAGGATTTTTCTCTGGTTTAGCTTCCTCATGAAGACACGAGGAGCACCGTTAAATAATTTCGGGATAGGACACTATTTTTTCCGACCAGAATCTTTCTCTTTCCATTTTTTACCCCCATGCTTATGTGACTCCTGCTCAGTGGATTATAGCAAACATATCCTTTATAGTTTTTTGACCAGTTTTCCGAAGGTAGAGATGTATTGCGTGGCAAAGAATAGTATATATAGCAGGCATATTTTATTGTTTTCCGTTTTTTGTGTGTCTGGCAGGAACATAAAATGTTGCTTGAACAAGATGCCTAACGCATATGATCCGTGGGATATCGATGGTTTGAGTATATCAAATATAGCAGATGTAGTTTTGTTTGAAAAAATTACCAGTAAAAAAAGCGTAAAGAAATAAGTTGTTATAGTTGCTATGTATCCGTTTGTGATGGTATGTAGGCACGATTTGCATCTGGTTTATAAGGCTCCCGAAGGTACGGTATTGCCTTGTTTTTTCATCTCATATATCGCTTCAACAGAGCACTAATATCTTCCAAATCCCAGTGCATTACCCCCTCGCCATCCATCCTTTCAAGGCAGCTTTTTGTGAAGCCTGATTTTGAGACCATCAGGAACCTCTCTCTCCTATCCTCTTTGTGCCAATTCACCAGTTCCCTCTTTTTCATCAGATCCTCTACAACATTCCATCCTACAGGTCGGCTCTTCCACTTCACTTCTCCGAACAAAATCTCCTTCCTGCCTTCGTTCAGGGCTATGATGTCTATCTCGTCCCCTCTGCGGTTCCACCATGAGCCCACTCTCTCATACTCCTCATTGCTTTTAATTGTCTGCCGGGCAATCTCTTCGAATGTCCTTGAAACAAAGGAGTTGATATCCCTGCGGAAGAACTCATACACCATATCGTCAAGTCCCTGCTCGTAGTAGTTCTCGTATCGCTTTACAAAGCGGAGCCAGAAGGATAGAAAATTGTCATCCACAACATACTGTCCCCTTCGTGATTTATCTGGCCGCTCTGTGGCAGGCACTAGCCTTCTAACGAGGCTATACTCCTTTCTCAGGGTGCTCAGGTACTTGTTCACAGTGGGGCTACTCTGGTTCAACTCAGCCGCTATATCTCCAAGAGCCCTCCTCCCATGAGCCACTGCATCAAGCACAGAAAGGTATGTGGAGAACTCTCCGCCAAACTCAGAAAGAAGAACTATCTTCCCTTCTTCTCTTAACGGGGCGGCCTCCGTGAAGAAAAGGCGTCTCATCTCCTCGTTAAAGTTATCCGTTCCTCTGAGATACTCATAGTACCTCGGAACTCCTCCAAAAACCGCATAGAACTCAATCTGCTTTGCAAAGTCATTTACACCAAAATCGGCCAGTATATCCGTCACAGCTTTCAAAGGGAGGGGACGGATGTTCATAGCGATGCGGGCCCTTCCGTAAAGGGGGTGGGAGTGCTCCATGAAAATATCTCTCATCATGGAGTGGCTAGAGTCTGCTACAAAGATATTCACATTATGGCCGCTGAAATCCATCTCATCAATCATCCTCTGCATATTGGAGAATATGGATGCATCAAGGTACTTGAGGTTCTGAAACTCGTCTATAAAGACATTTTCAGATGTTTTAAAGAGATGAGAAAGTGCATCTTTCAGGCTGACAAACTCCGGAATGTCGTGCTCATCGGCTAAGTCCTTCAGGAATCTATGGAGAGACAGATATCTGGGGATGAAAACATAGCGATAGCTCAAACCCTTTAAATGCTCCAGTACCAGCCGTGTCTTCCCAATTCTTCTGCGGCCATAGATGACCGCAAGATTGGTTCCATCCTTCAAAGATGCAAGGGCCGCAAGTTCCTCCTTCCTGTCGTAAAACTTCTTCATGTGAACACCATTTGTATGTCTGACAAGCATTATGTTTCAGGAACATATAAAGGTTTCGGATATAGGCTCTACCATTCTACCAATTGCATAACAATATCTTTTTAAACTTTAGTGCATTGTTAGCAATATGCCCCGTGGCAGGAAGAACATGGGCAAGACGGCCACCATAAAAGATAGAACAGTTAATGTCTATCTTCCTGACTTGGAGACCATGGAGCTCTGGAAGGAGATGGCCGGAGACATATCGCTTTCCAAGTTTGTTCTGAAGGCGGTGAATGAGAGCATTTCTGGTAGAAAGCGCCATGCCTCTCCAGAGAATATCCGAGACTTAGAGGCTAGGATTGCTGAGTTGGAGAAGGAGTGTGATAAACTCAATGATAGGGAAGGAGAACTTCTTGCTAAGATAGACGCACTCTATCAGGAGCTTCAGTTATGCAGGTCTCAGGCCTCTATTGCAAACAGGGAGTTTAACCCCTCTGAAATAAACAGGGC
Organism: archaeon; assembly: GCA_024281315.1. GTDB lineage: Archaea > Thermoplasmatota > Thermoplasmata > JAJSAE01 > JAJSAE01 > JAJSAE01. The sequence goes on along the minus strand of JAJSAE010000031.1, from coordinate 14,477 downwards.
GCTGATTGAGGCACTTAAAGGCGGGATGAAAACAGAGGAGGAATTGATCGAGATAATGGGTGCGGCTGGCAGCCATAAGACGCTCCAGTCTTTGATTAAGCAGCTGGAGATACTCATGGATTTCGGGTTTGTGGAATTCGACGGGAAATACTGGCGTTGGGTTTTTTAGCTCTTATTGTGTATCCCATCCGCTTCATGAGGTGGTGCAATCCGTCTATATTCTTCCAGAATCGAGGAATCCCGACAATTCTAGCCGTACCGTTCTCGTCCAGCATGACCCTTACTGTATCTCCATATTTTATCTCGGTATTCATGGTCCTAGCTGAGCTTGCGTGTATCGCTATCGTCTGGCGCAGCAGAACAAGCTCTTCTTTCGGGAAGTAGGCTGCGAGGCTGCCGCTCACCTGGATGTATGGCTCTGTTATCTCTATAATGGTTGGATCGTTCAGTAGCAGGCTCAGGTATGTTACTCTGTTTTCTCCCGCTTGTTTAATCTCGTTTTTCGGTGACATAACTACCACATCGGCAAATTACTATTTAAGTTTTTCTATCCATTGTCGCTTTTTCCGTGGAAAAAGCGAAATCAAAGCGATTTTTTGACAAATCCGACATTGATATTTTCAGCCCATTCATATTCCCAGTTTTGGGATTCTTAACAGGTATTCCTTCCTAAGATCCTCCATGTCTATGTGGTTGTAGATGTCTATGGCTTCCTGTCTGCTATCCCCTCTGAGCTCTTTGACATAATCCCTCGACATTCCATTTCTGAGAAGCCATGTGGTGAACCAGTGCCGGAATGCATGTGGGCTGAAGTGGTCGCTCAATCTGTCTGAATCCGGGTTATGGAAACCAAGCACAGTGGCTGGCTTTACAATATCGTCATAAACCCTGTTTTTGTCTATCCTGTTCCTGCTGTTATAGTTCACAAAAAGAGCCCTACACTCCTCTGGAACACCCAGCCTCTCTCTCATTCTTATCCATCGTCGAAGCACGATGGCACATTCTTCATCGAAAAAGACGGTTCTGTTGCTTCGCTTCGCCTTCTTTTTTAGTGTTAGAGAGTAGTTCTCCCAGTTAATGTCATCCATATCAATGGATATTAGTTCCCCCTTTCGTATCCCTGTTTTTGCGAGCAATATGGCTATGGCTTTAGCCCTTGGGTCCATTATGTGATTTATGAGCCTTGCCATCTCGCTCACGGTTAGGAGTTTTCTTTCCTCTGGTCTTTTGTCGGTCTTGTATCTGCGCAGGTATCTCTTTCTGAAAAGCGGTATGGAGTTTGTTATCACAATCCCTTCGAACTGCATGTAGTCGTAGAAGGAGGAAAGAGCGGAAAAGTAGTTCATCAGTGTCGTTTCTGATATTCCTCTCCCTTGCTCCTGTGTAAGGAATTCCTTTAATAGTTCTTTGTCCAGGGCATCGAAGCCAAGCTCGTTTTCTTCAAGAAGAGATATGAGGTCTTTTATGGGAGTTCTGTACCTGTATATGGTCTCCGGTGCCAGCCCCCTTAATTTTGCATCCTTTTCGAAATCTCTGAGCACTCTGATAAGTTCTCCATCAGCCAAGGTTCCACCTCCATTTGCTTCCGTCGAAAACGACCACGCCTGCCAGTTATAGAGCCTCAAGGTCCGCATTTATGGAGGCCACTACGCTCTCATCCGATATGTTGGATACACCGAGAACCTCCAGAATCTCCTCGCTACTCATGGCCTCTTTCTTCCGGAGAGAGTATATCAGGCTTCTGTCAGGTTTTCTTATCTTCATAAGCTCATCCCCGGTCCTATCGAACCGCCTCATGGCTAGCTCTCTCTCCATGTTCTGTGTTAGGAGCTCCAGTATGTGTTTTTCTTCTTTCAGTTTCTCATTTTCTTTTCTTAGAGATTCCAACTCCCTTGCCAGTTCGTATCTTTTAATCCCTGCCATTTCCATGGCCTTCCGCTGAAGGTATTCCTCCACTGCGTAGATAACAAATTTTGTTCTCGACATCCTGTGTTTTTTTGCCGACTTACCCCATTCCTCCTTCATTTTTTGGGAGGGCAAATACACATCAATTACCCACTCTTTAGATTTTGGCTTATAGCCCTTCTTTCGCTGGTCCATACTACCTAAACAGCATTCTACTATTTAAATTTTGCGGGTAAAAATATGCAGGGGGAGGGATTCGAACCCTCGAACCTCTGAAGGACAGGATCTTAAGTCCTGCGCCGTTGGCCATGCTTGACTACCCCTGCATGGGGCAATTGGATGGTGCAGGGGTAGTCTTAAGCGCAACACCAACCGGTTCAAGTGCGCTGATTGACGCCCCCACATATAGGGTTTTTGCAATTGGATGGTGCAGGGGTAGTCTTAAGCGCAACACCAACCGGTTCAAGTGCGCTGATTGACGCCCCCACATATAGGGTTTTTGCAATTGGATGGTGCAGGGGTAGTCTTAAGCGCAACACCAACCGGTTCGAGTGCGCTGGATGCCTACCCCCTTATATATTTTGACTAGGTGGGGTTGATACGGGTAGGAATGGGCGCAAGGCCCGTTGGGGTGCTGCTTCGGCTGACTATTCCTGCCCGGACTATTTTTCCGACCCATTCACACAACCCGACCTGTCTTATATCTCTTTTCCCTTGATGCAATATCCCGACCTCTTTTTACATGCCCCTCTTTTCGTTATGTGGCGCTTCTCATCCAATCCTACGGCCAGCCATCATTCGGAGAATTTTTCTCTGAATTGGCTTTGTCATATCTGTGTGGAAAAGGAGCGTTATGGCAAACTAAATGACAGTAAGTCTGGTATATCTGGCAGGATGGGTCACTTACTACTTAAATAATTTCGGGATAGGACATCACAACAAACCATGCAAAAAGAATAAATACTTCCTGCGACAATAGAGTATGCGGGAGAGAAATATGAATGTGCTTGTAGTAGATGATACGCCCTTCATGAGAAAGGTGCTAGGCGACATAGTTGCTTCGGACGGTCACAGGGTAGTAGGAGAGGCCGGTAATGGAATTGAAGCCATCGATATGTATAAAAAGATTAAGCCCGATGTAGTTACCATGGATGTTGTCATGCCCCAGATGGACGGTATAACCGCTCTTGGCCGCATACTAGATGAAGATCCCTTTGCCACTGTCATAATATGCTCAGCTCTTAATCAGAAGACTCTTATAAGGAAGGCCCTGAAGATGGGTGCGTGGGACTATGTTGTCAAGCCCTTCTCCAGAGAGAGGGTTCTTGAGGTGTTTCATTCCCTCGAAATGCTAAGGCGTCAGGTGGACGGGTCAAGAGAAAGCTTCGGCGGAATTCTTCGGGAGGATCCTGAAAGCGACCGCCGCGTCTTTTTGGGGGTATGACGACAGGAGCTTTTTATCAGTGTAATCTTGAAACGGGTCCGGGGTGATATGTCACCCGAAAGGCTCAAGTGAGTTGCACTTTGATTTAATGAGGATTATGCCCCCTCGTCAGATTCTGACATTTTGTCTGGGTTCGGACACTATATAAAATATCAAGCAAGACATAGAAATGATTCGAGCGGCTAAGGAATATTTTGCTTCCGAACTGGTGTCTTCATGAATTTCATACTCTGTTATCACCTTATCTTATTGTAGTTGAAGACCTTGGCCCGTTTGTCCTCCATGCTTAATTCGAGCAATCCACTGTCATCAAGGCATGTGAATCTCATTTTGTCAATCTGCAAATGTGTTTTCGTCACTGGCCCGTCCTTGTGCCTCGTGAGGCGCAGGATGACATCGGCGTGATGGGCCGCCCCTTTGAAAAAATCCTCCTTTATGCCAGTGGGGAAATTGAAGAAAATATTCAGGTCATATCTAGAAAGATTGTTTCCCACTGTTCTCCAGAACCTCAGGAATTCGATCATGCTCAGTCCGGAGAGTATCTCCTGCGTGCTGTCCACTACCATCCGTATGTTATCCAGATCCCCCAGTGTTCCGAGGCCGGCGTTTATCGCCATCATCACCATCTCCGGACTATCTATGTCCTGGATGCTCACTACATTTTCCTCTACGGCGGGCAGTTCTTCGTCATCCTCCTGCATGAAGTCCACTCTGGAATACAGGTCCACGAATACGAGCCTCCTGCTCTCCGCGTATTTATCCACATCCATTCCCTGAAGTCTCATGCTTGTCATGACCTTTTCCGGTGGACGGGAAATAGTGATGTATAGTGCAGGGTGCCCGTCCATCAATCCCTGATGGGCGAACTGCTGAAGTGTCATCTCCGTGTAATTGCTAGCGTCGGAGAGCATAACGATGGTTGAGTTAATGGGAAAACCGCCTTCTATGCGACTGTCAAGACCCGGAATTCCCGATGGTATTCTCTTTACATTCATATTTATCGTCTCTCTACTGTCTCCCTTATCCTCCCTTACCTTTAAAAAAGAACTCCGTAGGTTATCAGAGGTGATAATTGACGGCTCATATTCATATAGTCGTGACTGGAATCATTAACCATCAAACGAGGTGATAATTTGAAAATAAATATGAAGAACCGGCTCAGATTGACAATGGCTTTGCTGATGGCTACTGTGGTATTGATGTATGCAGATTTATTAATAGTTGACATCTATGATGGAAGTGCCTTCAGTTCCGGTCATTTATTACTTCTTCTTCAAACAACAGTGCTTTTGATTTCGGCCATGGTTTTGTTTTATTCCATTTATCGGATGGTGGTACATGGCATTTTAGGCCATCTTCAGGAGCTTTCCACTGCTATTGAAATGGCAGCCAGCGGCTCTTATTCGAAAGCAAAGGTCTCTCGGATACAGGGAGAATTCGCTCCCGTAATGCGTAATTTCAACCGCCTTATGGAGGTTATATGTAGGAATCACACATCCATGAAAGACCTTGCTGCCCGCCTTCACTCCTACGCCGAAGAGATGGCTTCTTCCATGGAAGAGGCGACATCTGGAGCGGAAGAGATAACCTCCAAGACTCAATCCATCAGTGCCAGCATAGAAAAGGATGCCGAACTGCTGGAGAACATCAACTCGCTGGCGGCAGGCGCAAAGGAGGACCTTGACCCCATGATAGAAAACACATCGGAACTTCTGGATGCCATAGACCATACATATTCTACGGCCAGCGAACTGGGAACTCTCGGTTCCGAGACAAGGAAGACGCTTGATGCAATCGCAGAAGGTCTTGAAGACCTTCGCAGCTCCATGGAAGTCATTCTTCTGAGTCAAAACAGAATCGGCATAACGGTTGATGTGATAAACAGCATTGCCGACCAGACCAACATGCTTGCCCTCAATGCTGCCATAGAGGCAGCCAGAGCAGGCGAGGCTGGAAAGGGTTTTGCCGTGGTTGCCAGCGAGATACGAAAGCTTGCGGAGGAGTCCAAATCCGCTGCCGCAGACATTGTATCCATTAATGAACAGAACGCAGAGAATTTCAGAAGAGCCAGTGAGAGTGTGGAGGAAACGATAAAAGTGATAGAGGGGGGGAACCACAACATGAAGGAGGTTCTGGAGCGCGTTCAGGCGGTTCTGGAACTCATGATGGAGGTAAAGGAGCGTACCGGTCAGGCTGGTGATACGGTACGGCAGTTTGGTTCCATTACTTCGGAAATAATCTCTCTGATACCTCAGGCAACGGAACTGACCATGAATATAAAGGTGGCCTCTCAGGAAATAACCGAAACAAACCGGGACCGGGCCACAGCTCTTGAAGAGATAACTGCGCTTTCCGAGGAACTGGTCAGTGTGGGGGACGAACTTCATACATATCTGGAGAACCTGAAGGATGCTGATTCGGACTTCTCTTCCAATTCCGTACCCTCGCTGGGAAATGATGCTGCGACCGGAGTTGACCCCTTTATCGCAGGCATCTGAACGGGAGGTGAAGCAATGGGAGATAATGGCCCGCAAAAAGGACTGATGTTCAGTATGGGAAGCGAGAGATATGTCATAGATATCTCCGAGGTAGAAGGCGTGATGGAAAATAAAAGGCCGGTTTCAATCCCCGGTTCTCCATCCTATCTGACGGGAATTCTTAACATCCGGGGAAATCTGACCGTACTGGTTGACCTGCGGGACCTGCTGGGGATCACGGGAAGCAAAAGAGCCGACATAATATTGATGAATCTTGAAGGAAAGAGTATCGGTCTCGTTGTGGACAAGGTAGAGGATATTGTGGATTACACCCCTGACGAAATATCTCCGCTCCCTGTTGCTCGCGATAGGGATGCGGATATGCTCGTGGGCGTGCTGAGGAAGGATGATGAGACGCTCATATTCCTGAGCGAGGAGGGACTTATAAAAGCGCTGGAGGCCGAAGTATGAAGAAGGTGATGATAGTGGATGATACTCCATTTATGCGTGCGGTTTTGCGGAGCATAATAGAACCCGCCGGTTATGCGATAGTAGAAGCGGGGAACGGTGAAGAGGCGGTCTCTCTCTACACGGAGGAAAAACCGGATGTTGTGACAATGGACATAGTAATGCCGGAAGTTGACGGCATCGAAGCGGCCAGAATAATACTTGAGTCCGATCCTTCGGCAAAAATAATTATGGTAAGCGCTGTTGACAGCAGGGATTCTCTTAAAGAGGCCATAAAAATCGGTGTGTGTGATTTTATTGTAAAGCCGTTCGAGGCGGATGAGGTGCTCGAAGCTATTCGGAGGGTTTTGCCCGGGGCGTGAAAATATGCAGGACATGTCCGGTTACAGATCGTTATTTATATCCGAGATGAGAACAAATCTTGAGGCTCTAGAGGATTCCATCTCCTTGCTTAAAGGAAACCCGACAGATGTGGAACTGATAAACGAGGTGTTCAGGATAACGCATACCATAAAGGGAATGTCTGCAACTATGGGGTACAACATTACTGCGGACCTAGCTCATAAAATGGAGGACCTCATGTCCAGAATACGGGATGGGGAGATGAAGGAGGGGGATATAAACCTGCTCATGGAAGGGAGCGATATGCTGAATGAACTTCTGGAGGATATTGTCAGCACGGGTCAGGATATCTCCGTTGATATGGCCCGGCTCACGAGAAAGTACGAAGAGAGACTCGTAAGGCGCATTCCTCCGTCAGCCCGTAAGAGGGCCTCCGAAGACGAAGATGCAAAAAATAGGAAAGAAGATGAGAAAATACCTCTAACTGCCATAAAGCAGGATAAAACCCCTCTTTCTTCTGTCACAAAAAAAGGATGGCGCGGAGAGATGAAGACATATGAGGTAAGAATAAACATATCGGATAAATCCCTTTTAAAGGATGTCAGAGCTGCGGTTGTTATGGAAAAACTCAAAAAGAAAGGGGTCGTAAAGACTGTAATACCGTCTGCCGAGGATATAGAATCCGAGAATTTTGATGGGAATCTCATAGTACTTCTGGAAACGAATTGCGAGCCACTACAGTTGGAGAAGGAAATTCTCTCCGTTCGTGAAGTGAAGACTGTTTCTGTCAGAGAGGCGGCTGATGCACCGAAGAGAGAGGGGAAATCCCGTAAAAAAAGAGAAAACACGGACCTTCAAAGTGTGAGGGTTTCCATATTCCGTCTTAACGAACTCCAGAGCCTTATAGAAGAACTTGTAGTACAGAAAGGGAGATTGAACAACCTTGCCTCCTCCATGCCCTCTCCGGATTTGAATGATATTGCTTCTGTTATAGAGTCAATTGTCTCGGAATTGACCGGTGTTGCTCTGGAGCTGCGCCTTGTTCCTGCAGAGTATATGTTCAGGAGGTTCCAGAGGATTGTAAGGACCATTGCTCGTGAACAGGGAAAGGAGGTGAATTTGGTGGTGGAAGGCGATAACATAGAGATGGACCGCCCCGTTCTTGAAATGGTTGGTGAGGCCATCATTCACCTGATAAAGAACTCCATAGACCACGGTATTGAGCCTCCGCATGTCAGAAGAGATGCGGGAAAGGATCCGGTGGGGCATATATGGCTCCGCGTCGCAAGGGAGCGCGGGTATTCCGTATTTATTGTGGAAGACGATGGCAGAGGTATAGATTCGGAGCGTGTTGCAGAGATTGCGGTGAAGAAGGGAATCATAACGCGTGAAGAGGCGGCGCGCATGTCTGAAGAGGATAGAATAAATCTGATATTTCGCCCAGGACTCTCCACGACCAGAGAGGTTACCAGTGTTTCCGGCAGGGTAGTTGGTATGGATGTGGTTATGAACATACTCAAAAGAATAGGTGGGACCGTTGAAATCGAAACCGGCCCCGGAGCAGGGACCGTGACGACACTCCGTCTCCCCTTCACCACTGCCATAATCGAAGCGCTGATTGTCAGAATCGGACGGGAGCGCTATGTTGTTCCGCTGCAGGCGGTGCTCAGCATACTCTCTGTTTATGATGTTAAGAAAGGTGGTCTCATGACAACGATAGCCGGCGAAGAGGTTGTTGTATACAAAGAAGACTTCTATCCTGTTCTGGATGTTTATCCGCATCTGTCTTCCGGCACCTCGGAAAAGAAATTAACGGACGGTGGCTACCTCCTTCTTATACAGCACGGTCGGGCGAAGTTCGCCCTCCCTGTTGATAATATTCTGGGTAAGGATGATATGGTGGTAAAGCCCGTAGAACCTCTCTCTAATGCCTTCAGAACATTCAGTGCCGCCACGGTTATGGGTGACGGCTCCGTGGCCTTTGTCCTTGATTTTCCTCTGTTGATGAAATGGGGTGGTATAAGTGGTTGAGAAACAGGAGAGAGATGTCGTAGCCCGGGAAATGGCATTCTTCTTCAACGAGGTATTCGGGGATGCTTCTCAGGCAATATCGGCATTTACCGGAACCAGCCTTTCCATGCGAGTGGAAGGTGTGGAGTCCATGGATCTGCCGAAACTTCAAAGACTTCTTGGATTGGAGGAATCGCCTTTTATTGCCATTCGTGCCGATTTATATGCCGATATACGCGGAAGTATGATACTGCTCATGGACATAGACACGGCGGAGGATATTGCCGCAAATCTTATGAAAAGTTTCGGGGTTGAGCTGGATCCGGAAGTCAATCTATACCCTCTCGGCGATGATGAACTCTCCGTTCTCGTGGAACTCACCAACATAATTGCCAGCAAGATTTCATCCCGTCTATCCGATTACCTTCGCCTCAATGTCGCTCTGACACCTCCCGTAGTAGCCATAGATATGCCGTGGGCCGCAATACAGGACTCTTTTGTTTCTTTTGTAGAGGACAGCCCGTCTCTTATCATGGTGAGAATGCGTATCCTTTCCAGTTTCGGAAGAGGGCTTCTCCTGTTCGTCCCGGATGAGGAGAGTTACCGGAGAATTGAGTCTAATATACTTGATGTCAGAGAGAGGGGCGGTCTAAAATGAAGGAACACTTCATTGGAATCGGGCAGGCACATATAGAGAGCGGTAAAGCGGTATTTGTTGCAAGAGCTCTGGGTTCGTGCATTGCATTAGCCATATATTCTCCGTTCACCAAGGTGGGCGGAATGGCCCATGTTCTCCTTCCGTCAAATAATAACAGACAGCTACAGGAGAAGAAATCCGTTACCCCAAGGAAAGTGGCGGAAGGACAGGTTGCAAGAAGAGCGGATGAAGCGGTGGGGCATCTTGTTTCGGAAATTGAGCGAAAAAACAGAACATCCTATGGTGACCGCCTGTTCGTTCTCAGGGCAAAAATAGCCGGCGGAGCGGAGCTTTTCCCGAGAACAAGAGGTCTTAACTCCCTTCCGATGGGGCCAAAAAATGTGCGGAGTGTCAAGGAGGCCCTCAAAAGCAGAAACATTGCCATTAGAGGAGAGGATGTGGGAGGGAACTGGGGGCGTAATGTCTATTTCTATCTGGATACGGCCAAAATGGTTGTCAAAAAGATTAACGGCGAGATTATTGAGATATAGTCGTATCGTTTCTGAGATTCAATCCTGATTTTTTCTGCTCTATCTTTAACTACTTCTCTTCTTATATTCATATGATGACACCGCTAATACACTATCTCTTCGCGTTTCTGGTCATATATGCCGCAGGGTATCATGTCAGGCACAGAATTCTGTCTTCCGCAGCCCTGGCTATTCTGGTAAATGTTATTTTCGAGGCCGATCATCTCTTTCCGATATATGTATCAGACCACATCAAACTCTTTCACAACATCACATTTGCGGTATTTATCCCTGTGTCCCTCTTTCTCGTTTCCGCCATGGCAGAGAACCGTTATTCCGCAGCAACCGGCGTAAAAGACAGCAAATATCAGCGAATGTTTCTCATGGTTCTGCTGGTAAGCACCTCTCATGTTATGCTGGACCTACTGGAGGGTGGTAAGGAATATATTTTTTATCCGTTCGTAAAGACCCCGTTCATCCTGACCTCTTCCATGTCAATATCCTATCCTCCTTTAGTGGACCTGAATGCGTGGTTCCTTCTTCTGGTTCTATACGGTGTTCTCGTGCTGTTTGTTCGCGCTATCGAGAGCAAGATATATGCCTCAATGGAAGGGACCAGGGGTGGTTCCGTGCAGAAAAATACAATTCCTTACGGCTTCCCCACTCAACTGGCTCTGTTCTCCGCAAGGTTTGCCGTGATTTTATCCCATTCTTTGCGTGCTCGGCGTATAAAATCGTTTATGATACGGACTGCGAAAGACTTTTAAACCCCTCTGTAAATGGCCTGCCGGTCAGATGTCAGCAAAAGGAGAGTTACCGGAAGAACTGCTTGAATTTCTAAGACTGGACGGAGGGCACTCTCTTATTGTGCACGGAGAGCCCGGAACAGGCAAGACAACGCTGGCTCTACAGCTAATAGAGGCTCTTGACGCGGAGCAGAACACTCTGTATATTTCCACCCGGGTTTCGGACATGTCGCTTTATCTTCAGTTTCCTTGGCTCAGGGAACGCGCCCGTCGTAATCGCCTGCTGATGGATGCAAGGTCTTTCCTTCGCTCTCTTTCTGTGTCCCCGAATTCCGAAGAGGTCAGGACATCGGCACTCGCTCTTCTGGACACTCTTTCCTCCCGGGGGGCTTATGAGATGCCGGACACTGTGGCGCGGACGGAGTTAAAAAAGCTGGAGGGAGATATCGAGGGCCTGGATGAGGACTCCGAGATGTATGATGACGAATCTCTGGTCTTCGACCTCGGTTCCGACATGCCTGAAATAGACCTTGCGTACGATTCGGTCGAGGGTGCGCTTCCCCGGAGGAGCCTGATAGTATTCGACAGCATAGACGCCCTCAGTGAGAAATATGGCGTCCCTGCTAATAAACTCATTACATCTATCCAGAAGGATCTGGTTGAGAATTCCGGAACCAATGTTGTTTACATACTCGAATCCGCAGGCAGCAGCCACATTGATTATCTGGGTGACGGTGTCATACATATGAACTCGGCCGAAACGGAGGGCAGAAGGTATCGTGAAATAATCGTTTCGAAACTTCGAGGCTATGAGATAAAGCATCACAGGCACATAATCACCCTCTCCGGCGGAAGAATCTACGATATAACCATTAGAGAAAGACCCCCTGTGACACCCGGGATGTGGAGGCTGCCCGGCAATTTCCGTACCGAAGGCCGTTATTCCACCGGAAATTCCGATATTGATGTTGTACTCGGCGGAGGTCTTTCCCCTTCGGAGGTATTGCTTATTGAAATCTCGTCGCAGGCGGCCAGAGAATATGCGGATGAGATTGTATATCGCATGATAGCTGCCTTCGCTTCCGAGGGACACGGAGTGTCGTGGTTGCCTTCGAGGCGCAGGGGTCGGGAAGAAATAGCGAAAAGGATGGATCGGGACATTTCCTTCGAGCGGATAGAGAAAAATATACAGCTGCTAGAGCATGGCAGGGAAGAATCCATAAACAGGTATCTGGGCAGCCGGCTGGAAGGAAAGGATGTACAGACTGATCTTGATTGGGGGGGCGTGGAGTATTCCCTCCGAGGACGGAAGGTCCCCTTTCTCTCCGTAATAGGAATGGACACTCTGCAGGCAATATATGGAAAAGATGCACCGCTTCAGATATTTGAGCACATAGGTGCGGTTAAGCACTCCGACGGTATTTTTGTTATGCTTGTCGGGACCGATGACGAGCACATATCGCGATTGTCCGCTATAGCCGAGCACCATCTGGTCGTGGACATGCTTCATAATGCTCCTGTTATCTACGGAAAAAAGCCATTTACCTGCCTTTACGGAATGATTCGTCGGGTGAAAGACAAAAGTATTGTTCTGAAATTGATACCGATTTCTTAGATGGTTCATAGAGTCCGGTGCCATGATAGTTCTCTGCCCGTTTCTCTCATCTCCTTTGGTATTAAAAAATTATTGAATGCTCAGGCCTGCTTGGGCTCATCTCTTTTGGAAAAAAGGGGGGAGCGGAATCCCGCCCCCGTGTTCCAAAACAGAAAGAGGAGCAGTTTAGCATAGACACACATGATATATATAGGCAATCATCCTATTATCGCTTTTGATAAAAACCGTTTTTCCCTGTTTGCGCCTTTTAGATGAGATAAATGAAGTACAGGTACAAAAAGGTGAATGAAAGGATAAGCAGGAGTTTTGATCGGGAGGTCCGGGCAGTTCGATTTTTATTTTTTCAGGATTTCGTTTTCGTCCCACCCTGAGAATTCTCTTGTGGCTCCCGTGGTCAGCTGCATTTTTACCCTTATCTTTCCCGCCTCAAAGAATATGTAGGCGTTCTTCAGTCGGGAAATGTAGAGGCTCACCCTCTTCCCTTTCTGATTCAATCTTCTCTCCGTGCATTCCAGAAGTCCGCTGTCCTCAAGTTGCTTGATTCTTCTGTAACATGCTGCAATGGGAATTCCGTATTTGACGGAAATTTCCTGAGCACTTCTGGGGTGATACATGGTCGCAGCCAGAATTTTGGCCGAGTATCCGTCGGTTAGCATTTTTGATGCTTCTATCGAGTCCATTCTTCTTACCTCCACCTTCAAATAGAGGAATGGAGTACCTCTATTTATACTTTTCACTTCTGATTATCAGGTGTGACTTTTTAGGTGGAAACTTGCTTTTTACCGAAGTACTGGCATTGAAAAAAAGAAGGGGGACCGAAGTCCCCCAGGGGGCTGTAGGAGGGAGTTTATCTTTCAAGGATATCCAAAACTTTCCAGTCTCCCCCGAAGTTTTCGGTGGCACCGGAGGCGAACTCGAATCTTACCCTTATTTTCCCATTCTCGAAGAATATGTAGGCGTTTTTCAGTAGCGACTGATACACGCTTATCCTCTTTCCTTTTCTGGTGAGCCGCCTCTCAATGCAGGCCACCAGTTTCATGGACTCCAGTTCCTTCAGTCTTCTGTAACATGCAGCTATGGGGATATTGAGATCCCTGCTCAGTTCGATTGCTGTCATTGGTTTTTTGTATGTTGCTACCAGTATCTTTGCCGCATATTCGTCCGTTATTATCTTTGATGCTTCTATCGGGTCCATTTATCTCACCATTCCATCTTTCTTTCATAACCCAATTTGCCTGTGGAGTATATATACTCCTCTGACCTAGTCTCTTTTTTGATTTTGAGTTCTGATAATACCTGTTTCTTAATCATTGTTCTGACCTCCTATTGGCCCGGATGCCGCTTTGTATCTGTTTCTGAACGCCCTGGCCATTCCTGCTGCGACTTCGAACCTTACTCTCAGGCGGCCGTTATCGAAGAAGACATAGGCATCTTCCAGATTTGAACGATACGCCGCTTTCGCTCTCCCGCTCTTTGTGATTATGCTTTTCTCCTTCTGTACGAGGCCTATCTTCTCCAGCTCTCTTATCTTTTTGTACACTTCCACAAGGGGAATGCCCGTACTGTCGCTTATCTGCTTTGCTGTTTTTGACCTTCTGTATGCGTTCAGAAGGATTTTTTCTGCCGTTCCGTCTTCCAATATTTTTGTTGCATCTATCATCTTATCACCTCTTATCAATCAATCGCCGATATGCCGGCAAGGAAATCGTCGTTGAATCCGTATGTGCCTTTACTCTCTTCTCTTTTCTTTGCGGAGCCGTATATGGTGCTGCTTCCGTTTTCCATGTCCAGATGAATGGCTTTGACCTTGATGTCACAGGGAAGAATACTATTCCCATACTCGTCGATCTCCTCTCCGATAACATCATCCAGCCCGCTTTCCACAGAGGCAAACGACACCCCGCATGAGGGACATTTCGTTGTGCCCCACGATACCTTTTCTCCACAAAGCGGGCAACTGAAACTCTCCTTTTTCTTTGGCAGGGAAAGAATATTTTTCTCCCCTGTTCTGAAGATAAGAAATTCTGTTCCCGAAGTTTTTATAAGGGGCCGCATCCTGTCATACTGACCCCCGCTATCTGCTTTTCCTTCTTCCGCGATAACATATTCTTCTGGAATTTCTTCATGGTCTCTTATTTTCGTTTGCTCGAACAGATCTTCGTATTCTTTCTGCTCTTCGGAATGAATTGTGCCTCTTATGCCGTGCAGCGGCCTTTGGGATGTCGCGCCGCTTAAAAGAATCTCTCCGCCCCCTTTTTCTTCCTGCCTTTTTTCGTCTTCAGGCGGCCCGTCTATCCTGTAAT